>CANRDX010000017.1 GCA_947629485.1 uncultured Clostridia bacterium
ACCTTCATGGCGATGGTCTATATCCTCATGGTGACGGCGGGCATGTTTGAAAAGACGGGCGTCAGCTACGGCGCGGCGTACATCGCGACGGCGGTGGGCGCGGTCGCGGGGACGATGATCATGGCGTTCGTCGCGAAAATGCCCCTCGCGCAGGCCTCGGGCATGGGTATCACCGCCTTCATCGTGCACAATCTCCTCCTCGCGGGGACGGGGCTGACGTACGCCAACTGCATGGTGTTCACCCTCATCGACGGCGTCGTCTTTCTCATTCTCACGGTGACGGGACTGCGCAGAAAGATCTTTGAAGCGATCCCCAAAGCCGTCCGCCACGCCATTCCCGTCGGGATCGGGCTGTTTATCGCCTTTATCGGAATGCAGAACGCGGGCGTTATCTTGGGGAATCCCTCCACGCTCGTCTCGTTTGCCTCCTTCAACGTGCTCCCCGGCGGGGCGTCCTTTATGGGGGTGAACGACGGCTCCTACATCGGCATTCTCCCCGCCCTCGTCGCCCTGCTCGGCGTCGTGGCGATCGCCGTGATGTCCAAGCGCAACATGAAGGGGGCGATCCTGTGGGGCATTCTCGGCTGTACGGGGCTGTTCTATGCGTGCGCGGGCATCGGGTACGCGTGCGGCTCCTCGGGCTGCGAGGCCCTCTTCAAGGCGTTCTCCATCTCCGATCCCTTCTCCGCGTTCTCCGATTGGGGGACGCAGTCGGTGGGGAAAGTCTTTACGGAAGGCTTCAATTTCCGCCCCTATCTCGAAGCGCACGGCGCGTGGTCGCTCGCCCTGCTCATCTTCACCGCAGCGCTCTCACTGTGCATGCTCGACATGTTCGATACGATCGGAACGCTGTACGGCGCATGCGCGCGGGGCGGGCTTCTCGACGAAAACGGCACCCCCATCCGCATGGACCGCATGATGCTCTCCAACGCGCTCGCGGCGACGGTGGGCGCGATCGCGGGGACTTCTACCGTGACGACGTGCGCGGAGTCCTCTTCGGGCGTCGTGGCGGGGGGAAAGACGGGATTCACCGCGCTGACTTCCGCCGTGCTCTTCCTCATCGCGATGTTCCTCTCCCCCATTGCCCAACTCATTCCGAGCTGTGCGACGGGCGCCGCGCTCATCTGGGTGGGCGTCCTCATGATGACTTCCGTCACCGATATCGATTGGAAAGACCCCTGCGACGCGCTCGCCGCCTTCCTCACCTTCGTCATCATGGTGCTCGGATATTCCATCTCGAAGGGCATCGGCATCGGCATTCTCACCTTTATCCTCGTCAAACTCTTTACGGGCAAGGTGAAAGAGATCAGCGTTTCGACGTGGATCATCGGCGCGCTCTTCCTCACCATGTTCGTTCTGACGTAGAAAGTAGTGAAAAGGAGCCGCCTCGCTTTGAGACGGCTCCTTTTTTTAGGTAAATTTTCTTATTTTTTATAGGCGTCCTTGCCGTAGAGCGCGTTGAGGGCGTCGGAATATTTCTTGGACTTTTCGTACTGTTTTAAGTCGAAGGGCTGAACTTCCTCGATCGCCTGCCGCTGTTCCCGCGTGAGACGGGAAGGGATCTCCACAAAGGCGCGCAGATAGAGGTTCCCCGTGCCGTTGCGCGCTTTGATCCCCTTCCCGCGGACGGTAAAGACGGCGCCCGTCTGCGTGCCCTCGGGGATCGTGTATTCAAATGCGTCGTCCAGCCCGGGAACGAGCACCGAGCCGCCGAGGACCGCCGTCTTGAAGGGAATGGGCAGATCGACGTAGAGATCGAGGTTCTTCCTCTGAAAGAGCTTGTGCGGTTCGACGTGAAAGACGATGATAAGATCGCCCGCCTCGCCGCCGTCCGTGCCCGCCTGCCCGTAGCCGCGCTTGCGGATGTAGGAATTGGTGTCCGCCCCCGCGGGGACTTCGATGGTGAGCTTGGTCTCGCGGCGGAGATATCCGCGCCCCTTGCAGTCGGCGCATTTCTCCACGATGACCCTTCCCTTGCCGTTGCATTCGGGACATGCCCCCACGCGAACCGTTCTTCCGAAGGGCGTCTCCTGCGTGTATCGCAGCTGTCCTCTGCCCTCGCAGCGCGCGCATTTGCGGAAGGACATGCCGTTTTTCGCCCCCGTTCCGCCGCAGGCGGGGCAGGGTTCGTTGCGCATATAGCTGATGTCGCGGCGGCAGCCCTTCGCGGCGTCCATAAAGGAGAGCGTGAGATCGATCTGGATCGGCTCGCCCGTGTTGTCACGCCGAACGGACGCGCCGCCGCCGAAGCCCTGAAAGATGGATTCGAAGATGTCGCCAAAGCCGAATCCGCCGAAGCCCGCGCCCCCCATGCCGCCCATACCGCCCATGCCGGGGTGCTCGCGCTCGTAATCGTATGCGGCGCGCTTCTGCTTATCGGAGAGAACTTCGTTCGCCTCGTTGATCTCCTTGAATTTTTCCGCGGCAAGCCGATCGCCCGGATGAAGATCGGGGTGATATTGCTTGACGAGTTTTTTGTACGCCGCCTTGATCTCCTCGTCGGAGGCATCCTTGCTTACGCCGAGGATCTCGTAATAATTCTTCTTTTCTGCCATTTTTTACGAACCTTTTTTCATGCCGAAAGAGGATGCGACCTGCCATCCTCTTTTGTTGTTTTGTCGTTTCGCCGCTCACGTATCGCCGCGGCTTTTTCCAATTACGGTGCGAGCAGGGTTTCCCTGCGCTGCGCGCCAGACCCTTCGACTACGCTCAGGGCGACGCATTAAGAATGACACCCCCTCAGTCTGCTGTGCAGACAGCTACCCCTCAAAGGGGGCGCCAAGTGTTTGTCACTTCGTTCGACACCCGCCCCCTTATAAAGGGGTAGGGCTTCTTTTGCCCCTATTCCCTCGCAAAGTTTTGTTTTGCGGTGTTCGGACTTCGTTTAAGGGGATTCTCTCCCCCACTGCGTGGGGTCGGAATGACGCGGTAAACCCGAAGCAAAACAAAATTTGCGAACCCTTTTCTCAATTTTTGCGTTAGGCGGAATTCGCTTCCGCCGTGCGCGCCCCAAGTTGGCAAGCCCTGTTGCCTTAATGACTTTGAGAACAGAAAGGTTCAGCGGGCGACGGGGTTGAGAGATGTGAAGGGCTAACCCCTCGCAAAGTTTTGTTTTGCGGTGTTCGGACTTCGTTTAAGGGGATTCTCTCCCCCACTACGTGGGGTCGGAATGACGCGGTAAACCCGAAGCAAAACAAAATTTGCGACTTATTTGCGAGTTACAGCTTTTTATTGGTGAAATTCCTCGTCGCCGGGGTTGCTGCCGGGGTTGCCGCCCGCCGCGTTCTGCTGATAGAGCTTGGCGATGACGGGCTGGATCTTCTTGGAAAGCTCTTCAAACGCCGCGTTGTACTTCTCTTCGTCGTCCGATTCGAGATCCTTTTTCGCCTCGTCCACCGCCGACTGCAACGTCGCTTTGTCCTCGTCGGAGAGCTTGCCTTCGCTATCCTTGATTGTCTGCTCCACGGAGAAGATAAGTCCGTCGAGCTTGTTCTTCGCGTCCACCTTCTGCTTTCTCTTCTTATCCTCTTCGGCGTACTGCTCGGCTTCCTTGACCGCCTTGTTGATCTCGTCCTCGGAGAGGTTGGTGGACGACGTGATGGTGATATCCGTGGACTTGCCCGTGCCGAGATCCTTCGCCTCGACGTGCACGATGCCGTTCGCGTCTACATCGAAGGTCACTTCGATCTGCGGGATCCCGCGGGGCGCGGGCGCGATGCCCGTGAGCATGAATCTGCCCATCGTCTTGTTGTCGCGGCAGAATTCGCGCTCGCCCTGCAAGATGTGGATCTCCACGCTCGTCTGATTGTCTGCCGCCGTAGAGAATACCTGCGACTTCTTGACGGGGATCGTCGTGTTCCTATCGATGAGGCGGGTGAATACGCCGCCGAGCGTCTCGATGCCGAGGGAGAGGGGCATGACGTCGAGAAGAAGGACGTCTTTCACCTCACCCGTCAAAACGCCGCCCTGAATGGCTGCGCCGATCGCGACGCACTCATCGGGATTGATGCCCTTGAAAGGCTCCTTCCCCGTGATCGCCTTCACCTTCGCGACGACGGCGGGAACGCGGGTGGATCCGCCGACGAGGATCACCTTGTCGATATCGCTGTAAGAGAGCTTGGCGTCCTGCATGGCAAGGCGCATAGGCTCTGCCGTCTTTTCGATGAGGTCGGCAATGAGCGCTTCAAACTTCTGGCGGGTGATTTCCAGTTCGAGGTGGGCGGGGCCTGCTTCCGTCATGGAGATGAAGGGCAGGGAGACGGAGGTGGACGTCATGCCCGAAAGCTCGATCTTCGCCTTTTCCGCAGCCTCTTTAAGGCGCTGCATCGCCATCTTATCTTTGGAAAGATCGACGCCGTGGCTCTTCTTGAATTCCTCTACCATGTAGTCCATGAGGCGCTTATCGAAGTCGTCGCCGCCGAGCATGTTGTTGCCGTTGGTCGCGAGCACTTCGAACACGCCGTCCGAGATTTCGAGAATGGAGACGTCGAACGTGCCGCCGCCGAGGTCGTAGATCATGACCTTGCTGTTTTCCTTTTCTTTATCAAGCCCGTAGGAGAGCGCCGCCGCCGTCGGCTCGTTGATGATACGGAGCACGTTGAGGCCTGCGATCTTGCCCGCGTCCTTCGTCGCCTGACGCTGTGCGTCGGTGAAATATGCGGGGCAGGTGATGACGGCGTCCGCCACCTTTGTGCCGAGATAGGCTTCCGCGTCCGCCTTCAACTTGGAGAGGATCATCGCGGAGATCTCCTGCGGCGAGTACGATTTCTCGTCGATCTTCACTTTGTAGTCCGAACCCATCCTGCGCTTGATGGAGATCACCGTCTTATCGGGGTTGGCGACTGCCTGCCGCTTTGCGACCTGCCCGACGACGCGGGAACCGTCCTTTTGGAACGCGACGACGGAGGGCGTCGTTCTGCTGCCCTCTGCATTGGCGATGACGACGGGTTCTCCCCCCTCCATGACTGCGACGCACGAATTGGTCGTGCCCAAATCAATACCGATTACCTTACTCATATTTATTTACCTCTTTCTTTATTCTTGAATTTTATGCCGAACGCGCCTCGGCGCCCCTTCGAGGGGCAGGAGCCGCGCTTTTTGCCGCCTTTTGGCTTGCTACTTTACCACGACGACCTGCGCGAAGCGGAGGATCTTTCCGTTTTGTTCATAGCCTTTGAGATACACTTCGCGCACCGTTCCGCTCTCCTCGCCTTCCGCGGGATCGACCGCCATGATCGCCTCATGCTTGTTCGCATCGAACGGCTCGCCCACGGGGTCGATCTCCGAGATGTGCTCCTCTTCGAGAAGTTTGTTGAACGCCTTCACGACGAGTTCTATCCCCTTCTTGGTGCGCTCCTCGGCGCAGCTTGCGATGGCGCGCCCGAGGTTATCCGCGATGGGAAAGAGCTTGGATACGACGTCTGCCCTCCCCTCCGCATAGCGCCGCGCGCTCTCCGACGCCGTGCGGCGGCGGTAGTTCTCGTATTCCGCGGTCACGGCGTACCACTTGCGCTTGAAGTCCTCCGCCTGCGCCTCCGCCTCGCGGAGCGCCTTTTGCGCTTCGAGAAGCTCGCTCTTTGCGGGATCGGGCGCCGCGTCTGCTTCGGGCGCGGCGTTCTCCGCGGCGTTCGCCGCTTCGGGAACAACTTCGGGAGCTGCCGCGTTCTGTTCGGTTTCTCTCTTGCCTTGATTTTTCACCTTTCGTCCCTTCATGATGATTTGCATTTTACTTATAACGGAAAAGGCGGCGTTCTAAACAGGTTTTTCCGAAAAAAACCCTTTCCTCGCAAAATTTTTCCCGCTTCTCCCTTTACAAGCGGGCAAAATTATACTACAATAAGGGAAATCGGAGGTCTGAACATGGAAAACAACGCATTTGAACTGTTTGCAAAACGCAACAACAAGGTGACCATCCGCGTGATGCCGGGGCATTTCGTGACCCAACACTCCCACATCAACTATTGCGTGGATATGACGCGCCTCAAAACGGAGGCGACCCTTGCCCGCGCCGCCGCCAAACTGTTTGCGGAGAGCTTTTCCACCGTCTCCGTCGATACCATCATCACCCTCGAACATATGAAGATGGTGGGAGCCTTCGTCGCGGAGGAGTTTTCCAAAAATACGGGGGTGAACATGAACCAGGAGATCGCGGTCATCTCCCCCGAATTCACCGCGGACGAGAAAATGATCCTGCGGGACAACCTCATGCCCTATGTGAAAGACAGGCATGTGCTCATTCTTGCCGCCACCGTGACGACGGGCATCACCGCGCTCGGCGCCATCCGCGGGATCCGCTACTACGACGGAGACCCCGTCGGCGTGGCGACGGTGTTCGGAGGGAACTTCGAGATCCCCGGCGTGCCCGTGAAGAAGCTCTTCGGGACGGAAGATCTGCCCGCGTACACCTCCTACCGCCCGGGCGAATGCCCCCTTTGCAGCAAGGGCGTGAAGATCGACGCGCTCATCAATTCCTACGGATACAGCAAAATTTAACCCTTACCCATCGAAAGGGCCGCCGCGGGGCGGCTCTTTTTGATTGTCGCCTTTTTTCTTTCGCGCATAGGATAATTTGCGGCGTCTAACGCCCCGTACATACCCGCCTCAGCTTATAATAGACTTGCGGCGGGTATCGATCGAGGTGATAAGATGTCGTTTATTCAAATCGTGGACGCGCTCCGCACCTACCGCGCGGACGCGCTCTTACTCGCTCTTGCGGTGACGCTTCTCACGTCGCTGCTCAAAAAGACGGTCATGAAGTCCTGCAACAAAAAAGTTTTCGTCTTTCTGCCCTTCCTCATCGGGATCGTTCTCTTTGCGCTCTACCGCGCACTCGCGACATGGAGTGCCGCTCCGTTGTGCGAAGGGATCGTCGAGACCCTTTACGGCGGGATGGAATGCGGGATTGCGGCGATCCTCTACTACGTTTTTTACGAACAGTTTTTCCGCGGAAAAAAGACCGCTTCCCCCATCGAGGACATGCTCGAATGTATCCCCGAAAAGGAGCGGAAGAACGCGGCAAAACGCCTCTATGAGGAGAGCGAAAAGTTGGGAGACGAAGAACTTTACGGCTATTTTGCGGAGCATCTGAACGAATACGCGTCGCCCCCGCTCGGCGAGATCGAGCTGGCGGCGACGGCGGAAATTCTCGCGGCGTTTCTCGTTTCGCTCCGCACCGCCGAAAAAAAGTGACAAAGCCGTCTTTCCCGCCCCGCCGATCGGCGGGGCGGGTTTTTTATCATGTAAATATCAATCAAATTTTGCCAATATTTTTTCAAAAACGGCTTGCAAATTAAACAGGAGTATGGTAGAATGATATTCGCACAACGGCATAAGAAAATCGATACAGCGGCTTCGGTGTATCTTTTTGCGTATTTTATGCGGTTGCGCGCACGATCGCAACATCTGTAATTTCTGGGAGGTAATTATGAAACACAAATTCTTACTCGCGGGACTTTCCGTTGCGGCAACCGTCTGCCTCGCTCTGGGGATCTCCGCTTGCGGTGGGAATTCCGGGCCGACGGGCACGGGCGAGACCGACCCCGCATCCGGCCTGCGCTTCACGCTTTCCGACGACGCGGATTCGTATGCCGTGACGGGCGTGAGCGACTGTTCGGTCAAGAGCGTGACGATCCCCGCGACCTACAAGGGACTTCCCGTTACGGCGATCGGCGACGAAGCGTTCGCCGGCGACAAGGCGGACGATAAAAACGCGAGTAACAACTGCGGCGCGCTGGAAAGCGTCACCATTCCCGCCAGTGTGACGGAGATCGGCAACTACGCCTTCTTCTGGTGCACTTCGCTCACGAAGGTCACGTTCGCCCAGACCAGCGAGTTGGACAGCATCGGACGGTATGCCTTCTTCTTCTGCCGCAGCCTCACCAACATCGCGATCCCCGACAGCGTGTCGCGGATCGGCGAGAGCGCCTTTGAAAACTGTATCGATCTGAAAGAGGTCGATATCCCGGAGGAAGCGGAAGATATCGGCGTTTCCGCCTTCGAGGGCTGCTCTTCGCTCGTGGAAGTCGTCATCCCGAACGGCGTCACGACGATCTACAACAGCATGTTCAACGGCTGCACGAAGCTCACGACCGTGACCGTTCCCGAAACCGTGACTACCATCGAGTCGATGGCGTTCAATAACTGCTCCTCGCTTGCGGATCTCGATCTTCCCGACACCATCACCTACATCGGTTCCTCCGCCTTCAACGGCACCGCGATGTACGACGACGAGGAAGCGTGGGACGGCGAAGCGCATGACGTGCTCTATATCGGCAACTACCTCATCCGCGCCAAGAGCACGGTGGAGGGCGTGCAGGAAAGCACCGACGCAGACGGGAACCCCTATCATCACTACACCGTAAGACAGGGCATCCGCGTCGTCGCGGGGCAGGCGTTCTCCGGCTGCACGGAGATCAACAAGATCACCCTTCCCGATTCCGTTATTTCCATCGGCGACCAAGCCTTCCTCGGCTGCAACAAGCTGGCGGATATCGAGATCCCCGACACCATCCAATCGATCGGTGCGGATGTGTTCACCAACACGAAGTTCTACACCTCCGCCGAAAATTGGGACGCGGATAATATCCTCTATCTCGGCAACTATCTGATCGCGGCGAACGGAAAACCCAACGGCTCGATGAAGCGTATGACGACTTTGGGCGACGTCCCTGCCGATTACACGGTGAAAGAAGGAACGACCGTGATTGCGGGCGAAGCCTTCCTCGGCTGCGACAACATGACGACGGTCACCGTGCCCGACAGCGTTACCTATCTCGGCGACCGCGCCTTTGCCGCGTGCGGCGCCATGACGGACGCGACCATCGGGGAGGGCGTCACCTCCCTCGGCTATCAGCTCTTCTTCCAATGCTCGGCGCTTACAAGCGTGACCGTCATGGGAGATCTGACCTCGATCGAGAGCGACGCGTTCCGTCAGTGCTCCAACATCGCGAAGCTCTATTTCAACGGAGACAAGGCGGCTTGGGACGAAGTTGCCGTCTCGGAGAGCCTTGTCGTCATCTCCGTCGTCGATGAAACGGATTGGACGACGACGACCGAACAGAGCGACGCGTTCGAGCTGCTCACCGTCTGCCTCTTCTCTGCCGATCAGCCCGACGTAACGCTGGGCGCAGACGGGAAGGACGAGGACGGCTACGCCTATTGGCATCTCGATCCCGAAACGGGAAAGCCCGCGCTCTGGGCCGCTCCCTCCACCGCAAACTGACATCGGAATTTCCTTCATCCCTCCGCCGCGGCGGAGGGATTTTTTTGCGCGCTCATAAAAACCGCCCGCTCTCTTCATACTTCTTTTATGAAAAACGTTACCAATGACTTGCCAAAGACCGTGGAAGCGCTCAAAAAACTGCTCCCCGCCGAGGATATCCTCACCTTTGAATTCCTCACGGAGAAGGGGCTGACGTTTACCGTCGTCTTTGCCGATCCCATCACGGACAAAGAACTTCTCGGCGAGCAGGTCGTGCGGGCGCTCCGCCGTTTCGACGGGCCGCCGACGGCGGAGGAAGTGGGAAAGCACATCGCTTCCCCCGAGATGAAGCGGGAAAAATCGCTCGAAAAGCTCGCCGCCGAGGTACTCGCGGGCAACCCCGTGCTCCTCTGGGAGGGCATGGACGAGGGCGTCGTCGCGGGGACGAAAAAAGTGTTCACGCGCGCGATCTCCGAGCCTTCCACCGACGTCGCCGTAAAGGGGCCGCGGGAGGGATTTATCGAGGACGTCAAGACGAACACCTCGCTTGTCCGCCGCCGCTTCAAGACGGGAGAACTTCGGATCGAGATGGTGGAAGTGGGGCGGCGCTCCAAGACCTTCGTCGCCGTCTGCTATCTCGAAGGGACTTCCAAAGCCGAGGCGGTGGAGGAGGTGAAGCGCAAGCTCGGCGAGATCGAGATCGACATCGTGCCCGACGCCTCGTATCTCACGCACTTCCTCTCCTCCCGCCCCTATTCGCTGGTGAAACAGGTGGGCACGACGGAAAAACCCGATATCTTCTGCGCGAAGATCGCCGAGGGCAGGGTGGGGCTTATCGTGGACGGCTCGCCCATCGCGCTGACCGTGCCCTATCTTCTCATCGAAGATTTCCAATCGAGCGAGGATTACTTCGTGCCCCCCTACCGCGCGACGTTCACGCGGCTTTTGCGCCTCTTCGCCCTCATCGTCGCCATTTATCTTCCCGCATTTTATGTGGCGGGGCAGCTCTTTAAGCTGCAACTCTTCCCCGTAAAACTGCTCTTGACCATCGCGGGGAGCATACGGGATATCCCCTTCTCGCCCTCGCTCGAAATGCTGCTCGTGCTGCTCGTGCTCGAAGTTCTGAACGAGGCGTCCATCCGCATGCCGAAGTACGTCGGAATGGCGCTCTCCGTCGTCGGCGCGCTCGTGCTCGGGGAGACGGCGGTCTCGGCGGGCTTTGTCTCCACGCCCGCGATCATCATCATCGCGTTCTCGGGCATCGGATTGTATGCCGTGCCCAACCTCATCGAACAGACGAGCGTTCTGCGCCTCGCCATGCTGCTCGTGGCGGGCAGCGTGGGAACGTACGGCATCATTCTCGTGACGGGATTCGTGCTCTTCTACCTCGTGACGACGGAGAACTTCGGCACGCCGCTGCTCGCGCCCTTCTCCCCCATGATCGGAAGGGACCTGCGCGATTCGGTGTTCAAATATAATCTCGGCTCCCTTCCCACCCGTCCGCGCACGCTCAAAAGTCCCAACAAAAGGAGGTTGAAATGAACAAGATATCCTCGCGCCAGCTCTATTTCTTTCTCGCATGCGTCGCGCCCGTGGGAAAACTCGTATATTTGCCTTCGCTGCTCGTAAGCTCGGCGAAAAACGATCTGCTCTTCCCCGCCGCCCTGCAATATCTCGTGCAGGCGGGCGCGATCTTCTGCGTGCTCCTGCTCGCGAAGCGGGGCATGAATTTTTTCGAACTGCTGGAAAACACCTTCGGCAGGATCGCCGCGAGCATCCTTATCGGGATCTTCTCGCTCTTTCTCTTTTACAGCGCGCTCCTGCCCCTTTTGGAACAGAAGCTGTTCGTGCAGAGCGCGTTCTATGATACCCTCCCCTCTCTCGTCGCCTTCTCCCCCTTCTTCCTCTTTGCGGTCTACCTCTGCGCAAAGCCGCTCTCCTCGATGGGAAGGGTGTGGGATATCATCGCGCCGCTCGCGATCGCGGGGTATATCGGCATCATGCTCCTCTCGGTGGGAACGGCAGACTTCGGCGCCCTCCGTCCCGTGGGCGCGGCGGGCGGTTCGGGCTTTTGGAAGGGTACCATGTCCGCGATGAGCTGGTTCTTCGACGCCGCGCTTCTCCTTCCCCTTCTCGGAAAATTCCAATATAAAAAGGGCATGGCGGCAAAGGGCGCGCTCGCCTATCTGCTCGGCGGGGCGGCCGTCATCTTCTTCCTCGCCACCTTCTACGGCATCTTCGCGGAGCTTTCCCAAAACCAGCTCTTCGCCTTCACAAAGACCTCGAAATACTTCGCGGGGATCACCGTGCTCGGCAGGATCGACTATCTCTTCATCTTCACGCTTGCGCTCGTGATGGCGTTCTACTGTGCCCTGCCCATTCAGGCGGGGATCGACTGCATCGTGCAGGCGGCGGGGCCGAAAAAATATCTCCGCCCCGCGCTCGGGATCGTGCTCTGCGCGCTCTATTTTGCGCTGACGGATCTACTCGACTATCGCTTCACCGAGGTCGTACGCGCGATCTCGGGAACGGTCGTGTGGATCTTCCCCGTCTTCTGCCTGCTCGTCCCCGTGCTCTGTCTGCTGTTGAGGAGGCGCCGCCGTGAAATTTCGTAACTTCATCAAGACAGTTCCCATGAAACTCTACATTCTTCTCGCGATCATCGTACTGTTCGCCTTCTTCTCCAACGATTTCGGGCTTGTGGATATCCAAAAGACGGCGATCATCCTCGCCGCGGCGATCGACAAAACGGAGAACGGCTATTCCCTCACGGCGCAGATCGCCGTCCCCAAAGGCAGCGACAGGACGACGGGCGGCACTTCGAGCGTGGAGATCGAGGCGGAGGGGGCGACCGTCTCGGACTGCGTGACGCGAATCTACTCCAAGACGGGCTGGGTGCCGAAATTCGTGTTCTGCAACCTCATTCTGCTCGGGGAGGACGCCGCCGAAGAGGACGTAATGCGCAGCCTCAACTACTTTCTCCGCAACGAATATATGCCCGATTCCTGCCTTCTCGCCGTGAGCGAGGGAAAGGCGGGCGAGATGCTCTCCTCGCAGAGCGCGCTCGACGACGCCTCTTCGCTTGCGATCACCAAACTGTTCTCCGACGCGGCGGTGAAGTCGGGGAAGGTGCTTCCCACCACCCTTCGGGAGTTTTCCATCGGCTGTTTCGGCGTCTCCGAGAGCAGCCACCTCCCCTTTATCCGCTCCGCAACGCAGAAGGGAGAACAGAGCGGCGCGGGCGGCAGCGGGGGCGGCAATACGGGCGAAGAGGAGCAGAAGATCTATTCCGCCGAGGAGACGGCGATCTTTTCCCGCGGGAAAATGGTCGCGCTCTTGCCGCGCGAACAGACTTTTGCATACAGCCTGCTCTTGGGGAAGGTGTTCTCGGGCACGTTTACGGCAAAGGACGGCGAAGAGCCCGTCACGCTCACCGTGCTCGAAAATAAGGGCGGGGTCTCTTTGAAATTCGAGCCGGCGCCCGTCGTGAAACTCTCGCTCAATCTCCTCGTCCGCCTGTGCTGCCGCGGCACCTCTGCGCCCATCGACGACGTCGTCTCCGACCATGTCCCCGACAATGTGCTCGAAAACGCCGAATCCGTCCTTTCGGGCTATATCTCCGATCTCTTCGCCACCGTAAAACAGAGCGGGAGCGACCTCTTCTTCCTCAAACGCACGCTCTACCGCTCCTCTCTCAAAAAATACGCCCTTTGGAAGGACAGCTTCCTTCCCTCGCTGCGCGCGGACATCACCGCGGAAGTCAAGACAAAAAAATAATTCCTCTGTGCAAGTATAAAAATCCCGTCATGAGGCAATCATTACGGCGCAGGAGGAAGATATGAAAAAATTTCTCATCGCCCTGTTGATCCTCGGCGGGATCGCGGGCATTGCGTTTACTTTCGGAGGAAAAACGTCAGACGAGGCCGCGTCGTATCTCCGAGTGCATATCCGCGCGGATTCCAACGAACCGCAGGCGCAAGCGGTAAAATATAAGGTGCGGGATAAGGTGGTGGAGTTTCTCACCCCCCTCGTCGCCTCCTGCGAGAGCAAGGAAGAGGCGATGCAAAAGACGGAGAGCGCGCTCGGAAAGATCGAATCGGTCGCCGAAAGCGTCCTTCGCGCGAACGGGTTTGACTACGGCGCGAGGGCTTCGCTCAGGAAAGAGGATTTCCCCACCCGCGTCTACGACGGCGTGACGCTCGACGCAGGCGTATACGACGCGCTCATTTTAGAACTCGGCTCGGGCAAGGGAGATAATTGGTGGTGCGTCGTCTATCCCCCGCTGTGCTTTACAAGCGGGAACGGAAACGTTGTGTATAAGAGCAAGATCGCGGAGATCATCAAAAAATTCTTCGGATGAGGCCTTTCGGAAAGACGCTCCAAGCAAGCCCTACCCTTCGCTTGCGAGGGGGAGGGTGGCGAGCGTAGCGAGGCAGGTGGGGGCGCTCCTTGTCGCCCCTGTAAGGGGAGATGGCACGAAGTGACAGAGGGGTTAAAACCCTTTCCCCCACTGCGTGGGTACTTTTCCTAAAAGAGACAGCAAAAACCCCATCAGTCACTAACGTGACAGCTTCCTCCTTTTTGACAATATTATAACCCAACCTCGCCATACATAGCAAGGAAAATGAGTGTGAAGGTGGGATAATTTATTGTCGAAAAAGGAGTTCTTATGTCGAATTTAGCATTGTTCCCCGAACGCTTGAAGGAGTTGATGTTTGACGCGGGGCAAATGAAAACGCGCGATTTGGCAGAAAAGATTGGCGTGCATTTCACATCCGTTGCAATGTGGCTGAAAGGCGAATCGCTCATTTCTCTTTCAAACGCTGTGAAAATTGCCGACTTTTTTGCATGCTCTATCGATTATCTGGCAGGCATGTCTGAGGTAGACCATGAGGTAACGCCGCGCGAGCTTCCTCCATTCTATGAAAATTTGCGCAAAGTCATGGCGGAGCAGGGAGTGTCGCGCTACCGTATCGTAAAGGATACGGAAATCAAGGATATGTATTTTACGAAATGGTCGAAAGGCGCGACCCCAGACCTATTGAGCGTGATGAAGGTTGCGACTTATCTCCATGTCTCCGTGGACTATCTTATCGGAAGGACGGATTATTGAAGGCGTTGCCTCGTCGCGCATTTTCATTCGTCCCCTTGCCCCGCCCGCACGTTCTATGTTGTCGAAGGGCGGCACGAGGAGCGCAGCGACGAAGTAGCGGAGGCGAAGCCGTAGTCGAAACATCACCTTATTTTTAAGACTGCGGTGATACTTCGACTTCGCTACGCTACGCTCAGTATGACGTAATTGGTAGTCAACCCCCACCACCGTCTAACGGCGGAGCCGCCCCTTCAAAGGGGGCAGCTCTTTCTCCCTCATCAGTCACTAACGTGACAGCTTCCCCCGTAAACGGGGGAAGCCTTGTTATACTTTCCCCCTCGGAGGGGGCATCACTTTGCCAACAAAAAACTCTTATCCAAAAGCGAAGCAACCTCTTCAAAGGGAACGCGGCCGTCGAGGGGGACGGAGATCCAATGTTTCTTGTTCATGTGCCAGCCGGGAAGGATGCGCTCCCCGTCCAAAAGGGCGGAAAGCTCCGCTGGGTCAGCGCGAAGGTCTACGATCTCCACCTTCCCCTCGCCCGCAAGAGAGAGGCTTTTCTTTCTCGCGGTGAGAACGGCGGCGTACCATTTGCCCGTATCTTTGCGGCGTAAGACTGCGTTATCGGGGGATTTTTCCCAGAGATATTCGGGATCGCTCCCGTATTTTTCGCGGGCATAGGCGAGGAGCCGCTCCGTCTGCGGCTGTTTGAAAAACGCACCCTCGAAGCAGTGCGCGGCGATATCTTCGAGCGCCGCCTCATATGCGGCGCGGACGCGTCCCACGAACTCGCCGCCCGCCTCCTCCACGAGGTGCAGGGTATAGGGTTCGCCAAGCTCGCACTCCAAGAGCCGCGTCTTTACCTCGCCCGTCGGAAGAATATTGACGGTAAGCTCAAATTCGCCCTCTAAAATGCGGACATGGTATGCCAATATGCCGTCTTGTTCGGAAAATCCGTATGTTTTCAGCCGTTCGATGACGGGCGATTTGTTTTGAAAGAAGTCGGTCATGGGTCTGCCCTTTCGATCACGCCCCCGCCGAGGCACTGCTTTTCGTCGTACAAAACGGCAAATTGCCCTTCTGTGACGGCGCGCTGGGGGTCATAGAAGAAGATCTCCGCCCGATTTTTTCCCAACCTATGCACGCGTACGCGCTGTTCCTCCTGCCGATAGCGGAACTTCGCCGTGCAATCGAACACCTCTTCCTCGGGCATGGTGGGGATATAATTCATTCCGCTCACCAAACACGAGTGCGAAAGGAGCGGCGTCTCGTCGCCGTGGGAGACATATAAAATATTCTTTTCGAGATCCTTTTTTACGACGAACCACCTGCCGTCCTCGCCCTTTTTCCCGCCGAGGTCAAGCCCCCTGCGCTGGCCGAGCGTGTAATACATAAGCCCGATGTGCTCGCCCACCTCTTCGCCCGCAAGGGACAAGATCTTGCCCGGTTGAGCGGGAAGATACTCGCGCAAAAACTTGCGGAAGTTGCGCTCCCCGATAAAGCAAACGCCCGTCGAATCCTTCTTTTTCGCCGTCGAAAGGCCGTGCCGTTCGGCGATCGCGCGCACCTCGCTCTTTTCGAGATCGGCAAGGGGGAAGAGCACGTTTTCGAGCTGCGGTTGGGAGAGTTGATTGAGAAAATACGTCTGATCCTTCGCCCGATCGCGCGCCTTCAAAAGGCGATGCACGCCCTGTTCGTGCGAGATCCCGCAATAATGCCCCGTTGCGATGAAGTCGGCGCCCAGCGCTGCCGCGTACTCCTTGAAGGGGCCGAATTTGATCTCGCGGTTGCATAAAACGTCGGGGTTGGGCGTTCTGCCCGCCCTGTACTCGGAAAGGAAGTAGGAAAAGACGCGCTCCATATACTCTTTCGAGAAATTCACGCTGTAATAGGGTATGCCGATGAGGTCGGAGACGCGCTTCACGTCCTCGAAGTCATCCTCCGCGGTGCAGGCGCCGTTCTCCCCCTCTTCCTCCCAATTTTTCATGAAGAGGCCGACGACGCGATAGCCCTGCTCCTTCAAAAGCAGCGCCGCGACGGAGCTATCTACACCCCCGCTCATTCCCACGACGACCGTTTTACAAGACATTTCGCGCCTCCGCAAAAATTTTCTTCCATTTTACCATATTCGCGCAAAAATATAAAGCATTTTTCGGAAAGTTATGGTATAATGTGGACTGTTGAAAACATGTACTCGTAGTGTAATTGGATAACATTATGGCCTCCGACGCCATCGACTCCGGGTTCGAGCCCCGGCGGGTACACCAAACTCCCCGAGCGACTTCTGTCGCTCGGGGAGTTCGCATGATTGAAGGGGCGAGAACCCGAAGGGTTCGCCCCGCCCGCACGTTCTGATCGTCGTCGAAGGGCGGGGCAACATGACGTTATTAAAGAAAACCCCCACCTGTCACGGCAAAGCCGTGCCACCCGCCCCCGTAAACGGGGGCAGGTCGCCTTGCTGCCCCCCCTGTCGCGGCAAAATTAAGCCCGCCTCCGTGAACGGGGGCGGGCAAAACTTCATCGAAACTTCATTTTAACGAGTCGATCACTTTCTGAAATTGCTGTACGTGGTGCCCGAGATAACGATGTTGATCGCGTCGATCGTATCGCCGCCCACTGCCCAAGAGAACGCGTTTTGGATCGTCCCCGAGGCACCCCCCTCCGTCTTGAAGGAGATGGTCTCGGTCGCGGCGTCGTACGCCGTGATCGTCACTTTCACGCCGTCAAGGTCGCCCACGGTCACGGTGATGTCGTTGCCGTCGATCGCGATCGTGCCCGCCTGCGACGTCCATGTCCCGTTCCATTTCGCGGGAAGAGCGCCTTCCCAGCCGCCCTCCGACGCCTTTTCCACGAACAGGTACGTCCCGCCCGCCGTGATGAAGTTGAGCGTCTTTGCCGTGCTGTCGTAGGAGAGCGTGTACTTCGTGCCGTCATAATCGAAGGTGATATCGTAGCCCGTGGCAGTCTGTTCCACGGAGACGACGTCGCCGCTATAATGGAAGGTGAAGGGGCTTTTCACGACCGTCACGGAGACGGTGGAGGCGGTGAGCGAAATGCTGTTGCCCGCGGCCTGCCCCGCCCATTCGATGTTCAGGATCTCCTCGGGAATGGGATCGGCGACAACAATTTCACCGCCCTCGACGATCGTAAACTGCGCGTTGCGATAGGTGAATTCCGCCTCGCTGTCCGAGACATAGAACGAATAGGTCACGTCAGCCTTGACTGCAAAGACTGCCTCCTTCACGGAGAGACTGTCGTTCCAATTCACGAGCTTCTTGCCGTTTGCGTCGGTAAGCACGAAGGTGAGGTAATCGACGTCGGTCGTGAGCGTGTACGTCTTATCCTCATCGGCGGTGAAGGTATAGAAATGCGGCCCCATAGAGAGGGAAACATCCCACGCCTTCGCAAGCTCGCTCTGGGCGATCTCCTCGGGCGTCTCCTCGCTGCCGATATCGGGTGCGGGAATGTTTCCGTCGCGATACAGCGTGATCGAATCCTCTTCGCCGTCGCCGAAGATGAACAGCATCTCGTCGGTATAGCCGCCCATCTGCGTCTTTGCAAGGCTCAAAAGACAATCTTTGCCGTCCCATTGGAAGGTGTAGCCGTCGTTTCTCGGGGCGAGATAGATATCCGTCGCGGGGATATCGTTGATGGTGATCGACGTGCTATCGATCACCGCCGCATAGCCCGTGTTGGAAAATTCGTCCTGATACGCCGTGATGATCGAGAACGCCTTCTCGGTGGCGGTGAACACGAGCGTGCCGCCCGTTCCCGCCGCGCTGTGATCGCCGAGCTGGATGCGATACGTCGTCCCCTCGAAGAGCGGGAAGTCATAGGAATCGCTCTTCTTATCCCAAACGGCGACGGTGCCGTTCAAGACGTCGTCGCTTTCGGCGATGATGAGGTTGAGATCGCTGAACGCAGCCCCGTTGAGCGTCGCCGAGACGGAGTAGATCGCCGTCTTTTCCGCCGTGTAGAGGCAGAAGATGCTCGCACTCGCGTCGGAGGTGGAGTCGGGAAGCACAAATTCATGCGCGCCCGCAAACGTATCGAGCACATAGGGGTGCGCGAGGGAGCCGTCAGGCTCGGGCGCATTCTTCTCCCACGAAGCGGTGAGGGTGACGTTCGCCGTCACGGTGTACTCCGTACCCGCGGCGAGCGCGTTGCCGTCCGCCGAATCCTTCCAGCCGAGGAAGGTGTGGTCCGTCCACGTCACGCCCACTGCGGGAAGGGTGATCTTTGTATTTTCCTCCGCAGTCTGCGCGGCGGGAGCCGAACCCGTGCCGTCGTAATCGCCGAGCGAATAGGTGACGGTGTATGTTACGGGTTCTTTGTTGTCGTCGCTTCCGCACGCCGCGAGCGCGCACACCGTGCACGCCGTAAACGTAAGCGAAAGGAAGAGCGAGATCAAGCCGCTTTTTTTCATTTTTTCTTTCTCCTAAAAATAATAGAGTACGGCGCGCTGCGGTTTGGCGCCGCAGAGCGCCGCATGCGGGGGGGGGGATCCCCCCCCACCGACTATCAGTTTACGCTTTTATTCCCCGTTTATGCGGGCTTAATTTCCCGCGGAGAAATCGAACGTCGCGCAAAGCGATTCCGCGGAACAATCCGCAGAGTCATAAAGTTCAAGGGTCTTCTTGTCTTCGGAGATCTTCACATAGAGGGTGGCGACCTTTATCTGAGCTTTGGGAAGCGTCCAGACGCCATCCGTATACTCGGCAACAAAGGGCGTTTTGTCGTCGACGGTGATCGTGTTGGTCGTCGTATCGATGACGATCTTGGAGATGCTGCCGCTGAAAGTGTAATACGAACCGACGAACGTGTAGACGGTATACTCTCCGTCTCCGCCTCCGCCCACGTCGCTGCCGTCTTTCGTGAAGACGCAGTCCCAATTATCCGTCAGCGAACCCGCCTGTTCGTCGTAGGTGAACGTATGGCTCTGAGCGCCGCTTACATCGAGCGTGAAGGTATTGGTATCCGGGTCGTAATCCTTGATTTGGGCGGGCGAGGAATCGCCGTCGACAGAGTACGTCGCGGTCTCACCGTCGATCGTAAGTTCAAGCTGTGTGCCGTTATCATTTGCCTTCCAAACGCCGTTCAGCCCCTCGGGAATGATGCTCTCGGAAGATTTTGTATACACGCAATCCCACTGATCGGTGAGCGTGCCCGCCTTCGCGTCGTAGGTGAGTTTCAGATCGGCGATGCCGCCAAAATTACCGACGGTGATTTGGTTCGTCGCAGCGTCGTACGCCGTCACTGTGCCGTGCATGGTACCGCCGCTCGTCGTATAAGTGACGTTGATCCCCTCGAATACAAGGGTGAACGTTTCGCCGCTGTCGGTCCCCGTCCAGATGCCGTCAAGCTCCGCGGGAAGGCCGAGATCGCCCCCCATTTTGTGCGTCAACGTCGCCATAGGTTCGCCGTCGTAGAGATAATAGACTTCTTCCAATTCCTCAGTATAGCCGAAGGTAAACTCGTTGTCGCCCTCGAACATGACGGTAAATGTGCCGTTGCCGAATTCATCCACGGTATACGACGTCACGGTACCGGTCTGCGACATGCCCGCCATTGCGAACGTCACGCTCTTGCCATCGAAGGAAAGCTCATAGGAATTGCCTTCGCTGTCCGTTCCCGCCCATTCAAAATCGGTAAGCCCTGCGGGAAGCAGGAAGCCCTTGACGAGCACGACGTCGTCCTCCGCGTCGTCGTCCGCAGTGGGATGATAGGTAAGGGTATCCGCTGCGGCGTTATAGGTGAAGTTATATTTGTCGCCGTCGACGTCGATGACGAGAGCGCCCGTCTCGCTGTCGTAGGAGTCGTAGGTGCCGTCCATCGAGACCGTCGATACCGTAATGGTCGCAGAATCCTCGCCGATCACGACCGAGATAGGATAATCTTCGTCCCCGCCGACCCATGTATCGATGAGTTCGGAAGGAAGCGTGACTTCGCCGACGTCGCCGCCGCTGCCGTTCAACGCAAGGTCTTCGATATCGAGATAACCGTGGCTGCTGCCTTCATAATCGAGATTGAGCAGAGTGAGCGTGGTCGCGTCTTTGATGGCCAGCCCATAGTGATAGGTGGTTTCGTCGCCGAGCAGAACCTCTACATAGGTGAAGTGAAGGATCCCGTCGCTGTCGATCGAGAGTTCGGAACCGACAAAGCTATCTTCGCCCTCGTAATAGGTGAGCGTATCCGCCGTGACAACGACCTTGTAATATCCTTCGCTTGTATCGATCCACGTACCCACAAAGTCGGAGAGATCGAGAGCGGTCGCGGGGCGGAATACGAGGGGATCGCCTTCGTCGAAGGTCTCGGAGAGCGTCTTTGCATCGGGATCGAACACAAAAGTCTTGTCTGTCATCCCCGAAACGGTGACGGTGAGCGTATGCGTCGTATCGTCGTACGCCGTCACCGTGCCGTTCGAGGTGCCGCCGCTCGTCATGTAGGTGATGTCAAGCCCGTCGAACACGAGGGTGACGGTCTCGCCTGCGTCCGTCGCCGTCCATGTGCCGACAAGCTCGGCAGGAAGGGTGATCGGGGCGGGTTTTGTGTAGACGCATTCCCACTGATCGGTGAGCGTGCCCGCCGCCGCGTCGTAGGTGAGTTCCAGATCGGAGCCGCTCAAAATGCTGACGGTGATTTTGTTCGTCGCGGCGTCGTATGCCGTCACTGTGCCGTGCGCGGTGCCCGCGCTCGTCGCATAAGTGACGTCAAGTCCGTCGAATACGAGGGTGGACGTTTCGCCGTCCTCGGTCGCCGTCCACGTGCCGTCGATCCCCGTGGGAAGGGTGATACCTTCGGTCTTGGGGGTAAGCTCCGCGATGGGTTCGCCGGCGACGAGATAATAGACTGTGCTCGTCTCCGCGACATACCCGAACGTGAAATCGTTGTCCTCACCGAACGAGACGGTCAGAATGCCGTTGCCGTCCGCGTCCAGAACATAAGACGAGACGGTGCCGGTATGCGGCTCGCCCGCCACCGTGAACGTGACGGAAGTCCCGTCGAAGGAAAGCTCGTAGTCGATATCCTCTTCGTCCGTGCCCACCCAAACCGTATTGGTAAGATCTGCGGGAGGGGTCAAGGGAGTATCGTCTCTCCACGAAGCGGTGAAGGTGACGTCTGCCGTCACGGTGTACTCTGTACCCGCGGCGAGCGCGTTGCCGTCCGCCGAATCCTTCCAGCCGAGGAAAGTGTGATCCGTCCACGTCACGCCCACTGCGGGAAGGGTGATCTTTGTATTTTCCTCCGCGGTCTGCGAGGCGGGAGCCGTTCCTGTGCCGTCGTAATCGCCGAGCGAATAGGTGACGGTGTACGTTACGGGCTTTTTTTCGTCGCTTCCGCATGCCGCAAGCGCGCACACCGTGCATGCCGTAAACGCAAGCGAGACGAGTAACGTAATAAGGCTGCGTTTTTTCATGGTTCTTTCTCCTTATTTGGATTTATAAAATTTCAACCCGTTTCAAGATCGCTCTTTGGCGGGTCGCTTCCGAATCGCAACAGAAATAAAGTGAATTATATAATAAAGTATAGCGGTTTGCGCCTGCCGTGTCAACAAAAATACGCCTTTTGTTAAAAAAATTTTATGAATTTTTCTGTATTTTTTCAAAAATCTTTTGAATATATTCGGAAAATGTTATAAAAATACGGAAACTGTTTGCTATTCACATTTTATGGAACTTTTGTGCGGATAGCGGCGCGCCCCGCGTTTTTCTCCCCTTCCCGCCCCGAAAATGCGCCGTTTGCAACATTTTATTTGGGGTTTTTACACAAAATTTGTAATTATTTTCCCTTCCCCCCTTGATTTTTATTGGATTTGTTTGTATAATGATTTTATGCGGGTCCGCCCGTAATTTCATCTCGGGAGAACAACATGGAACTTTCTGCGAAGAATATCCGCAACCTTGCCGTCGTCGGGCACAGCGGCGAAGGTAAAACCACCCTCTGCGAAGCGATCCTCTACAATGCCGGCGCCATAGAGCGCATGGGCAAGATCGAAAACGGCACCACCGTCTGCGACTTCGACGAACAGGAGATCGCGAGAAAAACTTCTATCTCTCTCGCGCTCGCATACTGCGTTTGGAAAGATGTGAAACTCAACCTTCTCGACGTCCCGGGGTTCTACGATTTCGAGGGCGAATTCAATTCCGCGCTCTGCGCCGCAGGGTCTGCGCTTGTCGTGGCGGGCGCCTCGGGCACGGTGACGGTCGGGGCGGAGAAAGCCATCGACGCCTGCCTCAAAGCGAAAAAGCCGCTCGTCGTCTTCATCAACGGAATGGACAAGGAAAATGCCGACTACCGCGGCACGGTGGCGGCGTTGCAGGAGAAATATAAGGGCAAGATCGCGCCCATTCAGATCCCCATCGTGGAAGCTGAAAAGATGACGGGCTATATCAACGTCATCACGGGCAAGGCATATAAATTCTCGAACGGCGCGGAGGAGATCGCCGTTCCCGCCGCCTATACGGGCGAGCTGGAAGAGATGCAGGCCGCACTGCAAGAAGTCGCCGCCGAAAACGACGAGGCGCTCCTCGATAAATACTTCGAAGAGGGCACGCTCTCGGCGGAGGATACCGTCGCGGGGCTTCGCAAGGGCATTCAGAGCATCAGCGTCATTCCCGTCCTCGCGGGCAGCGCCCTTCTCAATAAGGGCGTGATCAACCTCATGGACGAGATCGTGGAATACATGCCGCAGGCCGCAGAGCGCGCGGGCATCGCCGCGACCGACCTCAAAACCAACGGCGAGACCCTCGTGGCGTGCGAGAAGAACGCGCCCCTCGCCGCGCAAGTCTTTAAGACGGCAGTCGACCCCTTCGTGGGCAGAATGAACTATTTGCGCATCAACCGCGGCGTGTTGAAGACGGGAACGGACGTTCTCAACCCCAACTCGGGCGCGACGGAGCGCATCAACTCCCTCTTCCTCGTGCGCGGGAAGAAGCTGGAACCCGTCAGCGAACTCGTCGCGGGCGATCTCGGCGCGGTCTCCAAGCTCGCCAACACGGGCACGAGCGACACGCTGTGCGACGTGAACGCCCCCGTTTGCTTCAAGCCCATCGTCTTCCCCGAACCCGTGCTCTCTCTGGCGGTCTCCGCCGCCGTGCGCGGAACGGAGGACAAGGTGTTCGGCGGCCTCAACCGCCTTGCCGACGAGGACAAGGGATTTCAAGTCCGCAAGAATACGGAGACGGGCGAGACGCTCGTCTGCGGACAGGGCGAGGTACAGCTCGAAATCATCAAGAAGAAGTTAAAGACCAAATTCGGCGCAGACGCGGAGTTCACCACCCCCATCGTCGCCTACCGCGAATCCATTCTCTCCAAGTCGGAGGCAGAGGGCAAGCACAAGAAGCAGTCGGGCGGCGCGGGGCAGTTCGGCGTCGTCAATATCCGCTTCGAGCCGGGCGCGGCGGACGGCGTGTTTGAATTCGTCGACGCGACCGTCGGCGGTTCGGTGCCCAAGAACTTCATCCCCGCCGTGGAAAAGGGTCTGCGCGAAGCCATTCAGAAGGGCGTGCTCGCGGGATACCCGATGGTCAACCTCAAAGCCACCCTGTTCGACGGGAAGTCTCACCCCGTAGATAGTAAAGAAGTCGCCTTCGTCTCCGCCGCCCGCCTCGCATATGAGGACGGTATCCCGCGCGCGAAGCCCATTCTTCTCGAACCCATCTGCTCCATGAAGATCGTCGTGCCCGAACAGTATGTGGGCGACATCATGGGCGATCTCAACAAGCGCCGCGGCCGCATCATCGGCATGGACACCGTAGACGGCTTGCAGGTCATCACCGCGGAAGCGCCCGAGGGCGAGATCCTCACCTATGCGACGAGCCTCCGCTCCATGACGCAGGGCCGCGGAAGATTCTCGCAGGAGTTCGCGAGATACGAACAGGCGCCCGAGACCGTGCTTCAAACCATCGTGAAGAAGTAAGATCGGGGCCTTCGGCTCAAAGCAAAAATAAAACGCGAAAAGGCATTCGGGAACGTTCCCGAATGCCTTTTTTCTGTATTTGCAAGTCCGATTTTTCCCGAAGGGCGCTGTTGCGGCGCAAGGGCGCTCAAAGCATGAAGAGGATGCTCAAAAATTGCAGCGCCGTGCCGAGCAGCACGAAGAGGTGCCACACGGAGTGGAAGTAGCGCACGCGCTTGCCGAAGGCGAAGAACGCGATCCCCGCGGTGTAGGCGATCCCGCCGAGAAGGAGCAGCCAGAAGCTCGCCGCGCTCACGGCGCGATAGAGCGCGGGCATGAAGGCGATCGCCGCCCACCCCATGACCACATAGAGCGCCATCGAGATCCCCTTGACGACCTTATTGTTCATCGCGATGGCGTTCATCACGACGCCCCCGACCGCGCACGCCCATTCCGCGCCGAACACGATCCAGCCCACCGTCGTGCCGTAGAGCGGAATGAGGCAGCAGGGCGTGTAGGTGCCCGCAATGAGCAGAAAAATGGTGCAGTGATCGAAGATGCGGAACACGCGCTTTGCCCTTCCCTGCGGAAGGAAGTGATAGAGCGCGCTCATGGTGTAGAGGATGATGACGCTGATCCCGAACGCGATGACGGCGGCAAGCCCCACCGCGTTCTTCGCAAGCACGGAGAGCGTGATGAGCGCGGCAAGCCCGAACGCCCCGCCCACGATATGGGAAACGGCGTTGAAGATCTCTTCTCCCTTTGTATAGATCGGCCGACGAATTGCGCCGGCGGCAAGTGTTGTCTGCATGGCAAACCTCCTTTTCTTCGAGTATAGCGCAGCCGCCGCCCGCAGGCAACCTATTCGCCGCGCGGGGGCGGATACTCTTCGCGGAAGAATTTCCACGGAAAATTTTTGCCCTTCTACGCATTTTTTACGCACTCTACTGTGAGTAGAATGACCTCTTTTCTCAATAGAATCGCGCAAATTGCGCTTTTTCTCTTATTCGACAAGGAAAGACGCATTTCCCGCCCGCACGATATGCGCTTTTTTTTATAATTGCAGAAAAAAGGTGGCATATGAAAAAGCATTTCGACCTCAAAGCCGCGCTCGTGTACGCCGCGATCGGCGCGGCAATGGTATTTTTGAATTTCTCCCTGCCCATGCGCGAGCCGCTCTCCTTCGCCCTCTTCGCCGCCGCGATCTATTGCGGGCTGGATCCCTTCGTGCTCGCGGCGGAATATCTCGCCGCGTCCGCCGTGCAGCTCTCGCTGTACGCCTCGCTCTCCGCGGCGATACAGGGGGCGTTTCTTCTCGTCGTCGCGGCGCTTTACGGCCGCTTCCGCCGCCGTATCGGGGTGGAACGCGCGCTCTACACACTCGCCGCGCAGCTCCCCTTTCTCTTCTTGTTCCCGCATGCGGGATACGCCATTTTGCCCCTCTCGCCCCTCCTTCAAAAACTCGTGATCGGCGGCTTTTTCACCCTCGCCTCCCTCCTTTTCGAGGGCGGGCTGAACGCGCTCTTGCGGCGGGCGTTCCGTTGCCGCCTCTCCTCGGGAGAGCTTGCCGAGGTCGCGCTGATGTGGCTGTTTACGGGCATGGGCGGGGCGTTTGCGCTGGGACTGCCCTTCTTCTATGCGATCTCCCTCGGCGCGCTCCTGTTCGGCGTCGTGCTCGTGAGAGGCGCGGCTGCCGTGCCCTTTGCCGCCGTGCTCTCTCTTCCCCTCTGCGCCGCCCTGCAAAGCGCGATCCCCCTCGCCGAATACGTCGTCTACGCCTCCTTCGCCCTTCTCTTTATCCCCTACGGGAAGACTGCCGCCGCGCTCGCCCTCACCGTCGCGTTCGCCGCCGCAATGTACTTCGAGGGGCTTTACGTCTCCTCGGTGGCGGAGATCTTGACGACGCTGCTCGCCGCCGCCATTCCCGCCGTCCTCGTCGTCTGTCTGCCCGAAAAACTGTTCCGCCGCGCGAAAAAAACGCTGCTTTTCTACCGCGAGCGCACCCTGCCGCGCATTGCCGTCAACCGCAGCCGCCGCGCGGTGGGCGAACAGCTCTACGAGGTCTCTTCCCTTTTCCGCGAGATCGAGAGCGCGTTCGATATCGGCACGGAGGATCGCGCGGGTGACAACCTCCGCGAAAAGGTGCTCGCGGCGCTCTGCGCGGGCTGCCCCAACCGCCGTGCCTGCGAGGAGAGCGGGCGGGACGAAAATCTCGAAAAACTCATCGCCGTCGGCAAGGCGAAGGGAAGGGTGAATCTCATCGATATCCCCGTGGGGCTTTTGAGATCGTGCCAAAACTCCGCGGGACTTTTGTTCGCGCTCAATAAACAGCTCGCGGATTACAGCCGCGCCGCGCTCGAATTGGAATCGGCGCGCGAGGGAAGGCGGCTGCTTGCCCAGCAAGCGCACGGCGTAAGCAAGATCTTGCGGGATATCGCCCTCGAACAGAGCGAGGAATTCGTCTTCTCCGACGAGGAGCAGACTCTCGCCGCCGCGCTTGCAAAGGAGGGGCTTTTAAGCTCGGAGATCTTCCTCTACGGCGAGGGCGCGCACTTCACCGTCACGGTGACGTTGGAGAGCAAGGCGGAGGGAAAGCGCGTCGCCGCCGTCGCGGGGAAGGCGCTCGGCGTCCCCCTCGCCCTCTCCGAGAAGATCCCCCTCACCGCCGAACGCGCCTGTTTCGTGCTCAAACGCAAGCCCGATTTCGACGCGTCGTTCGGCGTCGCTTCCTGCCCCAAAGAGGGAGAGACGGCGAGCGGCGATACCCATTCCATTCTCAAAATCGACGAACGGCGGTTCATCGTCGCCCTCTCCGACGGAATGGGCAGCGGCGACAAGGCGCGCTCCGTCTCCGATACCACGCTCTCCCTTCTCGAAAGTTTCTATAAGGCGAAAATGCCCTCGGAGACCGTGCTCGGCACCGTGAACAGCCTCATCGCGTTCTCTGCCGAAGAGACCTTTTCCTGCCTCGACCTTGCCGCGTTCAACCTCGACACGGGGATCGCGGACATCGTGAAGATCGGCTCCCCCGTCGGATTCGTGCTCTCGGGCGAGACGTTGCAGGTGCTCGAAGGAGAATCCCTGCCCATCGGGGCGTTGGAAGTCGTTCACCCCGCCGTGCTGCGCGTCGAGATGAAGGCGAACGATTTTCTCATCTTCATGAGCGACGGCGTGACGAGCGCCTTCGGCTCCTCCTCCGAACTGTGCGCCTATCTCTCCCGCCTGCACCCGCTCAACCCGCAGTCCCTCGCGGAAGAGATCTTAAAGACGGCGCTCTCCCGCTACGACGGGCGCGCCGAGGACGACATGACGGTGCTCACCGTGAAACTCACCAAAGCGGCATAGATCAAGCCGCGGATCGTTTGAGCTGTGATTAAAATAAGAAAAGGGGTCGCAAACGCACTTTGCGATCCCTTGTTTTTTTCGATGGGAAATGGGGCTTTTCGCGGACGGATGGAATTGCCCCCCATCCGTCTCACTTCGTTCGCCACCCTCCCCCCGAAGGGGGTAGGGCTTCCCCCGTCTACGGGGGAAGCTGTCACGCTTGCGTGACTGATGGGGGTTCTCGCTGTCACTTTTAGGGAAAGTACCCGCGAAGCGGGGAAAAGGGTTAAACCCCTCTGTCTCGGCTATGCCTCGACATCTCCCCTATAAGGGGCGACAAGGGGTTGCCCCCCACCTGTCGCGGCTTTGCCGCGCCACCCTCCCCCCCGAAGGGGGTAGGGCTTCCCCTATCTCAATTCTGCGGCGAGGGTGTGTTCCAGATTGCCGAGGATCTTCTTCATGAAACCGTCTACCGTCTCGGGTGCGAGCGGCTTTTCGGCGTTGATCCCCGCAGAGAACGTGATGTGAAGCGCGACGCTCTTCTTGCCCGCGCCGATGCGCGCGTCGCGATAGACATCGAACAGCTCCGCCCTCTTCGCCGCCTTGCATGCGCGCAGAATGCAGCTTTCAAGCTCTGCGCATGTGACTTCTTCTGCGACGACGACGGCAAGATCGCGCACGGCGTCGGGGAATTTGGGCACGGGCGTGTAGACGATCCCCTTGCGGAAGTTCTGCGAGAGAAGCGCGTAGTCGAGTTCGCACAGATACACCTTCTTTTCGAGGGCAAGCTCCGCCGCGATCGCGGGGTGCAGTTCGCCGATCCAGCCCGCTTCCCCGCCTTCCAGCGTGACCGCCGCGGCGATCCCCGGGTGCAGGAAGGGGCGCTCCGTGCGCGCATAGGAGAATTTCAGCCCGAACGCCTCGCCGATCGCCTCTACCGCGCCTTTGAGATCGAAGAAGTCCCCCTCGCCCCAAAGCGCGAGCACGGCGTGTTTGCGCTCCTCGGGAAGAGACTTGGGCGGAAGCTCCTCGGCGAGATAGATGTTTGCAAGCTCGAACAGCCTGCCCGCGTCGTTCCCGCGGCGCACGTTGCGCACTACGTTCGCGATCATGGACGGCGCAAGTATGGTGCGCATGACGGAGAGATCCTCCCCGATCGGGTTGAGGATCTTCACCGCTCTGCGCTCGGGCGCGTCGGCGGGAAGGCGAAGAAGATCGAAATCTTTGGGCGAATAAAAGGAATAGTTGCACGCCTCGAAGAACCCCTCATGCGCCAGCGTCTCCTTGAACGCAAGCTCCTCTTTCTGCGCCGACGTAAGCCCGCCGTGCGTGACCGCCGCCGTTTTGAGGAAGGTGGGGCAAATATGCCCGTAGCCGTACATTCTGATGACCTCTTCGGCAAGATCGGGATAGCCGTCGACGTCGCCTCGCCAGAGCGGGACTTCGACGGCGAACGTCTCTCCCCCGTCCGCGACGGCGAAGCCGAGCCGCCGCAGAATGCCGTTCACCTCCTCCTTCGGCACATGGATGCCCAGCACCGCGTCGAGCTTTGCATAGGTCGTTTCGATCGTCTTGGGCGCGCTCTCTTTGCCGTCGGAAGGGCGCGCGCACTTCCCCACGCAGGTGTACTCCGTGGGCGTACCGCAACCGAGTTCCTCGAAGAGATGCAGGGCGCGTTCCATGCCCCAACGGGGGAAAATTTCATACACGCCCCGCTCAAAGCGCGCCGAGGAATCGCTCCTCTGCCCCAATGCGCGGGAAGTCTTTCTCACGCTGTCGCGCGCGAAAACGGCGGCTTCGAGGAAAATTTCGCGCGTATCCTCCTTGATCTCGCTGTTCAGCCCTCCCATAACTCCCGCGAGCGCGACGGGACGTTCGCCGTCGCAGATGAGAAGATTTTCGGGCGTGAGCGCGAACTCCTTTTTATCGAGCGTCGTAAGGCGCTCCCCCGCTTGGGCGCGGCGGACGACGATCTTACTGCCGCGAAGATAATCCCTGTCGAACGCGTGCATGGGCTGCCCCACTTCGAGCAAAACGTAGTTGGTGATATCCACCGCGTTGTTGACGGAGCGCAGCCCCATGAGCGCGAGACGGCGGCGCAGCCAGCGCGGGGACTTGCCGATCTTCACGTCCTTCACATAGCTGCCCACATAGAGCGGGCAGAGCGCGGGTTCTTTGACTTCGACGGGAATGACGACGTCCGTCTTTGCGCGCCCGTGCTCCATTTCGAGGGCGGCAAGAGGGGCGCAGAGAACTGCCGCGACTTCGCGCGCCATGCCGTACACGCTCATGCAGTCGGGGCGGTTGGCGGTCAGCGCGATGTCGAAAATATAGTCGTCGATGCCGACGACGGGACGGATGTCCACGCCGAGCGGGGTATCCATGTCCAAGATCAGGATGCCGTTGAACTCGGCTCCCTCATAAAAATCGTCGTTGATCCCAAGCTCTTCCCCCGAGCAGAACATGCCCTCGGAGACGACGCCGCGCAGCTTGCCCGTTTTGATCTTCTGCACGCCGCCCTCGTGGAGAACGGTCGCGCCGTCGAGCGCGACGGGGACGACGGCGCCCGCAAAGACGTTGGTCGCGGCGGTGACGATCTGCCTCGTCCCCCGCGCGCCGCAGTCCACTTGGCACACGGTGAGTTTATCCGCGTCGGGGTGCTTTTCGCACGATGCGATCTTGCAGGTCACGACGTTTTCGACATTCTTGCCGAGGTAGACAAGCTCTTCGACCTCGAAGCCGCAGGAAAAGAGCTTCTCTTCGAGTTCTTCGGCGGAGACGTCGATCTTCACATATTCCTTCAACCAAGAAAAAGGTATCTTCATAGTCACTCCTTGTATCTTTATGGGAATTCGGGCGGCGCACCCCCAATCACCCTTTGAACTGCTCCAAGAACCGAACGTCGTTTTCGGTGAGCAGTTTGATGTTGCCTATTCCGTATTTCAGCATCGCGATACGCTCGATCCCCATGCCGAACGCAAAGCCCGAGTATTCGTCGGGATCGACGCCGCAGTTCTCCAAGACGCGGCGGTTGACGACGCCCGCGCCCAGCACTTCGATCCAGCCCGTCCCCTTGCAGAGCGGGCAGCCCTTGCCGCCGCACGCCGCACAGCTCACATCCACTTCCACGGAGGGTTCTGTGAACGGGAAATAGGAGGGACGAAGGCGCGTTTTGCTCGTCTCCGCGAACATGGTACGGGCAAATTCGTCGAGCATGCCTTGAAGATCGCACAGCGTGACGCCCTTATCCACGACAAGCCCTTCCATCTGGTGGAACATCGGGGAGTGCGTGGCGTCGTCGTCCGAACGGAAAACGCGCCCAGGCGAGAGCATCTTGATGGGCGGCCTCTTCTTCTCCATGAGCCTGATCTGCCCCGCGCTCGTCTGCGTGCGGAGAAGAAATCCGTCGGAAATATAGAAGGTATCCTGCATGTCGCGCGCGGGATGATCGGCGGGCGTGTTGAGCGCCGTAAAATTATAATATTCGTTCTCGATCTCGGGGCCTTCAAAGATCTCGAACCCCATGCCCGCAAAGATATCGATGAGCTGGTTCTTCACGAGCGTTACGGGGTGAAGAGCGCCCTGCGCGCTGCGGCGCCCCGGCATCGTGACGTCTACCGATTCGCTCGCGAGCCGTTCGCGCATCTCGCGCTCCTTTGCGCGCGCTTCCAGCCCCTCGAAGATCTCTTCCAGCCGTTCGCGCAGCGCGTTCACGCGCTTGCCGAAGGCGGGGCGAAGCTCTGCGGCGACGTCCTTCATGCCTTTGAGGAGCGCGGTGACCTTCCCCGCGCGCCCCAAAAACTTCATTTTGACCTCGTAGAGTGCGCGGGAACTTTCGGCTCCCTCCGCCTCCTTTTGCGCCTCTTCTAAAATTCTTTCGGTATCTTCCATGATCCCTCCTGCAAAATAAAAAGCCCCGTCGCATACGGACAGGGCGAGATTTTCGCGGTACCACCTGTTTTCGCGCACACCGTGCGCCTTATTCTCCCTTGACGCGGGAAACGGCTCCTCTTAAAGTTCGTTTCGGAGAAGCGGCTCGCGGGGGAATACCGCGCCGTTTTCGTGTGCGCTCTCTCAGCCGCGGAGCGCTCTCTCTGGAAGGAAAACTTCGGCGCGTCTCTTCCGCTTCAAGACGCCTTTATTGATCATTTACGCTATCTATTATAGCGCGATTTTCGCGCTTGTCAAACGATTTTGAGAAAGTTTACACGAGAGCTATTCAAAACCTACCCCGCGTCCCCGCAGGGTAGGTTTTTGATCGTTTGCAAATTCAAGCGTTTATGCCTGCGGCGCCGACTTGTCGGCGAGATACTCTGCAAGCGCCGTTTCATACTGGGGGAGATTGGTCGTCGCGAATTTTTTCAGATCTTCATCGCCTTCCCAAATCGCATTGCCTTCCGTATTCGGAAGCGCTTTGTAGAGCATGAAGCGCAGTCCGTGGAGCTTTTCGAGCAATGCAGCCTTTGCGCTGTCATCCAACGAAAGGTTGGAGAAATCCCACGTCACCGCACCGCCTTCTTCGGCAACGATCCTGCAATCCTTGATCGTAGTATACAGGGTCTCGACCTCGGTTTTGATGAGCTCGGCGTAACTGTCAAGGATCTCCTTTGCGATGGCGCCTTTCAGGAACGAGCCGCGAGTCTCAGTGAGAGCGGAGACCTTTCCCTGTTCTTCTTCGGTCAAATCTGTCGGTTTCAGATTGTTGATCCACGGAAGCGCTTTTGGACCTGAGTTGCTTGTCCATAAATCGTAGCGGGAGCCCCAAACGGAGGCC
>CANRDX010000018.1 GCA_947629485.1 uncultured Clostridia bacterium
CGAATATAGCCGATTCTTGCGATAATGTCCGCTTTCTCCATAAAAAATCCCCTTGCGCGTTGATACTTCTATTATAAAATATCGACCGCACAGGCATGGGGTGACTGCACTTGGCAACATCGTGTAGTATGTCCATTTTTCAAAGTTTGATAAACATATATCTTGGCAAATTCTTGACAATGCTCCGTGATAGGTGTATAATGTACCATGTACATCACCCTATAAAGGAGATTTTATATGAAAAAGAAAGGTCTTGTAATCAGCATGGCTTTATCGCTTGTGGTGTGCCTCTGCCTTGCGCTTTTCTGCGCCTGCGGCAAGACGACTGACACGGGCGATACTTCCCAACGCGAAATCTATAACGCGTATCTTCCCCAAGCAGGTCGGCTATATAAAAGAGGGTCTTCTGCAAGCCAAAACCACCGAAGAATTTATCGAGGCGGTCAAAAGGTCCGTTCGGGAATTTCTCGACCTTATGAAGGATTGGGATTGAAGGGCATAGCCGAACCTTTCTTCATGCTGACGATATATAGCGTTTGGTCGGAATTGCTATTGCAGGCAGGACTTATATTCCTCGCCCCAATCGGACATGGCGTCGAGGAGGGGACGGAGCGATTTCCCGATAGAAGAAAGCGAATACTCCACGCGGGGCGGGACTTCGGCGAAAACTTTCCGTTCCACCAGCCCGTCCTCTTCGAGCGCGCGCAGGTTGTCCGTCAGCACCTTTTTGCTGATCGCGGGGATCGTCCTTAAAAAGTCCGTGAACCGCTGTTTGCCGTTGTACATCAAATTTCGGATGATGAGAAGTTTCCATTTGTTTCCGATGAGCCGAACCGTGGTCGCAACAGGGCACTCGGGCAGTTCCTCTCTTGTCAGCATGAAGATATCCTCCCTCATTTCTACGGCAAAAGTATAGCACCATCGCGCCGCGCCGTCAATAGTTTCAAAAAGAAACTTTGTAACGAATTTATTATCTAATAATAGAATTGTAACACTCTTGCAATTTTCGGCGGCGTATGATATGCTGAAATCAAGACCGAAGAGGCCGAAAATCATTCAATTGGGAGGAATATCATGGCAGATCTTTTCGAGAAGACGAATGTGAAAGCGGGAGCGAGGACGGAACTGCACGACGCACTTCATCTCACGGGCGCGGAGGTGAGCGTCAACACGCTTCCCGCGGGGGCGAGCGTGCCCTTCGTGCATGCGCACAGGCAGAATGAGGAGATCTACGGCATTCTCGAAGGCGCGGGGGAAGCGGAGATCGAAGGGAAGCGCGTTCCGCTCGGCGCGGGGGATTGGCTGCGCGTCTCCCCTGCGGCAAAGCGCAGATTTTTTGCGGCGAAAGATAGCCCCATCACCTATATTTGCATTCAGGTGAAGGAGAACTCGCTCGTATCGTTCACGGCTGCGGACGCCGTCATCGAATAGGCGGAAAAATACTTTCAAAACGAAAATCGAGGGGGCATGTCCGAGATATGCCCACAAGTTTCATAAAAATTTGTAAGTGCGGAGGGGGTATGGAACAAGAGGAAAGGCGCAGATTTCTCATCGAAAAACTGCTTTCGGAGCAAAACGCACGGGCGAAAGTTCCCGACGACGAGTATTCTCAAAAACGGCTCTTGCGCGCGCTTTTCAACGTGCGGGAGCCGCGCGCGGCGGGCGAGGAATTTCTTCGCGTACAAGACGATTATTTGCGAGAAGAATTGCGGCAAAAGGGCATCACGGATATTGCCGATCTTTCGCCCGTTGCCCCCGACGCTTATTTATGGCAAGGGGATATCACAACGCTACGTTGCGACGGGATCGTCAACGCCGCAAATTCCAAAATGCTCGGCTGTTTTTGCCCCAATCACGCCTGTATCGACAATGCCATTCACACCTTTGCGGGCGTTCGGCTTCGGCAGGCGTGCGCGGATATCATGAAAGCGCAGGGGTGCGACGAACCCACGGGAGGGGCGAAGATCACGCGCGCCTATAATTTACCCTGTAAATACGTTCTGCACACCGTCGGACCCATTGTCCGCGGCGAAGTGACGGCGGAGGACGAACGGCTTCTCGCAAGCTGTTATACTTCCTGCCTCGCACTCGCCGAGAAAAACGGGCTGAAAAGTCTTGCCTTTTGCTGTATCTCGACGGGCGAATTTCACTTTCCGAACGAGCGGGCGGCGCAGATCGCCATTCACACGGTGCGGGAATACAAGCAGGAAACGGCAAGCAAAATCAAGGTGATTTTCAATGTGTTCAAGGAGCGCGATCATGAAATTTACGCAAGACTTCTCGGCGCAAATAAGTAGATTGAGAGAAGCCCTGCAAAATGCGGAGGCGGTCGTCGTCGGCGCGGGGGCGGGGCTTTCGGCGGCGGCGGGGTTCACCTATTCGGGCGAACGTTTCGAGCGGTATTTTTCCGACTTCGGGGAGAAGTACGGCTTTCACGATATGTATGCGGGCGGGTTCTACCCTTACGAAACGCAGGAGGAATTTTGGGCGTATTGGTCGCGATATATCTTCGTCAATCGCGACATGGATGCCCCCAAGCCCGTCTATCGAGACCTTTTCGACCTTGTAAAAGAGAAGGACTATTTCGTCGTGACCACCAACGTCGATCACTGCTTTCAGAAGGCGGGTTTCGAGAAAGAACGGCTCTTCTATACGCAGGGGGACTATGGGCTGTTTCAATGCTCCGTGCCTTGCCATAACAAGACGTACGATAACGAAGAACTTGTCCGCCGCATGGTGGAAGAGCAGAGGGATATGCGCGTTCCAAGCGAACTCATTCCGCGCTGTCCCGTCTGCGGAAAGCCGATGGCGATGAATCTTCGCTCAGACGATACTTTCGTGCAGGACGAGGGCTGGTATGCCGCCTGTGCGCGTTACGAAAATTTTATCCGTACGCACAGGCAAAAACGCGTGCTCTATCTCGAACTCGGCGTGGGATTCAACACCCCCTCCATCATTAAATATCCGTTTTGGCGGCTGACCGCACAAAACAAACGCGCGACGTATGCCTGTATCAACCGCGGCGAAGCCCTCTGCCCGAGAGAACTTGAAGGGCGGGCGATCCTCATCGGCGAGGATATCGCCGCCGTCTTGGGCATGCTTCGATCGGGCGGAAAGGCGGGGTAAGATCCCGCAGATTTCCACGAGGAAAATTCGCAAAAAATCATGTCAAAAAAGTTGCAATCGCGGGGGACGGGTGCTATAATATAGCCGAAATTCGTAGTAAGAAGGAGGTAGTTTTATGTTAAACAAGAAGATCGCGGAGCTTCTGAACGATCAGGTCAACAAGGAACTCTATTCGGCCTATCTCTATCTCGACTTCGCCAACTATTATGCCGACGAAGGGCTTGACGGCTTCGCCCATTGGTACGAGGTGCAGGCGCAGGAAGAGCGCGACCACGCCTTTATGATCAGAAGATATCTTCTGAACAGCGGCGAAAAGGTGACGTTTTCCGCCATTGCAAAGCCCGATAAGACGTTTGCAGATCACGCGGCGCCCCTCGAAGCGGGTCTCGAACACGAGCGGTATGTGACGTCGCTCATCACCGCCATCTATCACGAGGCGTTCGCGCAGAAGGACTACAAGACGATGCAATTCCTCGATTGGTTCATCAAGGAACAGGGCGAGGAGGAGACGAATGCAGACGATCTCATCAAGAAGATGAAGCTCTTCGGGTGCGACGCGAAGGGGCTTTATGCGCTCAATCAGGAGCTTGCGGCAAGGGTCTATACGCCCTCGGCGACAGGCCCCGCCATGTGACGAAAAACTTCTTTCAGACGAAAAAGGGCATATCCATGTCCGAAACAAAACGCGCGGCGACCGAAAGATCGCCGCGCTTGATATTTATTTTGTCATACTGAGCGGAGCAAAGTCGAAGTATCGCATAAGTGCCGCGTTTACAAGATGTAGTATTTCGAGCCTGCGAGATCGTCGCCGATGCCGAGGGTCGTTTTATCCGTCTTGGGCGCGGTGTATTCAGCCGCTTTCGCGAAGTTCTCTTCATCGTTGACGTCAAGGCTCAGCGTATTGTTGAGCGTGACGTTGTACTCCGCATACTCGCCCGAGGTGGGGTTGTATTTGATCTCCGTTTCCAGCTTCATGGAGACGAGCTTCCCGTCTTTTATGACGACGTTGAGCGACGCATCCTCAATGGTATAGTCGGTTCCCATGAGGTTGTCCACGAAGGTGACGCCTTCGGCGGGGCAGGTGTTGATGAGGGTCACGATGCCTTCGGAGAGGGCGGCGATGGCGCTGTTTTTGAGGTAGATATCGTACGTCGTCTCGCCGTTTGCCGTCGTCTTCTTGATGCAGTCCGTCTGCGAAGCGTTGAGGCGGAAGAGGGAGGTGAGGAAGTCGAAGCGGCTTGTCACCGTTTCCGCCGATTGCGAGGTGGTGTTGCGCCCCTTTCTGTCTACGAGGTAGACCTTGCCGTCCTCGGTGACGTTGCCGATCGTATACTTGTATGTCTCCGCGCCGTCCTCTTCATGATGCGTGTCGAACATGAAGGAGTTGTTGAAATGGGTGAAGCCCTCCTCGTCGGTGTGCTTGTAGAGGCGGGAGAGGTAGCTATCCTTGATCGCCTTGACATTCCAGCCGGGGTCCATTTCGTTGACTGCTTCGACATCGAGGGAGTAGACGTCCATCTCCTTGACGGCCGCGAGGGCAGAGTTGACGGTGGCGAGCTCGGTTGCGATGGCGTCTTGGCCCAAGATGATGCCCGAGACGTCGGGGAGTTTGACGGCGGAGCTGTTCGTCTTCTGGGTATATGTAAGGGAGAGGTCGGTCGTCGCGGGGCCGATGGGAACGGAGACGTCTGCCGTCAGCGTGAAGCTCGAAAGCGTCTCGCCCGAGAGAGCGAATTCAAAGCCGAGACCCGTTGCGGGATTGGAGAATTCCACGCCCTTTAAATTGATGCTCGTATCCATCTTGCCGAGGAAGGAGCACAGGGCGTTAAGCGCCTTGTTCTCGGAGGAGAGGGACAAAGTCGCCTTGTAGCCGCCCGTCGTTTTCTTGATGGAGCCGATCTCCTTCGCCGAAAGGGACTTGACGAGGGTGACGAAGGGGAGGTTGATGAGGTGGAGCTCCTCGTCCGCATATTCCACTGCCGCCTTCTTGACAGTGCCCTTATCGTCCATTTTGACGGTGACGCGCGAATCGCCCGAGGAATAGATATATTCGGTGGAATCGTAGAGGAGCGCGCCGCTCGTCACGCGCTTGAATTGCAGGTCGTCCGTCTCGGAGTTGTAGCGGTAGTTGCAGACGTAGTTCGCATTCGCGTCGGGGGTCGTGAAGGCGCCCACGGAGACGCTCCCCGCGAGATTTAACGTGAAGTCGTAGTTCTGCACGGCGGCGCCCAACGTGTTTTGGATGGCTGTCGCAACGTCGGAGGAGGTGGGCATAGTGTCGCCCGATGCGGGCGGATCTTCTTCGCCGTCTCCCTCTCCACCGATGGGCGGATCGGGGATTTCCGTCTTGTTGTCCTCGCTCCCGCCGCAGGCGCAGAGGGAAAGCGCCAGAAGGCCGCAAATGAGCAGGGTGCCGAATTTTGCAAGTTTGCTTTTCATATTGTGTTCTCCTTGTTTTTTTTGCCCTTCATTATAGCGTTCCCTCCGCCTGTGTCAAGACCTTTCAACCGATAATCCCTTTTTTCAACCAACGGTTGAGCGCACGGCGGCAGCCGCGCGCCCTTTTGCGTGCGCGCGGGCAAAATCCTTGCGACTTTTCTTGAATTTTAGGAGGCGGTGTGATATAATAGTCCCATACCATTCAGAAGGAGCGGGGAATATGGCCGTGGAAGTCGTGGCGGCGCTCATTTGGCGGAACGGAAAGTTCCTCATCTGCCAAAGGCCGAAGAATAAGGCGCGCGGGCTTTTGTGGGAGTTCGTCGGTGGAAAGGTCGAGGCGGGCGAGAGCAGGGAAGAGGCGCTTCGGCGCGAGTGCCGCGAGGAACTCGGCGTCGGCGTGAAGGTCGGCGAAGTATATTACGAAGTCGAGCATGCCTATCCCGATCTCACGGTGCGCCTCACCCTCTTTCGGGCGGCGATCGAAGAGGGGGAGCCGCAGCTCCTCGAACACAACGACATGCGTTGGATCGTGCCCTCCGAGATCGACGGCTTTGCCTTCTGCCCCGCGGATGAGGAGATCTTGCAAAAACTCAAAGAGGGGAGCGGAAACTGAACGATGGAAAACGCATTTTCGAGAACGGAACTCCTCATCGGAAGGGAGGGAGTAGAAAGGCTCGCCTCCTGCCGCATCGCCGTGTTCGGGCTGGGCGGCGTGGGGGGCTACTGCGTGGAAGCGCTCGCCCGTTCGGGCGTCGGCGCGCTCGACCTTATCGATAGCGACAGGGTGTGCCTCACCAATCTCAACCGCCAACTTTACGCCACGCGAAAGACGCTGGGAAAATTAAAGGCAGATGTTGCCGCCGAGCGCGTTGGTGAAATCGCTCCCGATTGCGTTGTGCGGACGTATAAGACGTTCTATCTTCCCGAGACGGCGGGGGAGTTCGACTTTCATAATTATGACTATATCGTCGACGCCATCGACACCGTCGCGGGGAAGCTCGCGCTCGTGCAAAACGCGGCCGCCTGCGGCGTTCCCATCATCAGCGCGATGGGGGCGGGGAACAAATTGGACCCTACCATGTTCGAGGTCGCGGATATCTATAAGACGTCTGTCTGCCCGTTGGCGCGGATCATGCGGCGGGAACTTAAAAAAATGGGGATCGCGCATTTGAAGGTCGTCTATTCAAAGGAAGAGCCGATCTGCCCGCTGCCTTCCGAGGAAGAAAGCGCAAAGCGGCAGACGCCCGGGAGCGTCGCCTTCGTGCCCTCCGTCGCGGGGCTGATCCTCGCGGGCGAGGTCGTAAAAGACCTGATCAAAACACGGGGGACTTCATGCGAGCGATAAGACCGGATTGGAACAATAATCTCCTCAATATCACGTCTGCGCTCGCGGAATACTTGGGCTGTCCGAGCGGAAAGCCCGTTCTGCCCGAGCTTCGGCGGGAGCTTGCGAAGGGGTACAAAAACGTCGTTTTTCTCATTTTAGACGGATTCGGCATACACCCTATGCGGAAAAATCTCGAAGAGAACGCCTTTCTGCGGCGGCGGCTTACGCGCACGCTCACCTCGGTGTTTCCCTCGACCACGACGAACGCGACGACGAGTTTCCGCACCGATCTCTATCCTATGGAGCACGGTTGGTTCGGGTGGAGCCTATATTTTAAGGACGCCGCCCGCTGCGTCGATATCTTTCCCTGCGTCGATTCGCAGACGGGGGAGGCGCTCGGGCGGGGATTTACGGAGAAGCGGCTTCCCACCGTCTCCTACTACCTGCGGGGGAAGGAGGAGATCGAAAGGAGCGTCGTCGTGCCGCCCTATTGGGACAGGGACGAAGAGAATAAGTACGTCTGGCGAACTTTTTCCGAGCTTGCGGAGGCGGTGGAGGCGATCTGCGAAAGGAAGGGCAGGCAGTTCGTCTATGCCTACTGCGACATGCCCGACTCCGTCATGCACCGCTACGGCGTGACTTCCCCCGAGGCGAAAGAGACGATCAACGCCTTGAACGGCGGCGTCGAACGGCTCGCCTCGCGCCTTTTTGATACCCTTCTCATCGTCACCGCCGATCACGGGCAGATCGACGTTTCGGGCGAGATCGAGCTATATCGCGACGAAGAACTTTTATCGTTCCTCGATTGCCCGCCCTATCTCGAAGCGCGGGCGGCGGCGTTCTCGGTCAAAGCGGGCTGCAAGGAGAAATTCCGCACGCTCTTTCTTCGCAGCTACGGCAAAGACTTCGCCCTCTTGGAGAGCGAGAGGCTGATCCGCGAAAACTTTTTCGGGCTTCCCGCAAGCGATCGCGCGGCTCTGCTCGGGGACTATATCGCCGTCGGCAAGACGGATAAGATCATGCGGCTCACGCCGCGGAGCCATTCCTTTAAGGGGCACCATACCTCGCTCACGGAGGAGGAAATGCTGGTGCCGCTCATTCTCGCGGAGTGCAAAAGATCATGACGGAAGAATTAAAAGATCGGGTCGAAACAGGGCTTCGCACGACGTTCTCCAAGCGGCTCTTCAAGCCCTTCGCGAAGGCGATCGTGGAATATAAGCTCGTAAAGCCCTACGATAAGATCGCGGTGTGCATCTCGGGCGGCAAGGACAGCATGCTTATGGCGAAGCTCTTTCAGGAGTTGAAACGCCACAACAAGTTCCCCTTCGAGCTTGTCTTTCTCGTGATGGATCCCGGCTATGCGCCCGAAAACCGCGCGCTCATCGAGCGGAACGCCGCGGCGCTGCATATTCCCGTCACGGTGTTCGAGACGGACATCTTTGAAAACGTTTACGAAATCACAAAGTCGCCCTGCTATATCTGCGCGCGTATGCGGCGCGGGCACCTGTATGCCAAAGCGAAGGAACTCGGCTGCAACAAGATCGCGCTCGGGCACCACTACGACGACGTGATAGAGACCATTCTCATGGGCATGCTCTATGGCGGACAGGTGCAGACCATGCTGCCCAAACTTCCAAGCACGAATTTCGAGGGCATGGAGCTGATCCGCCCCATGTATCTCGTGCGGGAGAAGGATATCATCGCGTGGCGGGAGGAATACGGGCTTACCTTTCTGCGGTGCGCATGCAAGTTTACGGCAGATCTTGCGGCGGGCGAGACGGAGGGCAAACGGCAGAAGGTGAAGGAGCTGATAAGGGCGCTCAAAAGAGAGGATCCGCAAGTGGAGCGGAACATCTTCAAGAGCGTGGAGAACGTGAGCCTCTCCACGATCATTGCCTACAAGGATAAAAACGGGGTCAGGCACCGCTTCGACGACGATCCCGAAAAAACGCACCCGTCAACGGCGGGCGGCGAGGCTTCATCATGATGGAACAGCGAACATTCTTTGAAAACGACGATTCCGAACCCCTTGCGGCGAGACTGCGCCCGCAGACGCTCGAAGAGTTCTGCGGTCAAAAGCACCTTCTGGGGGAAGGCAAGGTCCTTCGCAGGCTCATCGAGAGCGATAAGGTTGGCTCCATGATCTTTTGGGGGCCGCCCGGCGTGGGAAAGACGACGCTTGCCCGTATCATCGCGCGGCGGACGAAGGCGAACTTCATCGACTTTTCTGCCGTCACAAGCGGGATCAAGGAGATCAAGCAGGTGATGGAGCAGGCGGAGAAGAATCGCCGCTTCGGAGAAAATACGATCCTGTTCGTCGATGAGATCCACCGCTTCAACAAGGCGCAGCAAGACGCCTTTCTCCCCTTCGTCGAGAAGGGAAGCATCATTCTCATCGGCGCCACGACGGAAAATCCCTCCTTTGAAGTCAACGGGGCGCTTCTTTCCCGCTGTAAAGTTTTCGTCTTGCAGGCGCTGAAAACGGAGGAGCTAACAGAGCTTCTCCGCCGCGCGGTCACAGACGAGCGCGGCTTCGGCAGGGAGCGGGTGGAAATTTCCGACGAGCTTTTGGAGGCCATCGCAAACTTTGCGAACGGCGACGCGCGCAGCGCGCTCTCCACCCTCGAAATGGCGGTCTTGAACGGGGAGCGCACGGGGGAGACGACGATCGTCACGCGGGAGACCGTCGAGCAGTGCACTTCCAAAAAGTCGCTGCTGTACGATAAGTCGGGGGAAGAACATTACAATCTGATCTCCGCCCTGCACAAGTCGATGCGCAATTCCGATCCCGACGCCGCGATCTATTGGCTCGCCCGCATGTTGGAGGCGGGGGAGGATCCGCTCTATATCGCAAGGCGCGTCACGCGGTTCGCGAGCGAGGACGTGGGGCTTGCCGATCCGCGGGCGTTGGAGATCGCCGTCGCCGCATATCAGGCGTGTCATTTCATCGGCATGCCCGAATGCACGGTGCATCTTGCGGAGGCGGTCGTCTATCTTTCGATGGCGCCGAAATCCAACGCGCTCTACGTCGCCTACGGCATGGCGAAGAAAGACGCGCTGACCATGCTCGCCGAACCCGTTCCGCTCCCGCTCCGCAACGCGCCCACAAAACTCATGAAGGAGCTGGAATACGGCAAGGGCTATCAGTACGCCCACGATACGGAGGAAAAGTTGACGAACATGCAGTGCCTGCCCGAATCTCTTTCGGGCAAGGAATATTATTTCCCCACCGACGAAGGCATAGAGAGCAAGATAAAAGCCCGTCTCGCCGAGATCAAGGCTTGGAAAAAACAGCATAGATAGATCAAAGCTCTCCCGCTTTCGGCGGGAGAGCTTTGATTTTCTGCAATATTACAGACCCAACAGAGCTTTCAGTTCGGCGGCGCGGGAGCCGGGGCGGGCGGGAGCGGCAAGGAGGGCACGGAAGAAGTCCTCGATATCCGAATCATGCAAAATGGTGCGCACCTGACTGTTCTCCAACGCGGCGGCGGCGAGGCGTTCGCGCTCTGCCTCCGTCCAGCTCGCGTGGGGATCCATCGCAAAGACGAGCATGTGCGTCGTCGCAAAGTTGGGGCTTGTTCTGAGGGAGTCGATCAGCTCGCTGCGGCGCTCCTCTTCGATCGACTTCTCCGTCTCCGCGTCCCTGCGTTCGCGTTCGCAGGAGAAGTGCGTTTCCTCCAACTTCTCGTTGGCGGCAGTCCTGTCTACGATCGCCTTCACGAGCGAATCCAATTCCGAGCCGTCCCGATAGTCGGCGGGGGCGAAGTAGCGGATACGTCCGTCGCGCATCATGCGCAGAACTTTGGCTTTTTCGCCGTTGTAGACGCCGATCGAATGCCCGCCGCGCGCGCTGATGAGCCGCATGCAGGGGATATCGGTGTCGCTGTCGCCGATGTAGACGATATTGCGGAAGGGGACCCTGATCTCGTCCTGTGCGAAGGGAGCGTTCACGGCGGGATCGTTCACGTCGAGCACGCCCTTTTCGATGCGAAAGAGGAATTGCGTCTTGTTCGTATAGTTCACGACCTGCGCGGGCCACATCGCCGTGCCCTCTTCGTCGAAGTAGAAAGAGCTTGCATAGATCTTCTCAAATGCGCCCTTCCTCGCGGGCATGGTACCCTCGATCATCTCCTTCAAGCCCGATGAAATGATGTAATGTTCCACCTTTACGCCGCGGCTTTGTCCGTAGGCGCGGATACGCTCGAACCAATCTTCCACCCCGGGGAACAGCCCGACCTTCGCACCGTAATCTTCCAATTTGGAGCGGCTGAGCGGGAATTTATCCTTCGCCTCCGTCATCATGAGGTACATATAGGCGAGATTTTGATCCATTTCGTTCGTTTCGGCAAGGCCGTTCGCCTTTTTCCAGAAATCGGCGACGTCGTATCCGACCGCTTGGATGAACCCCTGCGCCTGCATATCGTCGGGGGAGAGCGTCTTGTCGAAATCGTAGCAGATCGCCAAGATTGGCTGCGCTTCCTTTCCCTTGCGTTCAAAAGTCCTCATATCCTTCTCCTTTTGTTAAAGTATATCGCAGAATCGGAATTTTGTCAATAGGAAGCGGGGAATTGCGCCTCTTTCCCGTTTTGCCTGACGAAAGAAAGAGAGCGGCCTGCAATAGCAAGCCGCTCCCGCAATATGTTCGGTTATTCTTTTCCCGCGAGTTTCTTGTATCCCGCAAGGCGTTCTTTCGAGCTTTCTTCCGTTTTCTTGAACAGCTCCTCCGCGACAGCGGGCTGCGTCTTTTTGAGGGATGCATAGCGCGTTTCGCCGAGAATGAATGCCTGATAGTCGCCCGTGGGATCTTTGGAATCGAGGGTGAAGGGATTCTCGCCCTTTGCCGCAAGTTCGGGGTTGTAGCGGTAGAGGTGCCAATAGCCGCAATCGACCGCGTTCTTTTCCTCGGACTGCGATTTCGTCATGTTGATGCCGTGGTTGATGCAAGGCGCGTAGCAGATGACGAGGGAAGGTCCGTGGTACGCTTCCGCTTCTTTGAGCGCCTTGACGAGCTGCCCCTTGTCGGCGCCCATCGCGCACTGCGCGACGTAGACATAGCCGTAGCTTGCCGCGATCATGCCGAGATCCTTCTTCTTGATGCGCTTTCCGCTCGACGCGAACTTCGCGACCGCACCGATGGGCGTGGCTTTGCTTGCCTGCCCGCCCGTGTTGGAATACACCTCGGTATCGAGCACGAGCACGTTGACGTCCTCGCCCGAAGCGAGCACATGGTCAAGCCCGCCGTAACCGATATCGTATGCCCAGCCGTCGCCGCCGATGATCCAGAACGAGGGCTTGACGAGGCAGTCCTTGTCGGCGAGGATCTCATCGACGAGGGCAAGCTCTTCGCCTTCGCACTCCTTGCGGCATTCTTCAAGCTCTTTGACGAGGGCGGCGGCAGCCGTCTTGCTCGCTTCCGCTTCGTTCATCGCCTCCGTCCAATCGGTGAGAGGCTTCACGCATTCGGGATATTCCTTCCACATCTCGGCGAGCTTTGTCACCTTCTCGGCAAGCGCCGCCCTTCTCGCCTTGTACGCGAGGTTCATGCCGTAGCCGAACTCGGCGTTGTCCTCGAAGAGGGAGTTCGCCCAAGCGGGGCCGTGTCCCTTCTTGTTGGTGGTGTAGGGGCAGGTGGGCGAGGAACCGCCGTAGATGGAGGAGCAGCCCGTCGCGTTGGCGACGATCATTCTGTCGCCGAAGAGCTGGGTCACGACCTTGACGTAAGGCGTTTCGCCGCAGCCTGCGCATGCGCCCGAGAATTCAAAGAGGGAAGGGGTGAATTGGCTCTTCTTCACGTCTGCCATTCTCACCGCGGAGAGATCGACCTCGGGAAGATCGACCGCATATTCCCAATTCTTCGCCTCCGTTTCTTCGAGTTCGGCGAAGGGGACCATGACGAGCGCCTTGTTGCCGCGCATGCCGGGGCATACGTCGGCGCAGACGCCGCAGCCCATGCAGTCGAGCGGGGAGACCTGCATTCTGAACTCATAGCCGGGGATCCCCGTCGCGGGCTTGGTATCGAACGCCGCGGGCTTCTCGGCGCCGACGGCGGTGAGGGCGGGACGGATGCACGCGTGAGGGCACACGAAGGAGCATTGGTTGCACTGCACGCAGTTCTCTTTCACCCACTTGGGAACGGTCACGGCAACGCCGCGCTTTTCAAACTTGGTCGTGCCCGTGGGGACGGTGCCGTCCGCATTGAACGCGGAGGAGGGAAGTTTATCGCCTTCGAGCGCAAGGATGGGCGCGATGACGCTCTTGAAATAGTCGTTGTCGGCGAGCTTGACCATCTCCGCGCCCTCCGTCGTCTTCCAGCTGGCGGGGATGCGGATCTTTTTCAGGTTCGCCTTTGCGGAGTCGATGGCGTTGTAGTTCATCTGAACGACGGCGTCGCCCTTTCTCGCGAAGGACTTATACGCCATCTTCTTCATGTATTCCACTGCGTCGGTATAGGGCATGATCTGCTCGTTGATGAGGAAGAACGCCGATTGCAGAATGGTATTCGTTCTGCCGCCCAAGCCGAGCTTTCTTGCGATCTTGATCGCGTCGATGACGTAGAGCCGCGCCTTCTTCTCGGCAAGGGCGTTCTTGACCTTTGCGGGAAGATTGGCTTCGAGCTGTGCAAGCGTCGTCCACGGCGCGTTCAGAAGGAAGGCGCCGCCCTTTTTGAGGTCGCTCACCATGTTGTAGCGGGTGACGTAAGAGGGGTTGTGGCAGGCGATGAAGTCTGCGGCGTCGATGAGGTATTCGCTCTGAATGGGCGTCTTGCCGAAACGAAGATGGGAGACGGTGATGCCGCCCGACTTCTTGGAATCGTAGAAGAAATATGCCTGCGCATACATATCGGTGTGGTCGCCGATGATCTTGATGCTGTTCTTGTTTGCGCCGACGGTGCCGTCCGAGCCGAGGCCGTAGAATTTGGCGGAGGTGCTGCCCGCGGGCGCGGCGTCGAACTTCTCGGAGAAATCGAGGGAGCTGTTCGTCACATCCTCGAAGATACCGACGGTGAAGTGATTCTTGCTCTCCTTCGCTTCGAGGTTCTTGTAGACGGAGAGAACCATAGAGGGGTTGAATTCTTTGGAACCAAGCCCGTATCTTCCGCCGACGACCTGAATGTTCTTCACGCCCTTTTCAAGAAGCGCGGTGCAGACGTCGAGGTAGAGCGGCTCGCCGAGCGAACCCGGCTCCTTCGTTCTGTCGAGCACGGCGATCTTCTTGCAGGTCTTGGGAATGCAGGCGACGAAGGCGTCCGCCACGAAGGGGCGGTAGAGGCGCACCTTGATGAGGCCGTATTTCTTGCCCTTCGCGTTGAGCTTGTTGATGGATTCCTCCACCGTCTCTGCGCCCGAGCCCATGATGACGACGACATGCTTTGCGTCGGGCGCGCCGACATAGTCGAAGAGATGGTATTTTCTTCCCGTGAGGGCGCTCACTTCGTCCATCATCTCCTGCACGATGGCGGGGGCAGCCTGATAGTACGAGTTCGCCGTCTCCCTGTTCTGGAAGTAAGTATCTCCGTTCTGCGCCGTGCCGCGCTGGACGGGGTGCTCGGGGTTGAGCGCGCGCGCCTTGAACGCCGCGACGTCTTTATCGAGGCCCTTCTTATCGAAGATGGCTTTCATCTCCGCATAGTCGATGACGTCGATCTTGGAGACCTCGTGAGAGGTGCGGAAGCCGTCGAAGAAGTTGAGGAAGGGGACGCGGGAGCGCAGGGTGGAGAGGTGCGCGACGAGGGAAAGATCCATCACTTCCTGCACCGAGCAGGAGGCGAGCATCGCGAATCCCGTCTGGCGGCAAGCCATCACGTCGGAGTGGTCGCCGAAGATGTTGAGGGAGTGCGCCGCGAGAGCGCGGGCGGAGACGTGCATGACCATCGGGAGCAATTCGCCCGAGATCTTATACATGTTGGGGATCATGAGGAGAAGCCCCTGCGAGGCGGTGTAGGTGGTCGTGAGAGCGCCCGCCGTGAGCGCGCCGTGCACAGCGCCTGCGGCGCCGCCTTCCGATTGCATCTCCGCGATGCGGAGTTTCTGCCCCCACATGTTCACCCTGCCCTGCGTGGCCCACTCGTCGGCGGATTCTGCCATAGGGGAAGAGGGTGTGATGGGGTAGATCGCAGCCACTTCCGAGAACGCATAAGCGACATGCGAGGCGGCGGTATTGCCGTCGATAGTCATTTTGGTCATCAACAAACCTCCATAAAAATAAATGTTTTTCGTAGTTTATGAGCGGCGCGGCATTTATGCCCGCCAACCTTCCCTATTATAGCGATTTCCATTTTCAAAGTCAATCTTATTCTTGCAATTTCATATAGATCCCGTGAATTTTTTCATGGAAAAAGCGGCAAAAAGGGAGGCGTTTTCCTCTCCTTCCCCAAAAAGGGCGATACGCCGCCCCTTCGCGCCCCGCTCTTTTTTACGGCGGGCGGCGGGGTGATTTTACGTTTTTTTCTATTTTTCACAGCGAATCCATTGTAAAATGCGCGCCGGTTTGGTATAATATACGGGATACATTCGCGGAAGTACACGGCATGAACGCAATCGAATTTCGGGGTGTGGATTTCTCCTATGGGGGAGATTTCTGTATCCGCGGTCTGAATTTTTCCGTCGGGGAGGGGGAATTTGTCGCCGTCCTCGGGCACAACGGGAGCGGGAAGAGCACGCTCGCGCGGCTTGCCAACGGCATTTTGCGGGCGGACGCGGGCGAGATCCGCGTATTCGATACCATTCTCGACGACAAACATCTCTTCGACGTAAGAAAGCAGGTGGGCGTCGTCTTTCAGAATCCCGATAACCAGACGGTGGCGTCCATCGTCGAGGACGACGTCGCGTTCGGCGCCGAGAACGTCGCCCTTCCCCGCGAGGAGATCGGCCGCCGCATCGAGTTCGCCCTCCGCGCCGTCGGCATGGAGGAGGCGAGAAAATCGACGGTCGCGCGTCTCTCGGGCGGGCAGAAACAGCGCGTTGCGATCGCGGGCGTTCTGGCGCTCAAACCCCGCGTCATGATCCTCGACGAATCGACGGCGATGCTCGATCCGCGCGGAAGAAGGGAGATCGCAGACGTCGTCTTGCGCCTCAACAAAGAGGAGAAGATCACCGTCGTTCTCATCACGCATTTTATGGAGGAAGCCCTGCTTGCAGACCGCGCCGTCGTCATGAACCGCGGCGAGATCGTCATGGAGGGAAAGCCCGAAGAGATCTTCGCAAGAAGCGAAGAACTGCTCACATATAATTTGGCGCTCCCGCGCATCGGATTGATCGCGAAGAGCTTGCGCGAGGGGGGCATGTCCGTAAAGGACACCCTCGATATCGAAAAATTGGCGGACGAGATCGCAGAGGAGATCGTATGCGGATCGTAGCCGAAGATCTTACCTATATCTACAATCCCGCCTCTCCCTTCGCGGTCAAGGCGCTAAACGGCGTTTCGCTCACCGTCGAGGAGGGGGAGTTCTTCGGGATCATCGGGCACACGGGGAGCGGGAAGAGCACCTTCGTGCAGCACCTCAACGGGCTGATCCGCCTGCCCTCTTCCTTGAAGAAGCGCAAGCGGCCGCGCGGCTGGAAAAATATCCCTCCCGCCGTGCTCAAAGTAGGCGATTTCGACCTTGCCGACCCCAAGACGGATTTCCGCGCGCTGCGCAAAAGCGTCGGCATGGTGTTCCAATATCCCGAATATCAGCTGTTCGCGGAGACGGTGAAGGAGGACGTCGCCTTCGGTCTCAAAAATTTCACGGAGAAGGGGAAGGCGAAACCTACCGACGAGGAGATCGCCGCCGCCGTCAAAGACGCGCTCCATGTCGTCGGGCTTGACGAGGGGATCGCCGAACAGTCTCCCTTCGATCTCTCGGGCGGGCAGAGGCGGCGCGTCGCCATCGCGGGCGTCATCGTCACCCGCCCCGAAGTGTTGGTGCTGGACGAGCCTGCCGCGGGATTGGATCCCCTCGGCAAACGGGAGATCATGGAACTTCTCCACCGCATTCACGGCGATTGGTGCAAGACGGTCGTCATCGTCTCCCACGATATGGATGAGATCGCCGAGAACTGCACGCGCGTCGCCGTCTTTTCGGAGGGGCGCGTCGTCCGCTGTGCGCCGCCCGCCGAGCTGTTCAAAGACGCCGCGAGCTTGCTTGCGCTCGGGCTGGATATCCCGCTCACGGCGAAACTCACGCTCGCGCTCGAAAAACGCGGCATTTCCATCGACTGCGACTACACGATGAAGGACTTTGTCCGTCGCGTACTCGCCCGAAAGGGGGGCGGACAATGAAGGAAGTCGCTTTCGGTCAGTACTATCCCGTGGATTCCTTCGTCCACCGCCTCGATCCCCGCTTCAAGATCGTATTTTTGATCGGGTTCATCGTGGCGATCTTCGTGGCGAGCAATTTTTACGGGCTTGCCGTCTGCGCGTCGGTGCTCATTGCGGCGATCGCCTTCTCCCGCGTTCCCTTCGGGAAGATCGTGCGGGCGGTGCGCGGCGTGCTCTTCCTCGTGATCTTCACGGCGCTCATCAACATTTTGTTCCACGGCGGGGATACGGTATATTGGAGCTACGGGATCCTGTGCGTCTCCAAAGAGGGGATCCTCTTCTCGGCGTATCTTGTCATCAGGCTCGTGCTCCTCGTCGTCTGTTCCTCCCTGCTCACCTATACGACGACGCCCGTCGCCCTCACGGACGGGATAGAGAGTTTGCTCACCCCCCTCAAATGGATCCGCTTTCCCGTGCATGCGCTTGCGCTCGTCATGAGCATCGCGCTCCGCATGATCCCCATTTTAATGGACGAAACGGAGCGCATCAAGAACGCGCAGAAGGCGCGCGGCGCCGACTTCGAGAGCGGAAATCTCTTCAAACGCGTGAAGGCGTTCATTCCCGTGCTGGTGCCGCTTCTTCTCTCGGCGTTCCGCCGCGCGGACGAATTGGGCGACGCAATGGACGCGCGCTGTTATAACGGCGGCCACCGCACAAAATATAAGAAACTGCGCTTTTCGTGGCGCGATCTTGTGGGCGCTCTTCTCGGCGCCGCGCTCATCACGGGCGTCGTGCTCCTTCGCGTCTATCTCGGAGATATCGTATGAGATATGTGATATCGGTGCAGTACGACGGAACGGACTTTCGCGGCTTTCAACGCCAGAAGCGGGGGGAACGCACCGTGCAGGGCGAACTCGAACGCGCCGCGGAGAAGATATTCGGCGCGCCCGTGCGTGTCGCGGGGAGCGGCAGGACGGACGCGGGCGTCCATGCCTTCGGGCAGATCTGCCACTTCGACGCGGAGACGGGGATCCCCGCCGCGCGGCTGTACGCATGTTTCAACGCGGAGCTTCCGCCCGATCTCAAAGTGAGAGCAAGCGCCGCGGCGCCCGCGGGATTCGACTGTACGCGCGGCGCAAAACGCAAGACATATCGCTATTCGGCGTATGTTGCGCCCTGCGATCTTCCCTTGCTCGCCCGCTATGCGACCCGCCTTCCCGCCTCTCCCGATCGGGAAAGAATGGAGGCGGCGGCGCGCCTTCTCTGCGGCGAGCACGACTTTGCCGCCTTCTCCGCGAGCGGCTCTTCCGCCAAGACGAGCGTGCGCACGCTGTATGCGGTCGAAGTTCGGTCGAAGAGGGAAAACGGCTATACCATGTACGAGATAGAGGTCACGGGAAACGGATTTCTCTACAACATGGTGCGCATTCTCGCGGGCGAGATCTTCGCGGTCGGCTGCGGGAAGGGGACGGAAAATATCGCGCGCGCTTTCGAGACGCGTTCGCGCGCCTGCCTTGCAAAGACGATGCCGTCTGCGGGGCTTGCGCTCGTCAAAGTAGATTACGGCTTTCCGCTGTTCGGGGAAGCCGGGGAGGAATGAATGGAATTTTTTGAATGGATGGGCATCGGTCAGACCTTTTACTATATCTTCGGGACGATGCTCCGCGACAGCGCCGAAACGACGGCTCAGTACGTCTATTATGTATGGCTCGAACTGATCATAGGGCTTGCCGTAGGCGCGGCGCTCTATGCGCTCTGTCTCGTGATGGGCGGCTTCGGACTGTATAAGATGGCGAAGCGGGCGAACAAAAAGCACGCATGGCTCGCCTTTCTTCCCTTTGCCAACACCGTGTATGCGGGCTATCTTGCGGGAGAAGCGAACTTCTTCGGGCAGAAGATGAAGCGCGCGGGGCTGTATGCGATGCTCGCGGAAATCGGCTACGTCGCTATCAGCGTCATCTCTCTCGTCGCCGATTTTGCCATGCTCGGATATTATGAAAAAATGCCGATCGTCGTGAACGGCGTGAACGGAAAGACGTATTTCGACTACGCGCCCGACGTCACAAAGGTGCCTTCGCAGTATAAGTGGCTGTACTACGGCGCATATGCGAACGACGGATTCGGTTGGATCAACATCGTCAGCTATGTGCTGCTGTTCCTCTTCCTCGTCTTTCTGTGCGTGGCGCATATCGCGCTCTTTCGGAAGTACAACCCGCGCAACCCGATGGTCCCCGTCCTTTTCAGCGTGTTCTTCCCCGTCCGCGGGTTCGTCTACTTTGCTCTGCGCAACCGCACTCCCGTGGACTACAACGCCTACATGCGGAGCAGAATGGAAGCCATGCGGCGCCAACAGCAGCAGTACTACGGCTCCTATCCTCCCTACGGCGGGCCGACTAGCGGACCGGCGAACGGGCCTTACAGCGGGCCGGCAAGCGGGCCGACGAACGCACCTTCCGACGAGCCGTTTTCCGACTTCGGTGACGGCAAGGGGGACGCGAAGGGGACGGACTCCTCCGACCGCGACGATCCCTTCGGCGAATTCTGAATCACAAAAAAAGAGCCTTCCCCCGCGGGAAGGCTCTTTTCATGCCCAATTACTGTTTCGAGAGGGCGAGCTTCGCCTTTTCAACGACGTTTTCCACCGTGAATCCGAACTTTTCAAAGAGCAGGGGGGCGGCGCCGCTTGCGCCGAAGCAGTCGAGGGCGACGATCTCGCCCTTGTCCCCCGCATATTTATACCAGCTGTAAGCGGAACCCGCTTCCACGCACACGCGCGCCTTGACGGAGGCGGGTAGCACGCTGTTTTTATAGGTCTCGCTCTGCTTTTCAAACTCCTCAAAGCAGGGCATGGATACCACGCGCGCCTTCACGCCCTCTTTTTCCAACGCCGCCTTTGCGCCGACGCACGGTTCCACTTCCGAGCCGCTCGCGATCAGGAGCACGTCGGGTTTTCCCTCGCAGTCTTCGAGCACATATCCGCCTCTGAGCGCCTCTTCGCCGCTCTTTTCATATTGGGGAAGGGTCTGGCGGGAGAGCACGATGGCGGTGGGTTCGCTGCCGCTGAGCGCGCTGATCCAAGCCGCCGCCGTCTCCTTTCCGTCAGCGGGGCGGAACACTTTGAGCCTCGGGATGGAGCGCAGCCCGACGAGCTGTTCCACAGGCTCGTGGGTCGGCCCGTCCTCTCCCACGCCGATGGAATCGTGCGTGAGAACGTAGATGACGGGAATATTCATGAGCGCGGAGAGGCGGATCGCATGCTTGCAGTAATCGGAGAAGATGAAGAAGGTCGAGCAGTAGGCGCGGACGCCGCCGTGGAGCTGCATGCCGTTGGAGATCGCCGCCATCGCGTGTTCGCGGATCCCGAAATGGATATTTCTGCCCGCGTAGTCAACGGGGGAGAGATCGCCGTAGTACGTCTCCTCCGTATTCTTCAATTCCGTGAGATTGGAGGGGGCGAGGTCGGCGCTTCCGCCCATGAGGAAGGGGATCTGCGCCGCGATCTTATTGAGAACGATCGCAGAGGCCTGCCGCGTCGCGAGCGGCTTATCGAATTCATAGATGCTCTTGTCGAGAGGGGGGATCTTGCCCGCCGCGGCGCTTTTGAACCGTTCGGCAAGGTCGGGGTATTTCTTGGCATACTCGCCGAACATCGTTTTCCATTCGCGCTCGGCGCGCGCCCCCCGTCTGCACGCCTTTTTCGTGTGCGCAAACACTTCGTCGGGAACTTCAAAGGGCGGAAGATCCCAGCCGAGCTTCTCCTTCGTCTTTGCGAGATTCTCCTGCCCGAGGGGGGAGCCGTGGCACTTCGCCGTGTTTTCGAGGGGAGAGCCGAAGCCGATGTGCGTCTTGAAGATGATGATCGAGGGGCGTTTGGTCTCCCGCTGCGCCTTGCGGATGGCGTTGGAGACGAGGTGGACATTATCGGGATCCTTCACGAGATCCACCTTGATCACCTGCCAATTCTGCGCCTCGAAGCGCTTTGCGACGTCCTCGCGGAAGGTGATTTCGGTGTTTCCCTCAATGGTGATATGGTTATCGTCGTAGAGGAGAATGAGCTTGCCCAACTCGTTCGCGCCCGCAAAGGAGCACGACTCGTAGGAGATGCCCTCTTCGAGACAGCCGTCCCCGCACAAACAATAGGTGTAGTGATCGACGACGGGGAACCCCGTGCGGTTGAACCTCGCCGCGAGGTGCGCCTCGGCGAGCGCCATGCCGACGGCGTTCGCAATGCCCTGTCCCAGCGGCCCCGTCGTCGTCTCGACGCCCGCCGTGTGGCGGTATTCGGGGTGTCCGGGCGTCTTGCTCCCGAGGCGGCGGAACGCCTTCAAGTCGTCGATTTCCAGCCCGTAGCCGTAGAGGTAGAGAAGGGAATAGTAGAGGGCGGAACCGTGGCCCGCGGAGAGCACGAAACGGTCTCTGTCCGCCCATTCGGGGTCGCGGCTGTTGAATTTCAGGAAATTCTGCCAAAGCGTATATGCGATGGGCGCGGCGCCGAGCGGAAGCCCGGGGTGGCCTGAATTTGCCTGTTGAATGGCGTCTATGGAGAGGACGCGAAGGGCGTTAATGGTAGTTTGTTTCATGGAACACCTCATGCAATGATTTTTTCGAGTTGCGTCAAGTCGAGGAAGGGATATCCCTTCAAAAATCCGTAGAGTTCGCGCAGCATGCGCGTCGCGCCTCCCGCTTCGGCGGATTCGGCGTTCACGGGGAGGATCGGCTCGTGCAGGCTCCTGCGAAGAAGCACCCAGCCGTTCCCGTGCGCTTCGTCGAAATTCACCCGCGCCCCCTCATAGCAGTCGGGCGCATTGGTGAGATAGGGGCGGGAATCGGCGAACCGTTTGAAGTCCTCGATGATACCCATGCCCGCGGTCTCTACGTCGCAAAGCGGGTCGAAAGCCAATCGGACTTCCAACGCCTCGGCAGGTTCTTCGAGATCCTTGATGAGCGAGTTAAGGCTGTTTTTGCCCGCTTTTGCGAGCGCGATGAGGACGCGCGCGACGAGGTAGGCGCCGTCGTCGAGGAAGTAGTTTTCCGCGAACGCCGCGTGCCCGCTCGTCTCGATGGCAAGGGGGGAATATTTCCCCTCGGCACACAGCCGCTTGCTCTCGTTGATGACGTTTTTATATCCGCGCTTGAAGCGGTGATGAACGCCCCCGCGCGCCGCGATGAATTTGGTCAGCCCGTCGCTCGTGACGGAATCGGTGACGATATACGCGCCCTTTCTCTCTTCTAACAAGATCGCCGAAATGAGCGCGATGAGGCGGTTGCGGTTGATCTCCTTTCCGTCGGAGGAGACGAGGGCTGCGCGGTCTACGTCGGTATCGAAGATGACGCCGAGATCGGCGCCGCTCCTTAATACGGCTTCCGAAAGGGCGCGCATCGCCTCTGCGTTCTCGGGATTGGGGATATGCCCCGAAAAGCTCCCATCGGGTTCGAGAAACTGCGAACCCGATGTGTCCGCGCCGAGGGGTTGGAGCACGGAACTTGCGTAAAATCCGCCCGCGCCCCCGCCTGCGTCCACGACGATCTTCTTGCCCGCAAGGGGGAACTTTGCGCCCGTTTCCCTTCGCACCAGATCGACAAGCCCTTGCGCATACCGTTCGAGATAGCTCTTTTCCACGATGAAGGGCGCTTCGTCCGAGTGAAGGCAGGCGCCTTTTTCCGCGAGCGCGAGGATCTCGCCGAGTTCCTCGCTCTCGACGCCGCCCTCGGGCAAGAAGAATTTCAGCCCGTTTTTGCGGTAGGGGAGATGGCTCGCCGTGATCATGACGGAGGCGTCCGCGCCGAAATCGCTTTGAAGCAGCATGAACATCGAGGGCGTCGAAGAAAGCCCCGTCAAAATCACCTTCGCCCCGCACTTTGTGAATCCCTCCACGAGCGCGTTTTCGATGTCTTTCGACGAGAGGCGGGGGTCGTGTCCCACGGCGATCACGGGATGGGAGAGTTGCTTTTTTTGCAACAGCCAGACGCAAAATGCGGAGGCGATCTCCGAAATCGCCTCCTCAGTGAGCGTCACGGGGTCGTTCTCGCCCGCGATGGCCGTCCCGCGGATATCGCTGCCGTTTTTGAGGGCCGAATAGTTCTTCATGCGCTGTGTTCTCCGTGCGTACGCCATTATAGCACGCCGCATTGCCGAGAGGCAAGAGTTTTTCGGAAAACAGAAGAAAAAAGTTGGGAAAAAGGGCATGCGCCGCCCTCTTCGCCGCGCGGAAAAAACAAAAAATCTCCGCCAAACATTGGACTTGTCCGAAAAGATATGCTATAATGTTCTATATCTTATTTTGGAGCGATTATGGCAAAAGATCAATTCGTTTCTCAGATCGCGGATATCGAGGCGGATTTCCCCCAATGGTACACCGACGTCGTCATCAAGACGAAGCTCGTCGATTACGGCCCCGTCAAGGGGACGATGGTCATCCGTCCCTATGGGTATGCGATCTGGGAGAATATTCAAAGAGAGCTGGACGCACGTTTCAAGCAGGCGGGCGTCGAGAACGCATATTTCCCCCTTCTCATTCCCATGAGTTTCATGACGAAGGAAGCGGAACACGTCGAGGGCTTCGCGCCCGAAGTCGCCGTCGTCACCCATGCGGGCGGCGAGAAACTTGCGGAACCCCTCGTCGTCCGCCCCACGTCGGAGACCATCATCGGGCACATGTTCGGCAAGTGGATCGAGAGCTGGCGCGATCTTCCCCTCCGCCAGAACCAGTGGTGCAACGTCATGCGGTGGGAAAAGACGACCCGTCCCTTCCTTCGCACGAGCGAGTTCCTCTGGCAGGAAGGGCACTCCGTCTATGCGACGGGCGAGGAGGCGGAAAGGGAGACGCTTGCGATGCTGCGCCTCTACGGGGAGTTCGCAAAGAGCGTTCTCTGCATGCCCGTTCTCACGGGAAGAAAGACGGAGAAAGAGAAATTCGCGGGCGCCGTCGCGACCTACGGCATGGAGGCGATGATGCACGACGGAAAGAGCCTTCAAGCGGGCACGACGCACTACATGGGGCAGAACTTTGCCAAAGCGTTCGGCGTGCAGTTCACGGATAAAGACGGCGAGCTGAAATTCGGCTACACGATGAGCTATGGCGTCTCCACGCGGCTCATCGGCGCGCTCATCATGACGCACGGCGACAAGCGCGGCTTGGTTCTTCCGCCCCCCGTGGCGCCCTATCAGGTCGTCATCGTGCCCATCGCGGCGAAGAAGGAGGGCGTTCTCGCGGCATGCGAGGCGCTCCGCGAGGAGTTGAAGGGCGCGGGACTTCGCGTCATGCTCGACGATTCGGATAATTCTCCCGGTTGGAAGTTCAACGAATGGGAGATGAAGGGCGTTCCCGTACGGATCGAGTTGGGGCCGCGCGACATCGAAAACGGCAAGATGACGGTTTTCCGCCGCGATACATGCGAAAAGAGCGAGCTTTCTCTCGCAAATGCGGGCGAAGGAGTGCAGAAGCTGCTCGGCGAGATCTCCGTCTCGCTCTACGAGAAGGCAAAGGCGCGCATGGAACAGCGCGTCGTGCATGCGGATTCCCTCCAAGAGCTCTTGGACGGCGTGAATGCGGGGCGTTTCGTCTGTGCGGGCTGGTGCGGCGAGCGCGCCTGCGAGGATAAGGTGAAGGAGTTCGCGCAAGCGACTGCGCGCGTTCTCTCCGAGAAGAACACGCATGCGACGTGCCTGTGCTGCGGCGCAAAGGCGAAGTATACCGTGTATTTTGCGAGAGCGTACTAATTTCACAAAGGGGTTCACAAATTTTGTTTTGTGAGAGGGATCCCGTGTCATTCCGACCCCACGCAGTGGGGGAGTGAATCCCCTAATACGAAGTCCAAACATCGCAAAACAAAATTTCGTGAGGGGTTAAATATCATCATCTCTCAAAGCCCTTTCGCCCGCTGGACTTGTCTGTCCTCAAAGACAGTAAGCCGAAAGGGTTCGGCGACTTGGGGCGCGCACGGCGGAAATGAATTCCGCCTAACGCAAGGAATTGAAAAGCCCTACCCCCTGCGGGGGGGGAGGGTGGCACGGCGAAGCCGTGACGGATGGAGGGACATTCATCCCTACCATTTAGGCGGATACAGCAGAACGAGTTTCTCCTACGGCGGGGTAAGCCGAGGTCATAAGAGGTATTCATTATGAAACACGTTGACATCAAAAATATCTTATCGAACGCAGACATGGTTGGGCGCGAAGTCGTCGTATGCGGTTGGGTTCGCACCTTCCGCGACTCTGCGCAAGTGGCTTTTTTGGAGCTTTCCGACGGGTCGAGCTTTCGCAAATTGCAGGTCGTGATCGATAAGGGCGCACTCTCTCTCGATCCCGAGACGACGAAACTCGGCGCGAGCGTTGCCGTCAAGGGCGCCGTCGTCAAAGCGTATAAAGGGGAGGGGAAGGAGCTGAACGCAAAAGAGATCGCCCTTCTCGGCAAGTGTCCGCCCGACTATCCCATTCAGAAAAAGCGCACCACGTTGGATTTCTTGCGCACGATCCCGCATTTGAGGCTGCGCACCAACACGTTCGCCGCGGTGTTCCGCGTCCGTTCCGTGGCGGCGCAGGCGATCCACCGCTATTTCCACGAGCGGGGATACTACTATATCAATGCGCCGCTCATTACGGCGAGCGATTGCGAGGGCGCGGGCGAAATGTTCCGCGTCACGACGCGCCCGTGGAACTGTGCCGCAAAGACGGAGGAAGAATACTACCGCGGCGACTTTTTCGGCGTGAAGGCGGGGCTTTCCGTCTCCGGTCAGCTCGAAGGCGAGGTTGCGGCGACGGCGCTCGGGAAGATCTACACCTTCGGCCCCTCCTTTCGCGCGGAAAATTCCAACACCACGCGGCACCTTGCGGAATTCTGGCATGTGGAGCCTGAGATCGCGTTCGCCGAGCTTTGCGACGTGCTCGAAATCGCCGAGGAGATGCTCAAATACCTCATCCAAGCGGTGCTCGACGAGTGCCCCGAGGAACTTGCGTTTTTCGATTCCTTTGTGGAGAAGGGGCTTATCGAAAAATTGACCCATGTGCTCCGCTCGGACTTTGCCGTCTGCACGTACACGGAGGCGATTTCCCTTCTCGAAAAGGAGAACGCGCGCTTCGCCTTCCCCGTGCATTGGGGGAGCGATCTGCAATCCGAGCACGAAAAATATCTCACGGAGCAGGTGTTCAAACGCCCCGTCTTTGTGACGAATTACCCGAAGGAGATCAAGTCCTTCTATATGAAACAGAACGCCGACGGCAAGACGGTCGCCGCGGCGGATCTGCTCGTCCCCGGGATCGGGGAGATCATCGGCGGAAGCGAGAGGGAGGCGGATCTTGGCAAACTCATGGCAGCCATGTCCGAAAGAGGGATGGACGAAAGCGCGTATCGGCAGTATCTCGATCTGCGCCGTTTCGGTTCCGTTCCCCACGGTGGATTCGGGCTTGGGTTTGAACGCTTCGTCATGTACTGTACGGGGATGGAGAACATCCGCGACGTCACGCTCTTCCCGCGTTCCTCGAAAAATATCATGTAATTTTCCGCGCATAACGAATATGGGCGCGCTCGTGCGCCCTTTTTTATTAGAAGATGAAAGAGTTTTTGAAAAATTCCCTTCCCTATTTCCGAAGATACCTGCCCGTTCTCGCCCTCTCGATGGCGTGCGGGCTGATGACGGTTTTCGTGACGGTCTCCACGCCGCAGATCGTCTCCCTTCTCGTGGACCGCGTTCTCACGCCTCTCCTCGGAGGCGAAGTCAAGCCGTCGAGCAGTATCTTCTCCTTTCTTCTCGACGGCGTCCCGCAAGACGATTATACGAAGATCTTCTTCATTCTCGCGGGGACGTTGCTCGTCGGCGCGGCGCTTTTTCTTCTGCTCTCGTACGGGAAGTGGTATATCGGGCACAATTTTACCCTCAAAGCGGAGGGAAAACTGCGCTCGGCCGCCATTCGCAAGATCGGCAGCGCGAGCGCGCCCCTTCGGGCGAAGTACACCTCGGGCGATCTCATCCTCATCGCCACGAACGACCCGAAAAAGATCCGCGACGTGTATGTCCACAACGTGCAATTTCTGCTGAACGGCATCTTCTACGCCGTGCTCGCCGCGGCGATGCTCGGGCAGATCCATTGGCAGCTGCTCTTTCTGCCCCTTGCGGGCGGGTGCACCTGCGCCGTCATCGTGTATTTTTTCAGGAAGAAGATCGGGCGGTACTACGATCGGGTTTGGAAGGATTCCTCCCGCCTTGCGACGACCGTTCAGGAGAGCATCTACGGCGCGCGTACCGTCGCCTCGTTTGCGCGGGAAGAGGAGCGGCGCCTTCTGTTCGGAGAGGATAACCGCCGTCTGCTCGATACGAATTTAGGCGGCGTGAATTTGTTCGCCCGCCGCAATCTCTGCACGCAGATCGTGCGCACGGCGGTGTTCATCGGAAGCCTTGTTCTCGCCGTTTGGCTGGGAATCGCGGGCGAGATCACCGCGGGAGAATTTACCGCGGTGATGGGTTATCTCGGCACGCTGATGTGGCAGTTCACGAGCGTTCTTATCAACCTCAACAATATCCAGAGCAACCTCGTATCGGGGCGGCGTTTCTTCGGGTTCTTGAACGATCCCGACGAAGTCGCGGCGAAATACGGGCATAGCATGCCCTCAACGCAGCCTTCGATCTCCTTCCGCGGCGTATCCGTACGAAGCGGAGAGGAGTATGCGCTCCGCGGCGTCGATCTCGAACTTCCCTACGGGAAGAAGTTGGGCGTTATGGGCAGAACGGGGAGCGGAAAGACCCTCCTTTGCAAACTCATGCAGGGGCTTGCCGAATGCGACGAGGGGGAGATCTTGATGGACGGAAAGCCCCTTCACGATCACGACAGAAACGAGCTGCTCCGCAGTTTTTCCTATGCGATGCAAGACGTCTTTCTCTTTTCCAACACGATCGCGGCGAACATCGCCCTCTACGACCCGTTCGCTCCCGAGGAGCAGATCTTCCGCGCGGGCGCGCTCGCCGAGGTGGACGAATTCGCCCGCCGCTTCCCCGATGGGTATCTCACGACGATCGGGGAGAAGGGATTCGGGCTTTCGGGCGGGCAGAAACAGCGCATCTCCATCGCCCGCGCCCTCTTCAAAAACGCCTCCGTGCTCGTGTTCGACGATGTGACGAGCGCGCTCGATCTCGAAACAGAGCACAGGATCTTTCGCAATCTCGCGCGGGAATGCGGCACGAGGACGCTTGTCGTCGTCACGCACCGCGCCACGGCGCTCAAAGACTGCGACGAGATCTTGTTCCTCGACGCGGGAAGAATCGTGGAGCGGGGCACTTTCGATGAACTGATGGCGATGAAGGGGAACTTCGCCGAGATCTACGAGCGTCAGAAGAGCGAAATGGTATTCGAGGGACAGTATGCGGAATAATCTCTACTATCAGGACGAATATATCGCCTCAAAATTCAATTTCAAGATGTTCGCGCGCCTCATCAAGAGCGCCTCGCGCTACAAGAAATTGTTTTACGGAAGTCTTGCCGTCGAGATCGTCGCGGGGGGCATTTCCCTCATTCCCGGCATCCTGTACTCCGTGATCGTCTCCGCCGTATTTCCCGCCAGCGGCGTCCTCGCGGGGAACTACCTCACCGTGGTCTTGCTCGCCGCGGGCGGGTTGGTCTTCGCATGGTCGTCCTCCATTCTCTTTCACTATCTTGAATCCGTCGTCCCCTTGAAATTCGGGCACATGTTCGCATACGGGCTGCGCGCGGAGATCTTCGATCACGTCACCGTGCTTTCCTTCCGCTACTTCGATACGCATTCGACGGGGAAGATCCTCGTGCGGATCACGAACTATGTGGACGAACTCTCGGAGATCTTCTCCAACCTCTTCTACATTCTGCTCTATTGCGCGGGCGTGACGGTGATCGGCATCGTCTGGATCATTGCGCTCGACGTGCGCATCGGCGGGGCGGCGGCAGGGGCGATCGCCGTGCTCGGCGTCGTCATCTTCTTTCTGAGCCGCACCATTCACAGGCGGGCGGGCAGAGACCGCAATAAAAATGCCAACTACACCGCGTTCGTGGCGGAGAACATCGGGGGAAGCGAAGTCGTGCGGGCATACAACCGTTCCGATCTCAACGTGCAGGTCGCAGAGCAGCTCTTCTGTGAGTATCGCAAGGCGTTCATGCACACCACGGCGGCGCGGGAGGCGTTCTATCCCATTGCGCACGGATTCTCCAATGCGGTGCTCATGAGCCTCGTCTACGGCTTGTCGCTTTCCATCGGCCTTGCGGGAGGCTCTCTTTCCCTCGGCACCGTCGTCGCCATCGGGACGGTGCTCGGCGAAGTGACGTCTGCCCTCGCCGCGGTCTGCAACGAGCTGACGCAGGTGTTCACGCTCACCACCAATGTGGAACGGATCTACGATACCATCGAGACGCCCGTGGAGATCGCGGACAGAGAGGGCGCGATCCCTCTGCAAAATTGCCGCGGAGACGTGGAGTTCGACCATGTGGATTTCTCCTATATCGAAGGCATTCCCGTGCTTCGCGATTTTTCGCTTTCCGTGCGGGCGGGCGAGACGGTGGCGCTCGTGGGGGCGACGGGATCGGGAAAGACGACGATCGTCAACCTTCTGTCGCGCTTTTACGACGTGCAGGGCGGGAGCGTGAAGTTAGACGGAAAAGACGTAAGGGACTACGCGCTGCATTCTCTGCGCGAGGGCGTGGGGGCGATGATGCAGGATACATACATTTTCAGCGGCACCGTGACGGAGAATATCCGTTTTTCGCGCCCCGACGCGACGGACGAGGCGTGCAGGGCGGCGGCGCGCGCCGCCTTTGCGGACGCGTTCATCTCCCGCCTGCCTAAGGGATACGATACCGAGATCTCGGAGGACTATCCGCTCTCGGGGGGAGAGCGGCAGCTGCTCTCCTTCGCGCGGCTGATCCTCGCCGATCCGCGCGTCATCGTGCTCGACGAGGCGACGAGCCATGTGGATACCCAAACGGAGATCGAGGTGCAAAACAGCCTCAAACGTCTGCTCGCGGGGAGAACGAGTTTCGTCATCGCGCACAGGCTCTCCACCATTCGGCGGGCGGATCTCATCGTCGTGCTCGACGAGGGCAGAATTTTGGAACAGGGCACGCATGAAGAATTGATCGAACGGCGCGGCGCATACTATCGAATGCTCGCGGCGCAGGCGTAATTCTTCTTACCGACGGCGAGAAAGGGGCGCGATATGCTTGCCAAAGCGCGCGCGGTGTGTTAAGATAGAAACGGTTTTTATGTAACACGCGGAGAATATTCTATGGACAAGAAAAAATTGCGCGTCTCCCTTGTGCGCTTCCTCAATATGGGCGTTCTGCCCGTTCTCACTTCGGGCATGGTCCGCGCGCTTGCGATCTTCATTTTCGTCACGCCGAACAAGTTTGCCCCGGGCGGGTTCAACGGGCTTGCCGTGCTGTTTGAAGATCTGTTCGATATCAATTCGGGCTATTTCCTCATCATTTTCAACGTGCCGCTGTTCTTTCTCGCGTTCTTCCTCTTGGGGAAGCGCGAGGCGATCGTCTCGACCGCCTCGATGATGCTCACGTCGCTCTTGCTCATTCTCTTTGAACAGATAAAGGGATTCCCTCTCTTCCTCCCGCCCCAAAACGAAAAGATCGCCTATGGCATCATGGCGGCTGTCGCGAGCGGGATCCTGCTCGGCGTGGCGCTCGCCATCATGCTGCGCAGTTGCGGCAATTCGGGAGGGACGTCCATTCTCGCCGCCGTCGTCAACAAGAAGTGGCGCAACCTCACCGTGAGCTGGATGACTTCCGCCCTCGACGCCACTGTCGTGTTTGCCTCTTTCTTCGTCTATTACGATTGGGACGAACCGTTTGCAACGAGCTTTGCGGTCAACCTCATGCCCGTGCTTTTGGCGCTCGTCTCGCTCTATGTGACGAGCAAGACGTGCGACGTCATCATCCACGGCTTCCAGACCGCCTATAAATTCGAGATCATCACCAACAATCCCGACGAGGTCGCGCAGGAGATCATGGAACGGACGCACCACGGCGTCACCCTCGTGCATGCGACGGGCATGTATTCTCATTCGGATAAGAGCATGCTTGTCTGCATCATTCGCAAACGGCAGGTGGCGCTCTTGCAGCGCATCATCAAGAAATATCCCGATACGTTTGCCTATTTTTCTCCCACCTCGGAGGTTTATGGGAAGTTTATAAAGTAAGTTCACAAATGGGTTCACAAATTTTGTTGCAAGCAACAAAATTTCGTGAGGGGTTAAGAATCGACATCTCTCAGCCGTGTCGCCCGCTGGACTTTTCTGTTCTCAAAGACATTAAGGCAACAGGGCTTGCCAAATTGGGGCGCGCACGGCGGAAGTGAATTCCGCCTAACGCAAAGATTTGAGAAATGGGGTTCACAAATTTTGTTTTGCTTTGGGGCTGACGTGTCATTCCGAGGCACGCAGTGGGGGAGTGAATCCCCTCATACGAAGTCCGCACATCGCAAAACAAAATTTCGTGAGGGGTTAGCCTTCATCATCTCTCAACCCCGTCGCCCGCTGTGCTTTTCTGTCCTCAAAGACAGTAAGCGTGCGGTGGCGTAGCAAATGGGGGCGTGCAGCGCAGGGGAACCCTGCTCGCACCGCAATTGGAAAAGGGGTTCACAAATTTTGTTTTGCTCGGGGGTCTACCGCGTCATTCCGACCCCACGCAGTGGGGGAGTGAATCCCCTCATACGAAGTCCGCACATCGCAAAACAAAATTTCGTGAGGGGTTAGGTTACATGTTCACAAATTTTGTTTTGCTTGGAGTCTACCGCGTCATCCTGAGCGGAGGCGAAGCCGAAGTCGAAGGATCCCCTCAAACGAAGTCCGTACACCGCAAAACAAAATTTCGTGAGGGGTTAGCCTTCATCATCTCTCAACCCCGTCGTCCGCTGTGCTTTTCTGTCCTCAAAGACAGTAAGCGTGCGGTGGCGTAGCAAATGGGGGCGTGCAGCGCAGGGGAACC
>CANRDX010000019.1 GCA_947629485.1 uncultured Clostridia bacterium
GATTGTTGATCCACGGAAGCGCTTTTGGACCTGAGTTGCTTGTCCATAAATCGTAGCGGGAGCCCCAAACGGAGGCCTCGGCGACCTTCTTCATCACATCGAGAATTTCGTCGATCGAGACGTCATCCGAGCGTGCGGTCAGGGCGTGAACTTCGCTTTCGAGCCCATTGTAAACATTGACGAGTTCTTCGACGTTCTTGATGTAAACCTTTTTCACGAACGCAAGATATCCCGTTGTCTCCTTCAGATCTTCGGGAAGTTTGTCGTAGACGGGTTTGAACTCGTTCACGATCTTGGTGAGCGCATCGGTCCAACCCTTGCGGTCGGCTGCCTGTTTGAACTCCGCCTCGGCTTCGGCGATATCCGCTGTCAGCTTCTCTGCGACCTTCGTTTCGTGCGCCGCGCGCTTTGCGAGGTAGGTTTGGATCGTATTGTCGCCGACCGCGGTTTCGAGGATCACGCTTTCCTTGACCGCGGGAACTTGAATGGTCGAGACGGTGGCCGCATTGTCGTAGAGGGCATTGAGGGCGTCCCAGTCGGTTTCGGGGGAGTCCACCATGATGGCCTGCACCGCCGTCTTGAACGCCTCCGCGCGGTTGTGATATTGTTCCGCGGTGAAGAGGAGAACGGTGGACTTTTCTTCGCCGACGGTCATTTCAGCGAGATAGGAGTTGTTGAACATGAGCGTTTTCACCGCGGGATCCTGTCCGTTGATTTCGTTTTGCAGGGCGGTGACGGCTTCGACGTATTGCTCGTAACCGGCTTCGGTGACGTCCATGCCGTCGATGAGCTCCTGCAATTTCTCCGCATATCCCGTTGCCTTTTCGTTCGCCGCTTTAAGGTCGCCAACTGCCTTGTCCGCGACAAGGTCTGCACTTTCCTCAACCGTAAGTTCTTCCTTGTGGGTAAGGGTAAGGCCGATGAAGCGACCGTTTTCTTCCTCGTAGTCGGCGTTTTGATAGGTCGCATAGACCGCGAAGTCGAACGTGAGCTTGCCTTCCTCAGTCTTGCCGAGGAAGAATTCCACGCCCGTAATGTCACCGCCGAGCCAACCTCCGATGATGCCTTCTGCGAAACCGGTTGGATCGTTTGCCGTCGCTTTTTCGACCAACGATTGGACGAGACCGTTATATGCATTAGCGAGTGCGGAGACGATTTTCTCTCCGAGGGCGAAGCGAATACCGTTTTCCTTCACTTCGAGGGTGAATTGGGGAAGTCCCGTCTGCCCTTCGCCGCCGAGACCGGGAATGGAGGGAAGCCCGTCCGAAAGCAGACTCTTAAGGTCTACTTCGGTCATGCCCATGTGAAGCCCCGCCGCATTGTTGAAGGCGAGCGTGAGGATGCCGTCGCCCGTGTAGTAAAGATCGAGGCTCGAAAGCTCTGCGTTGAGCCAAGAAGGAAGATCCGGAATCATACCGCCGACCATTCCGATCAACATGATGAGACTGGAAGCGGGCGTGAGGTCGAGATGCAGATGCGCCTTTGCGATCGCGTAGTAATCGCCCGCCCAAATCGCCGCAGGGTTCAAACGGATATCGAGGTCGCCCGTAAACGGCCTTGTAATTGCGCCGTTGACGAGTTTCGTATCGAGGGAGACGTCGATCTTTTCGCCCGCCGTGACATTTTCGAGCGTGCCCGCAAGATCGAAGGAGAGGGCGGAGATCTTCTCCGCATCCCCTTCCGTCTTGACAGAAAGTTGCGCGGCGACTTCGGTGAAGTTTGCCCCGAGAAGGGAGAGAATGTATCCGTGGGTATCGCCGATCCTCTGCGCGAAACCTTCCAATAGGCCGCGGAAGGCGGTATTGAGCTTTGAAACGGCCTCCTCTTTGAGGGAGACGGTATAGCCCGCTTCCGTCTTTTCAGCGGAAAACAGATTACCCATGTCCGCGATGAACCCCTCTGTTCCCTCTCCCGTGAGGGAAGAAAGGGCGCCGCTCAGGTCGACGGGATAGGTATAGAGGTATGCCGTTTTGTCCTCCGTGCGGTTTCCGAGCATCAGAAGGAGCAATCCGTCCCCCTGATAGCGCACCGTGAGGGTGTTTGCGAGCTTCGAGATGAGGGGCATGTCCGCAAGGGAGAGATCGAAACGCATGGAGAAGGCATCTTTGAGATCGCCGGTCTCCAAAGCCTCTTTCCGCAGTTTGAGCGAAAGCTCGCCCGAAAGATCTTTCTTCGCGCCGAATGCGCCGAGCCCGACCGAAACGGGCAAGGAGATCCTATTTTCTTCGTCGAGGGTGCTTCCGAGCGCCGCCGCGATCTGCATGAGAGGATCGGCGATCTTCTCGGGGATCACCGGCTCGGAGGGCGTCGTGCCGAGTTTTTGGTTGAACTCTGAAACGCTCGGGATCTCCACCTTCTCATTGACGTTGGAATAGGTAGAGGTGATCGTCTGCTTCACGCTCATATCGAATATCTTTCTCGCGGTGTAGGAGCAGGTCGAGACGTAGGAGACGGGCGTCCAATCCTTCTTGATCGTAAGGCGCATATCGATATCGGAATAGCCCGGGAGAATGTCGAGGGAGCCGTACGCCTTTGATTGCAGACGGATGCCCGTCGTCGCCGATTCCGTCGCCGAGCCGTTTTCCACCGATTGGTCGCCCGCAAGACGGAAGTGATATGTAAGGGTATCCCCCACCGCGCTTTCGAGTTCGGCATAGCGGAGCGTCTTGGGGTTGATGATAAATCCCCCGAGGGTCACTTCATCCGCCGTAAACCCGTAGATCTTCTTATAGTCCTCTTTATCGGCGACCTTCATCTCCCCGTCGAAACTGTTGCGGTAGACGACCTTGCCGCCCTTCGAGAAGGATTGGTGCTTCATCTTCACGAGCGCGGAATTGGAGCTTGCTTGATTTAAGAAGTCCTCCCCGTTCTTATAGGTGATGTTGTGAATATCCTGTTTATAGCCCGCGAGACTGGCGACCGCCGTCCCCTCGGCCGTGATCATATAGCTTTGCAGTTCGCTCTGTTTCTGCAAGAAGGCGTATAGCGTATCCTCCGGCGTGAGATCTTCGGGCGATTTGCTTGTGACGAGCGTCGACGAAGCGCCGCTTTCGCCGAGCGGGATCTCCTTGCCGCACGCCGCCATTCCCGCCGCGCAGGTGGCCGCGAGCGCACCCGATATGAAAATCAGGGCGATCTTTTTCGATTTGCGCATAAATAAAGTATCTCCGTATCGGCGGCTCTTGCCGCTATCGTTTCAAGTGTAATAGATTCATTGTGAAAAGTCAAGCGTTTGTCATAAAATTTTATTACAAATTTTCAGGCGCGCTTTACGGCAGCTCCAAAAAAATTACAAAAAAAGAGACGGCGTGCACCGTCCCCTGAAAGAGCAAAATTTTTATTCCATGCAGATCTTCTTCATCAGCGCGCCGCTGCCGATCACCCTTCCGCCGCCGAGAATGACCGCCGTGTGCACGTCGCTTGCAAGATGCGCTTCCATTTGGAGCTTTTCCGCGACATAGTCTGCAAAGCCCGCAAGCCCGCACACGCCGCCGGCGAGGAACACGCCGTTCTTGCACATCGCCGCCGAGACTTCCGCGGGAAGTTTCCTCAACACCAGCTCGGCGTACTCGATGATCTTATCCACATAGACGCGGATGGGGAAGAGGATATCCTCCGAAGTGACGGCGACGGAGCGCGGTTTGCCCGTCGTGATGTCCCTTCCGTTGACGATGGTGGTCTGCAAATCGTTTTCGATGAGGCTCCCCACCGTCGTTTTGAGCTTTTCCGCCGAGAGGATCCCGATCTTCAAATTGTAGAGGTCGGCGATATGGTCGATGATATGGACGTCCATATTGCTTCCGCCCACATACATCGTGACGCCCGCGATGATCCCGTCGAGGGAAAAAACAGCCGCCGAAGTCTTCCCCGCGCCGAGATCCAGCGCGAACACGGGGTTGGATTCCGAGAGCGGAACATCCTGCCCGAGCGCCACGAGGAAGGGCGTCTCGGCAAAGTTCACGCGGGAGATCCCCGCCGCCTTCGCGACGCGGTAGTACGCCTCGCGCGAGGAGAGCGGGCAGCCGCAGGGCACGCAGAATACCGCCTCGATCCCGCCGAACGTGCGGCGGCTGACTTTTGCGAGAAAATATTCGAGCAGCGCGCCCGCGCGCGGTTCGTCTACGATCTCCCCCTCGTAAACGGGAAAGATGACGTCCGTCGCCTCGGCGGTCTTGCCGAGCAGCCGCTTTGCCTCGTTGCCGTAGGCGCGGATCTCGCCCGTCTCGCGCGAGACGGTCACTGCGGTCGCTTCAAAGAGCACGATCCCGCTGCCGATCCTGAAAATCTTCGTGACGGATGAGCCGAAATCAATGGCAAGTTTTAACATTTGTTTCCTCCCGGCGCCCCTTCGAGCAGGGCGCGGACTTCTTCGACGGGGAGACCGACGACGTTCGTAAAACTCCCCTCGCACCGCTCGACGAGCGGAAATCCATCCTGTATCCCGTAGGCGCCCGCCTTGTCGAGCGAGCTACCCGTTTTTACATATTCTTCTATGAGCGCTTCGCTGAGCGCATAAAACGTCACGCGGGACTCAACGACAAGCTCTTTTCTGCCACCCATGTCCGCAAGACACACCCCCGTAAACACGGAATGCGTCTTGCCCGAGAGGGCGCGGAGCATGCGCTTTGCGTCCTCAGAAGAGGCGGGTTTTCCGAAGATCTCGCCTTCGAGCGCGACGACGGTGTCCGCGCCGAGCACGCGCGCCCCGGGAAAGCGCGAAAGCACTTCTTCCGCCTTCCCGCGCGCAAACCGCGCCGCCGTCTCGCGGGCGGAAAGCCCCGCCGCGCACTCCTCGAAGCGCGACGGCTCTACGGCAAAGGAGAAACCGAGCTGCGCGAGAAGTTCTCTTCTGCGCGGGGAATTGCTTGCAAGGATCAACATAGAAGCGCTATTTCAAAGGATCTCCAAATTCTTCTTGAAGGCGCGCTTGAATTCCGCCCCCGCCGCCATCGCCTGCCTGATTTCGAGGGAAGCGTCGCCCGCAAGCTCCGTCTTCATGATCACGGAATCGCCCAAAACGTCGCAGTTCAGCCCCGCGACCATGCCAAGCCCCGTTCTGTCGAGGCACTCCGCAATGCGGAGCAGGACGCCGAGCTTTTTGACGATATCCAGATCTTCTTCCGTCACGATATCCTTGTAGCGGTTCCAATCCGCGGGGGAGACGTCCTCCTTTCTGTGACAGCCCGCGACGAACGCCGCAAGCACGATCTCGCGGTGCGTCGCCCCGTAGATCCCCGAATTGAGAATGAGATAGCGGCTGTGCCGCTGATGGCCGTAGTACCGTACGCGCAGGCCGCAGTCGTGCAGGCTCGCCGCGATTTTGAGCACTTTGAGATAGATGCGCGGGAACTTGTGCAGCACGCGCAGCTGCTTGAACAGCTGAATGGCGAGATGAACGACGTGTTCCACATGCTTCTCATCGCACCCGTAGTATTTCACCAGCGTGGAGAGAGAGTAGGAGAGCACATCGGAAATGGGACGCTCCACCGTGAGCGGAATGGCGTAGTTGAACATCAGCCCCTCGCGAAGCCCGCACCCGCCGATGGTGAAGCTCTCGATGTGAAGATAGTCGGTGAACGCCTTGATGATCGCAAGGGCGGCGGGCATGATGTCCGCCCGCGCGGGAGACAGCCCGCGGATGCGCTTGCGCTTCTCCACGTCGAGCACGCGCACCATCTCGTAGACGGCGTTGAAATCTTCCACCGTGAACTGGTAGTTGTGCACGATGTTGAGGGGATATTTGCGAATGATGCTGTTGATCTTGTAGAGATTGCGGAAGGAGCCGCCCACGCCGATCATCTGGGTATCCGGTTCCACCGAAGCGAGCCATTCGATCTTTTTGAACTGCTCGGTGAAGAACTCGCCGATCTTCGCCGTCTGTTCCTCGGGCGAGACGCCGTCCTCCGCGAAAAGATCGGTGAGCGTGACCGCGCCGAAGGGAAGGGTGACGAAATTGAGAATACTGCGGCGGTTGTAGTAGATGACTTTGGTGCTCCCCCCGCCGATTTCGAGAATGATCCCCTTCGGGATCTCCATAGAGTTGATGACGCCGCGGTAGACGAGCGTCGCCTCCTCCTCTTCGGAGAGCACGTTGACGCGGATCCCGCAGGTCGCCTGTATCTCGTCGAGGAAAGAACGCTGATTTTTGGCGCGGCGCACCGCCGCCGTTGCCACGGCGATGATCTGCTCCACGCCCGAAGCGTCGCAGAGGCGTTTGAACATCTTCAAAGTGCGAATGGTCTCCGCCACCCTTTGAGGCTTCAAAAACCCGTCCCTATCCATATCCTGCCCGAGACGGACGCTCTCTTTCAGTTCGTCTGCCACCATAAAATGGCCGTCGCCGAACATATCGACGATGACGAGCCGCGCAGAGTTCGAGCCTAAGTCTATGATGCCGATTTTTTCCATGTCATTCCGTCCTTGCCAGAGGCTTGCGCACCGTCCCCGCGCAGTAACTCCGTAAACTACCCTATTTTAATTTACTGCACTATTTTAACATAGGTCAAGGGCTTTGTCCATACCCTTTTGGAAAATATTTTTTTCTCCCGAAAACTTTTTTCGGGCATTTTTCCCCGCTTTTCGCCCGAAAAGCGGCTCGGAATTGGAAAAAAGAGAGCAGAATGAGGAAGGCGCCGAAGCCCTTTTTGAGCGCGGCGGCGGGCAGGGCGGCGGCGAGCAGGGAAAAGAATACGGAAAAGAGCAGCGCGGGCGTTATGAGCTGCAAAAGCCCCTTCTTTTCGAGCAGTCCGCTTCGGGCATGCACGGCGAGCGCGAGCGCGGACATGGGGATGAACGAGAGGAGATTGATCCCCTGCGCCGCCGTCTGTTTCACCCCGCAAAAGACGAGGAGGGGAATGAGCGCCGTGCCGCCGCCCATACCCATGCCCCCGAGTAAGCCCCCGAAAACGCCGCAGAGAAGGTAGACGAGGAAGGACATTATACGATCAGTTTCACCCCCGCCGCGATCATGAGGAAGGCAAACAAGAGGGAGACGGTCCGCCCCGAGACGCGGGGAAGGAGCTTGGCGCCGAAATACCCTCCCGCGGCGACGCCGATCGCGACGGGGAGCAGGATATGAAGGGGCACAAGCCCGCAGAAAAAATAGACCGCCCCGCTCAAAACGCAGGCGGGCAGAATGACGGCGATCGCCGTTGCATGCGAAGCGCGCGCCTCTTTTCCCGCCGCACGGAGCACGGGCACGGCGATCATTCCCCCTCCGCCGCCGAACAGTCCGTTTGCCGCTCCCACCGCGGCGCCGCCGAAAAGATACGCCGCATTGAATTTTCCCGCCATGATCGTCCGCCCCCTTCTCCCTTTTTTCGGAAGTTTGTGTAAATTGAAAAAAAGTTTCCCCTTTTTTTGCGGATTCCGCGCGAAAGTGCTTGCAAGTTTCGTCTTATTATATTAAAATAGAGACCAGTGATCTCTGCGCCGCGGGGTCTTTCCCGCACGCAGTCCGAAAGACTAAAATACGAGGCGCTCGCCCTTGCGGAAGGCGCTTTGCGTAAAAGGTGTAAAATATGGCAAGATTTTTTGATTCTAAACAGCGGAAAAAACGTCTTGTAGGCGTTATGTGCGCCGCGCTCTCCGTCACGCTCGGCATGGGGATCTTCTCCGCATGCGCCGGGACATCGGAAAACAACAACGAAGAGGAGGAACTCCCCCCCCTTCCCGCCGATACGCAGGTCATCAAAAACGGAAACTTTGAATTCTTCAACGATATGACGAAGAAGGAAAAGACGGAGCGGCGCGATCTCATCAACGCGCCCACGAGCTGGACGTTCTCCTCCGGTTCGCCTTCCTCCAACGCCGCCTCGGGTATCGTGAACGCCGACGAGTGGACGAGCCTCACGAAGTCCTCCTACTCCCTCATTCCCGAGAGCGAACGCAACACGACGGACGACGAAGGCAACACGGTGCCCGTCAAGAGCGGCACCCTCTCCACCTCCGTTGCGAACAGCGCCGTCGAGCATTGGGACGAAGCGAGCATCTACGACCGCCTCGAATTCTACGATTTCTACGGGATCTCCTCTTCGAGCGCTTTCGAGCTGTACGACGACTACAAATACGGCATCTCCTTCAAGGACGTGAAGGATCTCGCCACCGAGGTCGGCACCGAGCTGAAACTCTACGACGACGCGAAACTCGAAGAAGAGGACGCGGACGGCAATGAAAAGACGCCCGAAACAGGCGTTCTGATGATCCACAACCACCGCACTTCGGAATACACCCGCGGTACGGCGCAGTCCTATACTTCCGGCACCACCATCACGCTCAACGCGGGCACGGCGGCGGAGGTCTCCGTCTGGGTCAAGACGATGAGCCTCTACCATTTCAGCACCGAGAACGCCAGCGAGAGCGACGATGAAAACGACATCAAGGTGACGAAGGGCGCAGGCGCCTACATCGGCGTCAAGCAGACCGTCGGCGGCAACGACGTCGGCGATATGCAGATCAAGAACATCATCACCGAAAAAGACGAAGCTGCCGCCGAAGAGCACAACGGCTGGCAGAAATATACCGTGTATATCCGCGCCAACACCTTCGCGACGACGACCTTCCGCATCGTGCTCGGGCTTGGGCAGGGCACCTCGGACGACCGCTACTACGCCGTGGACGGCGTTGCGCTCTTCGACGACGTGACCTGCAAGATCATCGACGAAGCGGCGTTTGAGGACGCGACGGAAGGGCTTTCCCCCGGGACGACGCTCTGCACGCTCGAAGATTCGGGCGACGCGAAGAAATTCAGCGCCACCGACGAGCATTCGGGCGACTTCAAGGACAACTACGTCTATGCGATCGACCTCAAAGCGGATTTCGACCCCTATGACATCACCGAAGTTGACAACGACTCCGACGTCGGGCTTACCGTAGAGAGATCGGGCAGCAATATCTACACTTCGGCAAAGAAGTATCCTTCGCTCGACGATTCCAGAGGCGAGGATGAAAACGTCGTCGGAAAATTCACCTACGGCGAACTCAAAACCCAAGCGGCAAATAACGGATATCTCCGCACCATTCTGAATGACGACTTCAAGGCGTTTGAAGGGACGGATCCCCTGTTCGGCGGGGACATCGTGATGCTCCTCTCCGTCAACGGCGCGGCGTACACCGCAAAACTTCCCGAGCAACGCGTTGAAGCGCACGAGCGCCTTCTCATCTCCTTCTTCGTCAAGACCAGCGACATCCGCGACGGCAAAATGGGCGGCGGCGCTATCCTCGTGGAGGAGACCGGCAAGAGCACAAGCTCCCCCACCATCACGCCCTTCAACTCGTTGGACGTTCCCACGGTGGACATCGACGACGACGTGAAGGATATCTACGACGGCTGGGTGCAGTGCTTCTTCTTCATCGAGAACGACACCAAGACCGCAAAGACCTTCCACATCGAACTCACCTACGGCCCCACCTCGATCGCAAGTTCTTCGAGGAGCGATTACAGCGACGGCTACGCCGCGTTCGCCAACTTCCAGACGTGCAGTCTGACCAAGACGCAGTACGAATACGCTTCGAGCGGCGCGAGCAGCTACTCGCAGAAAGTTTCCCTCACCGCCGCCGTTGAGGACGCCTCCCGCTTCGATACCGCTTCCGCAAGCGGCAACACCCTCGAAGAAGGGCTTGCGATCCCCTCCAACTACAACGGCGTGCTTGCGGGCAGCAACGTGCTCGCGACGGACGGCGTGAAGAATCCCAACCTCGAAGAGCTCATCAAAGACTACAACGTCTACACGGGACTGCTCGCCAAGAAATACGAAGAAGAGTATCGTACAAACGGCGCAGATTGGCAGAAGGCGCTCTCCGGTCTCTTCCAAAATCCCGCCGACGACGCATGGTGGACGACGATCTTCGGCAACAACTCCGTCAGCGATCCCGCCTACCAGCCCCTCGTCATCTACAATGCAGGCGAAAAGGCCGCGCCCTCGTACGGCTACACCTCGGGAAAGATGAGCTTCGGGACAAATACGACGACGCTCGTCTCCCTGCGCGTGAAGCTCTCCTCGAACGCGAAGGCGTATCTGTATCTCATCGACGTCTCCGATCCCGCGGCGGGCTACACCGATACGCTCGTCTCCACCCTTCCCACCGTCACCTATTGGTACGACGACGACGGAAACATCGTCCACGGCGATCCGACGGCGGACGACTACGACGAAAAGACGGGCGTTGCGTACTATCTCCAAAGCAACGGCCTCTATACGAAGGCGGGCGAGACCGACGGAACGTATTATGCCAACCTGCTCTCCTACGAGCACGACAAAAATGAGACGAAGGGCGAGGACAACCTCGTCACGAAGTCCAACAAAATCGCCTTCTACGGCGTGATCGGCGAGGACGGCAACAGCACCTACTACGCATACCGCGACGGCGAGGAAGGAAATTACACCTACCGCTGCCCCGTGGAACAGCTCCCTTACGGGACGGACAACGACTTCGTGCGCTACGGCGGCCTCGAAGCGCGCAAGACGCTCATCGAGATCGACGGCAGCAAGGCGTCCGCGGGCAGCTGGATCAACGTCAGCTTCTATATCCAGACTGGCAACGAAGCGAAGGATTACCGCCTCGAACTGTGGGCGGGCGACCGCGACAACGACACGGACGGGATCCCCGCGAAGAGCTATGTGTTCTTCGACCGCTGCTCCACGGCTTCCACTTCGGACTATGCGGGCGAGCGCGACGCCGCGGTCTCCGCACTCAAAGAAAAACTCAACGAGGGCAAACGGCCCGGTGCGGAGGGCTACCTCGGCGAAAAGGACAACCTTCCCGCAGACTATGCGACGTATTACACCTTCACCTTCTACGATTCGCCCGACTATCTCCGCTACGACAAGGATACGGACGACAGCGGCATCGACCCGTGGAACTCCTATGTGCAGTCCGAAAAGACGGAGACGCTCGTCTACCTTCGCTTCGAGGATCTCGACGGCTCGCTGCTCGAAGGCCAGCCCTCGTACCAGCTGTTTTTGAGCTATGCCGAGAATGAACAGACCGTGGAGGCGGATACCCTTCCCGATGATTCGGAGAGCGACAGCGGCAGTTCCGACAGCACGGATACCGATGAGACGGGCGGCAACGTCTGGCTCTACCTCGCCTCTGCGCTCCTCGTCGCGGCGCTCGTTCTCACCATCGTCGCGCTCATCGTGCGCAGGCTGTGGAGCAAGCGCAGAAAGAGCGTGAAGGTAAAGGCGCCGAAGGCCCGCCGCCCCGTCAAAGAAAAGCGCGCGGAAACGTCTTCGGAACCCGCCCCCGAAAAGGCGCCCGAGGAGAAGGACGAGAACGATCCTTACAACGAATAAGAACGACCGGAAAGCGGGAGCGGCATTCGCCGCCCCCGCTTTGATTTTTTTCGGACAATGTTTGAAAACTCCTTTTTTGCGGTATAAATAAGATGAACAAAGGAAGCGAGGCGCCGACGGTCTAAGTTGAGGCAGGGGCGCTGCACCCCCCCCCGCCGCCTTACCCCGACCACCGCAGCCTCCCGCGCGAGATCTTCATATAAAAAGGAGAATGGATCATGAAAAAGGAATTACAGACAAGAAACAACTACGACCTCTTCGATGTGTTCGACGACTTCTTTAAGCCGATGTTCTTCGAGGAGACCAAAGAACTCAGAACGGACATCAAGGAGACGGAAAACGCCTACGAGCTGGATCTCGAACTCCCCGGCTACGGAAAGGACGAGATCAGGGTAACGCTGGAAAACGGGTATCTCACCGTCAGCGCCGCCAAGCACGAGAAGGAGGAAAGCGGCAAGAAATATCTCCGCAGGGAGATCCGCGAGAGCACTTCGAGGAGCTACTACGTCGGCGCGGAGATCACGCGGGAACAGATCAAAGCCAAATACGAAAACGGCATTCTCTGCCTCACGCTGCCGAAGGAACAGCCCAAGCGCGTCCCCGAAAACAACTTGATCGAGATCGAATGAACAAACATGAAATATCCCCGCCGATGTGCGGGGATATTTTCTTACTGCGGCGCAGGGCGAAAGTATGACGTGATCAGAAAAGCCCAACCCCCACCACCGCCTGACGGCGGAGCCTCCCCCTTTGGAAGGGGGAAGCCCTACCCCTGCGGGGGAGGGTGTCGAGCGTAGCGAGACAGGTGGGGGTTATTCCTTGTCGCCCCTGCAAGGGGAGATGTCGAGGCGTAGCCGAGACAGAGGGGTTATAACCCCTTCCCCCGCTTCGCGGGTACTTTCCCTAAAAGGGACAGCAAGAATAAGGTGATACTTCGACTTCGCTACTTCGCGCCGTTGGCGCTACTTCACCTACGGCTCGTGCCGACCTTAGTGCGCAAATAGAAATATCGGTCGGGACGTGCCGCCCTTCGACAAAATGGAACGTGCGGGCGGGGCAGTATGACGATTTTAGAATAACACCCCTTCCGTCGCCGAAGGCGACACCCACCCCTCAAAGGGGTGGGCAAGGGGGGGGGACAGTATGACATAATATAAAAGGCTTCCAGCCTTTGCATGGTCATTTCAGGAGGCGCAGACCCTTCGGCAGATAGTTTTTGACGACGCCGTCTACACATTTGCCGAGGCCGAGCGGAAATTCTTCCACACAGACGGCGCGCCAGCCCTTCCTTTCGTCCCCTTCCACAGCCTCGCCGCGCAGATACCTTTTCGCCTCTTCGCGGGAAAGGCGCACCTGCCTTTTCGCGCCTGCGCCGAACGCCATCGCGAGCGCGTGCGCGGGCTTGAAGATCTTGCCGTCCCATTCGCCCAACTCCACGCCCAGCCGCACGAGCCGCACGAACGAAAGATCGGGCATGCCCGCGGGCACGAGATACATTCTTCCGTCGTCAAGGACGGTGATCTCCCCCTGCGGCGGCTCTGTGAAAAATTCCTCCGCAAACGCCGCAAACGCCGCTTCCGCGGCGCGGTCGCGGCGGACGGGATACGGCTTCGCGCGCAGCGTTTCCCCCTCCCTCTTTTCCAACAGGGCGCAGAAGTGCCCCTCGCCGCGGAAGGTGTGCGGGTAGAGTTTTTGCATCTTTGCAAGGGAAAATTCGGGTTGACGGTTCAAAAAATCCCTGATCTGCCACTCGTCCTCTTCCTCGGCGAACGTGCAGGTGGAATAGAGGAGACGCCCGCCGCCCGCGAGCATGGTTGCCGCGTCGTCGAGAATGCCCCTTTGCCGCGCCGCGCACCGCGCGACGTTCTCCTCGCTCCATTCGGGAACGGCGTTCGGCTCTTTCTTGAACATGCCCTCGCCAGAACAGGGGGCGTCTACCAATATGAGGTCGAAATAAGACGGGAAGCGCACGGCAAGCGCTTCGGACGAAGCGCATGTTACGGCGCAGTTCGCGATCCCCATGCGCTCCACGTTCTGCGATAAAATTTTCGCCCGCGCGCCGTCGATCTCATTGGCGACGAGCACGCCCCTCCCCGCCATTAGCGCGGCGATATGCGTCGTCTTGCCCCCGGGCGCGGCGCACAGATCGAGCACGCGCTCCTTTTTACATGCGCCCGCAAGATCCCCCACTTTCATCGCCGAAGGCTCCTGCACATAGTAAAGCCCCGCGAAGTGGTAGGGATCCGCCCCCGGTTTTTCCTCGCCGACATACACGCAGGCGGGATCGCCCCCCACCTGTTCCCCGAGCGGGAAGGGCGCGCGGCGGAAAAATTCCTCCGACGGAATTTTCAGCGTGTTCACGCGCAATCCCTTGCGCGGCGGCGTTTCGTAAGATCGCAAAAAGGCGGGGAACTCCGTTCCCAGCCTCTCTTTCATGCGTTTCAGATATGCTTCGGGCAGATTCATACGCCTTCCAAACTTTCTTTCAGAGATTCCAGAGGAATGAACGCCGCGCCGCTCTTCATCGCGCTTTCAAAGCGCATGCCGCCCTGTCCGCGCGCGATATACACGTTGCATTCCGCGGGGTGCGAGGTGTATCTTCCGCCCGAATTGAAGATGTTTGCGACCAGCTTCACAGACATGGGTACGTCGATCTCCACGTCCTTCGCAAAACAGAATACCTTGCCTTCGAGCGCGCCCCCCTTCTTGCGGCGGTGCATATATTTATTGACGTAGCGGTAGAACTCCTCGTGCTTTTTGTGATAGATCTCGCGCTCCTTTTCGCGCGCGATATAGTAGTTCTTCTGCCCCGTAGAAGAGGGGGGCGAGATCTTCCCGCCCGCGATCCTTCCGCCGCGGATCCCGTAGCGCGCGATCAGCTCCTTCACGCCGCAGCCCTCGCGTTCGCAGAACGCCTCGCACACGCGCATGGTGGCGTAGGCGTCGTCTACGGCGCGATGGGGCGTGAAATCCACGCCAAGCTCCTCCGCCATAGCGCCCAAACCGACCTGACGGGAGAAATCGCCCGTCGCGTTCATCCAGAAAAATTGCGTGTCGTGAAATTCAAACTTCAAGGAGGGCAGCTTGTAGCGGCGCGTCTCCAAATTGAGATAGCTCACGTCGTTGATCGTCGCATGGCCGAGCACGACGGCGTCCCGATCTTCAAGGAGCGCCCTGATCCGCGCATAGGCGGCGGGAAAGGGCGGATATTTTTTGAAATCCTCATACGAATAGGGAAGCACCAATCCCTCGCCGCCCTTTCGGTCGGTGAGGTGGAATTTCCCCCTCGGATCCATCAGAATGTCCTCGCGGGCAAGGACGCGGAACGCCTCGTCGGTGACGACGTATCCGAAGGCGCAGATCTTCGCCACGTTTTTATAAACGCAGGCGCATTCGATATCGAAAAAAACGTATTTCATAGCGGGTTCGCACGATTCCTTTCATTCATCGGGAAGGGGCGGACCTCCTTATTTTTTGGGAAGGATCTCGCACTTGCCGCCCATGTAGGGGCGGAGCGGTTCGGGGATATCCACGCCCCCGTCGGCGCGAAGATGATTTTCGAGGAAGGCGATGAGCATGCGCGGCGGCGCCACCACCGTGTTGTTGAGGGTGTGCGCATACTTCGTTCCCCCCTCGCCCTTGTAGCGGATCCCCAAACGGCGCGCCTGCGCGTCGGTGAGGTTGGAGCAGGAACCCACCTCGAAATACTTCTTTTGGCGCGGCGACCATGCCTCGACGTCTACGCTGCGGTATTTGAGATCGGCGAGGTCGCCCGAACAGCATTCGAGCGTCCGCACGGGGATCCCCATCGAGACGAACAGCTCGACGGTGTACTGCCACATCTTCTCGTACCAGCCCGCGCTTTCCTCGGGCTTGCAGATGACGATCATCTCCTGCTTTTCGAATTGGTGGATGCGGTAGATCCCGCGCTCCTCGATGCCGTGCGCGCCCTTCTCCTTCCTGAAACAGGGGGAATAGCTCGTAAGTTTCAAGGGCAGATCGCGCTCGGAGAGCGTGGTGTTCATGAATCTTCCGATCATGGAGTGCTCGCTCGTGCCGATGAGGTAGAGGTCCTCTCCTTCGATCTTGTACATCATGCCGTCCATCTCCTCGAAGCTCATCACGCCAGAGACGACGTCGGAGCGGATCATGAAGGGAGGGATGCAGTAGGTGAAGCCCTTGTCGATCATGAAATCGCGCGCATAGGCGAGGACGGCGGAGTGAAGGCGCGCGACGTCCCCCGTGAGATAGTAAAATCCCTGACCGCTTGTCCTGCGGGCGCTGTCGATATCCGCGCCGCCCAACCGTTCGAGGATCTCGACATGGTAGGGAATTTCAAATTCGGGGATCTTGGGTTCGAGGAAACGCTGCCCCTCCACGTTCTCCGAATCGTCCTTCCCGATGGGCGTTTCGGGGGAAATGATGTTGGGAATGCGCATCATCACGCGCTTTAATTCCGCCTCGACTTCCTCTGTCTCCCTCTCGATCGCGGCGAGCCGTTCTGCGTTCTTGGCGACTTCCGCCTTCGCCGCTTCCGCCTCCGCCTGCTTCTTTTCGCGCATGAAAACGCCGATCTGCTTGGAGAGCGCGTTGCGGGAGGCGCGAAGAACGTCCCCCTCCGTCTGCAACGCGCGGCGCTTTGCGTCGAGCGAGAGCGCCTCGTCTACGAGCGGAAGTTTATGATGTTGGAACTTTTTCTCGATGTTCCCGCGCACGAGATCGGGTTGGGTGCGCAGGAGTGCGATATCAATCATTTTTCTACCTTCCTTTTCCCTATTATACACCTTTTCGCACCGAAAGGCAACGCTTTCATTGACTTTTCCGCGCGCACCCGCTATAATAATAGATAGGAACGGCCGCCCGCGACAGGGCGGCGAATGCCATTCCCCGCGCAAGCGGGGCAAGGAGTAAGCATTGAAAGAGAAACAACGTCGGCACGAAGCGAAGGAGGCGCGCCCCGAGAAAAAGCGCCCGTTCGCCTCGCGCGTGCTCAATCCCGCGGTCAAAAAGAACGACGACGGCCATAAGGCGCTGAAAAAGCGCTTCCGCCGCGTAAAAAATATCCCGACGGGCGAAGAAGTCGAACGCTTCTCCCCCCGCCTCGCCGAAGGACTGACCAACGAGCAGGTGGAGCTTCGCTTTCACCAATACCTCTTTAACGACGTCAACAAGAAATACTCCAAGTCGTACGGGAGCATTTTCCTCGGCAATATCTGCACGTTCTTCAACCTGCTGTGCGTGCTCGTCGCCGCCGCCCTCATCTACGCGGGCGCGAGCTTTACGCAGTTCCTCTTTGTGGGTATCTTCGGCATCAACTTGCTCATCGGGATCGTGCAGGAGATCCTTGCCAAGCGGCAGATCGACAAGCTCTCCGTGCTCGTCTCCTCGTCCGTAAAGGTCATGCGCGGGGGCGTCAAGACGGAGATCCCCGTAAAGGACATCGTGCTCGACGACGTGATCCTTCTCGAAACGGGGCAGCAGGTGCCCGCCGACTGCAAGCTGGCAGACGGCATCGTAGAGGTCAACGAGTCCCTCTTGACGGGCGAATCCATTCCCGTCAAGAAGAATCCCGGGGAACTGCTCTTTGCAGGCTCCTTCATCGCAAGCGGCTCCTGCCGCGTGCGCGCGGAACGCGTCGGCGGGGCGACCTATCTCAACTCCCTCACCTCGAAGGCGAAAAAATATAAGAAGCCTCATTCGGAGATCATGAACTCCATCCGCTTCTTTATCCGCGCGATCGGCGTGCTCATCATCATCATCGCGGCGCTCATGTTCTGGCGCACGTGGGACGCGCTCGGGCAGGGCATGCTCGCAAACGGCGGCGAGATCGACGCGTGGGAACGCCTCTCGGAGTGTATCCAGAAGACGGGCGCCGTCGTCATCGGCATGATCCCCTCGGGGCTTATGCTTCTCACCTCGCTCGCGATGGAGATCGGGGAACGCCGCCTCGCAAAGAAACAGACCCTCGTGCAGGATCTCTATTCCCTCGAAATGCTCGCGCGCGTCAACGTGCTCTGCCTCGACAAGACGGGAACGATCACCGACGGCAGAATGACGGTGAACGACTGCATGCTTTTGAACAGCTTCACCGACTATTCCCTCGACGACATCATGGGCAGCATGCTCCTCGCCCTCGACGACAACAACCAGACGTCCATCGCGCTCAAAGACCGCTTCGGCCATTCCACCGCGCTCTCCCCCACGGCGATCTTGCCCTTCTCCTCCAAGCGGAAGCTCTCCGCGGTCTCCTTCGGCGAGATCGGCACCTTCGTGTTCGGCGCGCCAGAATTCGTGCTGCGCCCCATGCCGCCCAAGGTCGAGAAGATCGTAAAACAATACGCGCAGGCGGGGCTGCGCGTGCTCGTGCTCGCCTATTCCCCCAACCATATCGCTGGGGACCGCCTCCCCGCCGTTCTCCGCCCCTCGGCGATCATCACGCTCGCCGACAATATCCGCAGCGACGCCGCCGACACCATCAAGTGGTTCCGCGAAAACGACGTGGAGATCAAGATCATTTCGGGCGACAATCCCGTCACGGTAGCGGAGGTCGCAAGAAGGGTGGGCGTGAAGCACGCCTCGCAATACATCTCTTTGGACGGGCTTACCGATCTCGAAGTGGAGAACGTGGCGAGCAAATATACCGTGTTCGGAAGGGTCACCCCCGAGCAGAAGGCGATCCTCGTACAGGCGATCAAGAAACAGGGCGGCACCGTCGCCATGACGGGGGACGGCGTGAACGATATCCTCGCCCTCAAAGAGGCGGACTGCGCCATTTCCGTGGCTTCGGGCGCGGAGGCGGCGAGAAACGTCTCCCACCTCGTTCTGATGGACAACAACTTTTTGAATCTTCCCTCCGTCGTCTATGAGGGGCGGCGGGTCATCAACAACATCAAGTCGAGCGCGGCGCTCTATATCACAAAGACGCTCTTCATCACGATGCTTGCGATCATCTGCATCTCGCTGGGCGAGCCGTACTTCTTTACGACGAATAACATGCTTCTCTTTGAAATGCTCGTCGCCGCGCTGCCTTCCTTCGTCGTCTCCCTTCAACCCAACTCCGAACGCGTGAAAGGGAAATTTATCCCGCACGTCCTCTCGCGCTCGGTGCCCGGGGCGGTCACGCTGATCATGAGCGTCATGGCGGTCTACGTCGCCGCGCTCGTCTTGCCCGAATACTACGGCTTCGCCGATCCCACGACGCGGAGCGCCCTCTTCCTGCTCGCGCTGACGTTCGGCGGCATGGTGGTGCTCTTCCGCATTTTGCAGCCGCTGAATATCCTGCGCCTCACGCTCTTTTGCGTCTCTCTCGGATTCTGCATCATCGTGCTCGCCGTACCCATTCTCGGGAACATCGTGTTCGACGGCTGGGCGCAGCTCGTGCTCACCTTCCCGCAGGTCCTCTTTATCCTCTGCGTGGTGCTCGCGGCGTTCCCCGTTTCCAGCCTGCTCATCAAGCTGTGCGATCTGCTGAACCCTTCGGGGGAGCAGAACGGATAAGTTCACGAATTTTGTTTTGCGAGAACGCGTCATCCTGAGCGGAGGCGAAGCCGAAGTCGAAGGATCCCCTGATACGAAGTCCAAATTTCGCAAAACAAAATCCCGTGAGGGAATGGACTTTTGTGCCTTCATTTTCTTGTCCTCTCGTTCGTTTCATCGGACAAGAAGCCCTACCCCTTTTTAAGGGTCGCAAAACGCACTTCTGCACATCGGCACAGTGTGCCGTGTGCGCGTTTTGCGGTGAGTGAGCGCATTTGCAGCGCGAACGGTGACCGAACGCGGGGTTCTACCCGCGTGAGACGGGTGGCGAACAAAGTGAGACGGGTGGGAGAAGTCTTGCCCACCCCTTCGAGGGGTGGGTGTCATGCCGCACGCGGCATGACGGAAGGGGTGTACCGATTAAGCGACACCCCCTCAGTCTCGGCTTCGCCTCAACAGCTCCCCCTCAAAGGGGGCGCCAAGTAAGATCTTTCTCCTCATCTCGACGCGTCGCAGGCGCGGAGCAGATCCCCTCTTGGAGAACGAGGCAGTTCTTTCACGGAGTAGGGATTCTCTCGTTGCGCTCGGAATGAGGAATAATGTGATACTTCGACACGCCTCGTTCCTCGGCGGCTCAGTATGACGATTTTAGAGCGCACGGGGCAGTATGACGATATAAATAGAGAGATCGCCGCGCCCGACCTATATTGGTCGGGCGCGGCTGTTTTCGCTTATTCCATTGTTTCAAGGAGAAAACTCACAGGACGGAATCCGTCGTTACAGGAGATCATGGCGGAATGAGGATCCTTCATCCAATCGCCGAAGAATTTGCCGCCGCCCCGCGCGAGTTCCTTCACGAAGGGCGCAAGCGTCTCCCACGCGCTCTCACAGAATGCGAAAGGCCTCTCCCCTTCCGAATAAAATACCTGCCCCTCCCGCATGGCGCACGCGTCGGATATGGGCATTTCATACCGCTCCATCAGGTCTCGATAGAAAGCGACCCGCATTACCGTGATTTTAACTTGTTTCATTGGAACCTCCGTAAGGATTCACGAATTTCTTTTCAAACACACAAAAGAAATCCGTGAGGAAATGAGCTTTTATGCCTTCATTTTCTCATCCTCTCGTTCGTTTCATCGGACATTAAGGCAACAGGGCTTGCCAAATTGTGTCGCGCACGGCGGAAGTGAATTCCGCCTAACGCAAGGGATTTGAGTTCACGAATTTCTTTTCAAACACACAAAAGAAATTCCGTGAGGAAATGAGCGGTTGCGCCTTCATTTTCTCGTCGTCTCGTTCGTTTCATCAGACATTAAGGCAACAGGGCTTGCCAAATCGACGGCAATGCCGTCGCCCTGAGCCTGCCGAAGGGTCTATCGCGCACGGCGCATTCTAAATACGTCACCCTGAGCGTAGTCGAAGGGTCACCTTATTTTAATACTTTGGTGATACTTCGACAAGCTCAGTATGACATAATTGGAAACCAACCCCCATCAGTCACCTGCGGTGACAGCTTCCCCCGTTTACGGGGGAAGCCCTACCCCGGGTGAATTATACTATCACGTGCAACGGGTGAGGGGAGAAAAAAAGCAGTTCAAATGGAGGACTGTGTGAGAATAAAGTGTGCGAAACCAAACCACAACACAGGAGATCCGAATGAACTACCATCATTTTACCATAGAAGAGCGCGGTTGTCTACGAAAATACTTGAAGGGTTAGATTTTCGTGAAAAAAGAGTCCGGCGCTTCTCAACGCCGGACCCAAAACTTCTTTGAGCAGGATCTCAACAACTGTGCACTCGGTTTGACAATTCACTGCTTGCTTATCTGTGCTTACGACGCTTCAAACGGCGGCGCTCTTTCATCGACATTCTGACCGGCTCGCCATCCCCGTCCGCGCTGTCCGCGGAATCGGACTCCTCATCCTCTGCGGATGCAACTTCCTCCGCAACTTCCTCGACGGGAGCGGGTTCCTCAACAGGAGCAGTCTCCTCAACGGGAACAGGCTCCTCGACAGAAGCAGGTTCCTCAACAGGAACAGGTTCCTCGGCGGGAGCAACTTCCTCGACGGGAGCGGGTTCCTCGGCGGGAGCAACTTCCTCGACGGGAGCGGGTTCCTCGGCGGGAGCAACTTCCTCGACGGGAGCGGGTTCCTCGGCGGGGGCAGGTTCCTCAACAGGAGCAACTTCCTCGACGGGAACAGGTTCCTCGACAGGGGCGGGTTCCTCTGCGGATGCAACTTCCTCCGCAACTTCCTCGACGGGAACAGGCTCCTCGACAGGAGCGGGTTCTTCGACGGGAGCGGGTTCTTCGACGGGAGCAGGTTCCTCAACGGGAATAGGTTCCTCAACAGGAACAGGTTCCTCGGCGGGAGCAACTTCCTCAACAGGAGCGGGGTCCTCAACGGGAGCAGTCTCCTCGACAGGTGCAGGTTCCTCGACGGCGGTCTCGGGCACGGGAAGCGTATGACGCTTCTCCTCGTCGAACACCGTGCTGGTCACGATGACGCCGGGAGCGATCTCCACGTCGGCGGGAGCGGCTTCCTCCTCCACCGCATCCGTATTCTGACGGAAGAACGCCTCGTCCTCCTTCGTCTTGATGTTGCGCTTGATGAGACCCTTGTTGATGAGTTCCACGACACCTTCGTACGGGACATAGAAGTCCTCGGAGACGTAATTCTCGTCCTTCGTCGTGCCGAAGCGCTCCATGACGACGGCAATCAGCTCCATTGCATAGCGCACGCGCCTGGCATTCTTGATGCGGTACATGCAGGGCGTATCCTCGTAGGAGACGCTGTCCTCAACGGGTTCGACCTTGTATTTCGTCTCCTCGTATTCTTTGGGATCGAGAGGCAGGTAAACGCAGAGCGTCTTGCCGCGATAGGAAAAACGCACGGCGGTCTCGCGCCCGATGCGGAAGCTCTCGCGCTTCCAGCTCATACGCGCTTTCACTTTCTTATAGGAGAGCAGGTCGTTCTTGAGTTCGGTGTACCAATTCTTGACTTCGTCGTCCGACTGAATGAGGCGCGCCGTGAAACTCCTGTCGTAGCGGAGCGTCCCCTTCTCGAACGATTCTTCCTGAATGACGATTGGCTCCGCCTTGATCCGGATGACTTCGGGCGTCTCCTCGATGACGACTGCCGCTGGAGAGACGGTGATCTGATAGCCGATCGTCTTTTCGCCGTAGCGGATGAGCACGGTGGGAGCGCCCACCTGCGTCATATCGACGGGCAAAATCTCGTAATCCGTGACCTCCTCGGCAAGCGGTTCCAGATTGTAATTCGCAACGACGATCAGCCCCGTCGTATCGAGCGTGTCGCCCGCGGTGTATTCCTTGCGGACATTGTCCGTATAGAGCGTGATGCCGACGAGTTCGCGCACGGCGGGACGCTCGGCTTCGGTCACGGTGACGGAATACGTCGCGCGCTTTCCGCCGAAGCGGACGCCGACAACGGCTTCTCCCGCCACGGACAGGTCGGGCGCGTCTACCGCATAATCTTCGACGACCTCCACGCACGGCTCCTCGCTGTACGTCGCATACACCACAAGTCCTTCTGCATTGAAGCGTCCGCCCTCCGTAAATTCGCGCTGTACATGTTCGGTATCGAGCGTGATGCGCACAAGCTCGCGGCGGACATTCGCGGTGACGGAAACGACGTAGACCGCCGTTTTCTCGCCGTAGCGCACGGTGACGGTGGGCTTGCCCTCGCAGGACATATCGGGCACAAAGACCTCGAAGTTCGTGACAACTTCGCTGTAAGGCGGTTCGCTGTAATTCGCCGTGACGACAAGCCCGTCGCAGTTGAACGGATCGCCCACGTTGAATTCGCGGCACGCCATCGAAGCGTCGAGGGAGATCCCGATGAGCTCGCGCTCTTTGGGTTCTTCCGCCGCCGCCACCGCAACAGGCGCCGCGGCGCGCTCGGTGACGACATTCACCGCATAGACCGCCGTCTTGCCCTTATAGGAGACCGTGACGGTGGGCTTGCCCTCCTCGTCGAGCTTGGGAACATACACGACGCAGCCTTCGAGATCCTCGACCTTCTTGTTGTCCTGCATGAGTTCCGCAAGTTTTTCGGGCGTGAGCAGCGTGATCTCGTGGAGGATCTCCGAATAGGGATCCTTGTTATAGTGAGCTGTGATGAGCAGCCCCTCGCAGGAGAATTCCTCCCCGATCACGAATTCGCGCGGAGCGAGCGACGTATCCAGCTCGATCCCCACAAGCGCGCGCTCCTTCTCCTCGCCGCGGATCACGACGGGCGCGGGATTCTTCGTCACGCGCCGCACGAGGATCGCAAAAACGACCACCATGAAGATAATGAGCGCGACCTGTGCGATGAGCAGCCAGAACAGCGCCGTCTCCATCGACCAGTCGACCGACTTTCCGAAAATTTCAATAGTGTTGAGATTCCACATTCGCGTTTACCTGCCTTATGCTGTTTTATTTCATTTCTTTCGGTTCACCGTTCTTCGCTTTTTTGCGGCGGATGAAGATGAGGGCGAAAGTCAAAATGATGAATTGGGAAGCGAAGATACACACATACAGCGTGACGTCGAGGCCGCCGTTGACGACGAGGAAGTTTTCGTTGACCACGAATTCCTTGCGCTCCTGAAGCCCGTAGTAGTTGTTCGTGCCTTCTACCTTGATCTCTGCATAGTATGTGCCCTTCGGAAGCGAGCTGAGTTCCCCCGTTACCTCCGACGTGCAAAGCTCGTCGTAGTAGTACTTCACGGTCGCCTCACCGAACTTGGCGGTGGCGGACAGGAGTTCTTCGTCGGGCGTCTCGCCTTCGTTCATGCTTTCGAGCGAGAAGTGCGTGCGCCAGTCGTTGTTCGCCTTGTCGACGATGTACGTCCCGAACCCAACCTCGCCATCGTCGTTTTGGAAGACGAGCGTGTAATTTTTGAGGTCGGCTCTCGGGGTGGCTATGATGGCACCCTTGTACGTTCCCGCGTTCTCATGATCGGTAAAGTCTTCCTTGTACGCAAGCTCAATGCCGAGCGCCGCATACGGATCCGCTTCATGCCAGGATGCGAGACCTTCCGCCGTCCAGAACTCGTCGCCATTGCCGAGGTCGGCGAGTTGCGCGCTATACTCGCTGCGCTGCGTGTGGACGGTAATGGTGACTGTCCGCCTGTCGACGACGTACGTCCCGAACCCTTCCTCGCCATCGTCGTTTTGGAAGACGAGCGCGTAATTGTTGAGATTCTTCGTCTGGGTGGCTTTGATGGCGGCGTACGTTCCCGCGTTCACTTGGCTGTCAAGGAGGGCGCCCGCGGCCTCAAGCTCAATGCCGAGCGCCGCATACGGGTCATCCTCATCCCCTTTTGCGAGACCTTCCGCCGTCCAGAGCGTCGGATCGTTGCCGCTGCGAACCTCCAGCGGGCCGCCATAGGTGCCGTGCTGCGTATGGATCTTGACGGTGACCGGACGGGGTACGATGACATAGGCGCCTGCGCCCTGCTGCTCGGAAGTGGGTGCGCCGTCCTCGCCTTCGCGGAGATAATCCGCGGGAAGTTCGTCCTTCCAATCGCCCACGAAGGTGACATTGTAGTCCTTGTTCGTCCAGCTGCCGAGGATGTAGTAGGAACCGACGTTCTTTTCGTCCCCGTTTCCGACCTTAAACGTGACGCCGAGCTCATTGATGGCGTCCCAGCTCGCGATCGGAGTTTCCGCGTCGACGGTAAAGCCGATCGTAGGCTGGTCGTCTCCGTAACGGATGCTGCCGTCCGCGCCGTAGCTGTTGATGTGGATCGTGATGTTCAACCGCCAAATGGTGAACACGGCATCCGCTTCGTCGCCCTCTTCGTTGCGGAATTCGACATCATAGTTGGAGCCGGACGCCGTTCCCCTGATCCCGTAAACGCCTGCGCCGGCATGATCGCCGATGGGAGCGCCGTTCTCGTCGATATAGCTGAGGGTGACGCCGAGGTTGGAGACATAATCGTTTGCGCCCAGCCTGTCGCACGTCCACGCTTCGCCGTCCGAGGATTTGACGCCATGCTCGAAGATGGGTCCCGCCGTCCTCGCGGGGTGATCGTCGCCGTAGGTGATCTCGCGGTCGAACAGCGTGACCGTGACCTTCATCCTTTCGATGATCAGCGGCTTTGTGAGCTCTTTCGGCAGCTTGTAGTTGGAAGCGTCATCCCCTTTGAGCAGGTCTGTGATGACGACGGAGTACCCGCCGACATTCTTGGGCTTGATACCGGTCGCGGTGCCCCGGTCGTAACGGAAATCGGGATCCTCCACGGAATCGCCCGCGACCACGCCCGTGAACAGCGGGGCGAAATCATAATCGTAGCTGCTGTAAGTGTAGATGATGGAGCCGTCGCGGAGTTCGGGCTTGCTCTCATTGAAATCGGGAGCGTTCGTGCCGATCCAATCGATCCCCAGCTCCTTCTGTTCGATGATGAGACGATCGTAACCGCTGTAATCCACCTGACCGTCGCCGGGCGTGCCGTCCACGAAGGCAACGGTGAACCCGCACCCGCTCTCTGCGACGATCCGCAGGTGATAGTTACCCACCTTGAGCATCTTGGAGTTGCTGAGCTCCGCGTCCACGACCTCGACCCAACAATGATCGAGGACCATACCGATCCAATCGGTGATCGTCGTGCCGGGATACGCATCGGCGAGACCGTCCACATACAAGATCGCCTCGTTCAAATACTCATGGAGTGCGCTCGTAAGCGGCAGCCCTTGCACCTCCGTTGCGTAATCCGGATCGTCCGGCTCGATATACTCGTACTTACCGTACACCTCTACCATAGCAGACTTGTTCATATTGAGCATGACTTTCGCGACCACGGCTTCGATCTCGAAGGTATAGGTGAAGTGCGCCGTATTATGGTTTGCCGCTTCGACGGTGACCTGCATATTCCAAATGCCGACGCTGTGGATGTTCCACAGATTGCCGACCGCCTCGACCTCCTGCTCGGCCTGCGTGGTGTTCGTAGGCTTGGAGTAGGTGATCGTTGCGCGGATCTCGTCGCCGACCTTGACGTAGTAGACAAGCTTGGTCGCATCCGAGAGCTTGGAAACGAATTCGAGCGAACCGTGCGAAGCGTCGGTATAGTCGCCCGCGTAGATGAGGTAGTTTGCCCCGATCTGCATCGCGTACCAGCCGGTTGCGGGCGTCTTGTCGCCCTCCTTGTACTGGCGGAAAAGATTGGAATCTTCCCAAACGGTATCGGGGTTCTGCAAGATATCCGCCGGCGAGACGGTGAACACGCCCGCCTTATGATAGTTGGGATCTTCTGTGCCGCTGCCTTCCCACTTCCCGGAGAACTGCACGTCGTAGCTCTTCATGAAGGTCATCGCCTTGTCGTAGCCGTAGCCCCAGACGCCGATGATGGCATGCTCCCCCTCCGTCGCGTACAGCTTCTCCGCATTGGCGGGAGCCGCCTTGCCGAGATAGAAGGTGAGATACCCGATATCCTGCGGCAGAATGGTGTAGCGCGCTGCGTCGAAGTTATACTTCCATTGCGCGTCATCTGCATTTTGCAGGACATAATCGGAACCGATCAGCGAATAATCGGGCGCGGTGAGCCTGATCTCCATTCCTTCGCGGAGGTTCGGCGTGCCGTACGTCGCCCCGGAGAAGCCGATCTCGATCGCGACGGTACGCTTGATGATCTCGTAATCGCCGCCCGTGCGGTCGCCCGCTTCGTTCTTGTTGTCGTCGGTAACGACCCAGTTGCGGAACGTCACATTATAGTTGGGATTTGCCGAGGTGCCCTTGATGACGTCTTGGTACACGCCCGCGGGAGCCGTATCATTGACGACGCTCTCGATGGAAAGCGTGACTTGCAATTCGACGCGCGACTCCCTGGTGGCGTAACCCATATTGTGCTCGTTCTTGGTGCCGTAGAGGTCCCAAGCGGAGGAACCCGTGAGGTCGTCGACCCGCGGTTCTCCGTAGACGGAGGACTGGCTGTGGATGAGCACGATGACGGGACGGGGCATGATGATGTAGTTGCCCGAATCCTCGGTGAAGGTGACGTCGTAATTTGCGCTCATGGAATCGGGTTTCAGCCCGTTCTTATACGTCATGGCGACCCAATGATGGAAGGCGGTCTGCGATCCCTGCGCGGTGAATTGGGCACCGTCGCGCGTGATGGTGATGGCGAGATCCTTCTCGCTGTCGCCGTCCACGAACTCATCGAGCGCCTTGAAGCCCCATTCTCCTTCGCTGCCTTCAAATCCGTTTTCTTTGAGTCCTTCGCCGTAGAAGTCGGAATAGTCATTGACGGAGACGCGCATTGCGCGCTTTTCAATGACATGGGTGCCGCTCTGCGCAGCGTCGATGCGGAGGATATAGTCCTTATCGAAATTGAACCTGCCGCTTCCGAGCACCCAATCCTCAACCCCTTCTGCGGTTTTGCCCGCTTCGGGATCGAGTTTGACCATATAGTTGCCCGCGCCGGGATAAGGTACCTTCGCTTGATCGAGCTTCGCGGTCCCCGCGCCGTCGAACAGCGCAAGAAGGTTGCGCACGAACCGATAAAGCTGCGTCATCTTCTCGCCGCTGCCGAAGTCGGCGGAGAGCACCGTGTCGATATAGGAGAAGTTGAACTTCTTGGCGTTCTCCGTGCCGTACACGGCCTCGGCTTCGCCGTAGATGCTCGTGCTATCCGCGATGGCGAGTTCGACCTCTCTGCGCTTGATCTCGAAGGCAGCATACACGCCGCTCTTTCCGTTGTAACGGATCGTCGGGCTGTCCATATCCTTGACTTCGATCATGTAGTTCGCGGAATCGGCGCCGCTTAGCCCGTTCTCCGTGTCGTTGCCGAACACGTGGACCCAATAATCGCCGACATGGATGGCTTCGGTGCGGTCGAACGCGGCGCCGTTGTTAAAGTTTCCGCCCTCGGAGAACCCGTAGGATGCGCTTGCGAAGAACACGTCGTCACCCTCATAGAGATTGGAGATGACCACATGGCTCGCGGCGTCGTTGACGAGGGAGGCGCCGTTGTAGTGCAGATCGTCGATGCCGTCGTCTGTTGCAACTTCGATCGCGAGCGGTTTCACGGTAAAGACGGTGCCCGCATATATGGTGGTCTCCGTCCCATCGAACACCACGAAGTTGCCGAATCCGTCGACTTCCATGCTGCCGATCGCCAGACCGTAACCGCCCGCTTTCAGGTAGTGCGCACCCGAGTAAGAATTGTCGAGCGTGTAGATGCGGATGGTAAACCCGTAGTTTTGGAGCGTAGTCGCCTTCTCTTCGGGAGTGCCCGCGATGTTTTCGACCGTGATCTTTTCTTCACGGATAAATTGCAGAACCTGTTTGAGAACGTTTTCGTCCTTATAGGCATCTGCCTCACCGTAGATCGCCTCGAAGTGCGCATCCGCGGTGACATGCAGCTTGATCGCCTTTGCGGTCACGGTGATCCTGATCGTAATATCCCACTTCTCGTGGTTGGGCGCGTCGACCGACACGGTGACGGTGTATTCGCCCGCGCCTGTGAGCTTATAACCGATCGCAAGACCTCCGTCGCTCATGATCTGCTCGTACGCCGCACCCGTGCAGGAAGTGAACATGAACGTTGCGTTCTCAACGTTGTAGCCCGCTTCATCCTCGACGAAGGTGAAGTTCTCCGCCGTGAGCCTGATGTCGTGCGGGCTGTCGGGCGCATAGACGTATTCGCGGCGGAAAGTCGCGGCGCCCTCGGGATCGCCGACCGTATCCTTCGCGGCGATCTTGGCGTTGGAGATCACGTACGTCCAATTGAAGGAAGCGCTGCCGTCCACGAAGGAGAAGTCCGCAGATTGAAGCGCGACGGCGACGAGATAGGAACCCGCATTCACGGGAACGCCGTCGAACGTCGTAAATCCGCTGTAATTGGGCGCAAACGTGATGGTGAGCGTATAGAGCACCTCATCGTCTGCGGTAAAGTCGTATGTCGCCGCAAGCCCTGTCGCCTTTACTTCGCCCTTCGTCCCTGCGGGGATGACGGAGAAGCCTGCGCTGACGTTGCTGAACACGACGTCGAGCACGTGCTGTTTCGCGTTATACACGTTGCTCGCGGAATCGGGATGCTCGACGCCCTCGATCTTCACCGAAAGCGAACCCGTGATGACCGCAGGCGTGATCTTGTAGGCTTCCTGCCCCCAAGCGCCGCCTTCCGTATCGTAGGCGTACGTCGTTGCGCCTTCATGGGCGACAAAGACGAAGTTATCGAGGTCGCGGCCTGCGTCGGTGTCGTTTTCGTCCTTGTTGAAGAGGGTCACTTTGACGTTGTACGCGATCGGCGTGCGCGACGCGCCGTCCGTCTTGACATGCGTCGGCGCCTCGGGATCCTCACCGTAGAGAACGTTGTATGCGCTCGGCACGACGGAAGGATCCGCCTCATTGACAAAGCCGATCTTCGCGGGAAGCGGCTCGCCCGTGTAGCTCGCGTCGGGAATGGCGGCGAGGTAGATCTCCGCCTTCGTGATCGTGAAGGTGAAGGTCGCGGTGGTGTCGTTTGTCCTGCCGTCAAGGTTCTCGTCGAACATGAAGTTGGAGGAATCGCCGTAGCCCGCCGAGTTTTTCAGCGTGACGGTGACGGTGTACACGCCCGCATTGCGCGGCGCCGCGACCGTCTTTCCGTTATAAGTATAGGCGATCGTGTAGTCGGAGACCCCCTCGTTCGTGTTGTACGTGGGCAGCACGGCTGTGCCGCTCGTGTTGGAGAACGTGAAGGCACGGGACCGCGCCTGCGCGTTGTACGGAAGCGATGTTTGATCGATTTCCGCGGTGACCTTCGCGGGGTCGATGTGGTAGGAGATGTTGACCGTCCCCGAGAAGTTGTGCATGCCGTTGACGTTGGCCGTGACCGCGCCGACGTTGATATCCGACGTGTTCGAGATGGAATAATCGCCCTCTTGCGTGTCGTTGTCGTACAGCGTAAGCTCCGTCTTTTCTGCACCTTTTACAAGCTCGATGAGAACCTTGATGCCGTTGGTCTGCGGCGTGCCGTTGTAGACCTTGTGGTCGCCGCTCGTGATACCGGTGACGTCATCGGGCGTGATCTGGCGCGCCATGATGGAATAGGTGAGCGAGATGGTGTAAGATTCGTTGCCGAAGCTGAAATTTCCGCCGGGCGTGCCCGTGGAACTTCCGTCCTCTGCGAGGATGTAGAAGCTCAGCGTGAGGGTGTAGGTACCCACATTCTTGTAGCCGTCGGATTTATCGATCTCGTTGCCCGCCCAACCGGTGTAAGTCGCCTCGGACACCTGACAGACGTTCTGCCCTTCGCGGAGCGGGATATCGGCTGCCGTCGTCTTGGTATAGATCTGATACTCATGCGCCAGACCGTCGTACGTCAGCGAGTTCGAACCCTCGGTGATGCCGTCGCCCTCCCTGTAACCTAAGTAAGCGGAGAGCACGACGGGCGTGATCTTGAAGTTGCCCGACGTAGTGCGTTCGCCGTCCGGCTTCTCGAACACGAAGTTGTCGGAGAGCGTGACGGAGACCGTGTAGGCGCCGGCAAAGTAGGGCTTGCCGCCCAGCATCTTCTCGTTCCCCGACGCATTGTCACCGTCGACATCATATTCGAGCGAGAAGTCCTTGCGGGCAAGCTCGGGCAGAACGGCTCCCTGCTCATCCACCATTTCAAAGCTGAATCCCGCATCCTGCGCGGCATCGTTGAAAATGACATCGCGGACGTCGCTGAGATGAACTACATTGGGCTTGATATCAAAGACAAGCGTGATGTACACATCGTTCTGCGGTTCTTTACTCGTGCGGTAGCCGTCCTTTCCCGTCGGATCGTTGTCAAGGTTCACATTTTCGAGCTTGGCGCTGTCCCCCGCGTTTGTGCCGCCCGCATACACGTTGCAAATCGTGAAGTTGTTGTAGTGCCTTGCACCGGGATAGTGCTCCGTCTCCGCTTTGCTCAAACGGAAGGTCACCGAGTATCTGCCGACATTGTAAATCTCCGTGACGGGGGTGCGACTCCACTCCTCTTCGCCGTTCTTGACCGTGCCGCTGTAATACTCGATGGAATACTGCGAACCCATCGGCACGGCGCCCTCTTCCGCGACGAGAGAGATGGAGCCGAAACTGCGCGTCCAGTCGTTGCGGTTGTAGTAGAACTCGTTGACGAAGTGTTTTTCCGCGTCTTTGAGGTCGCTCGCGGAGAAGAACACGTTGATCTTCGCAGGCGTTAGCTCGAAGTTGACTTTGACATGCGCCTCGTTTTTCTCGCTCCAATTTTCATCCGACAGCGGTACGGCACCGCCGCTCGTGGGACCCGCATAGACGTTGCGCAGGACATAGTTCCCGCCTGCGGCCTCCGTGAATTGGAAGAACAGGGTGTACTTGCCGACATCGTAGACCTCGACGTCGGCCTTCTCATCCGTGTACCCTTCAAGATTATAGAAGAAGGTGACGGTGTACGCCGTGGGCATGGGGATGATGTAGTTCTTGTTTGTGAAGTCGACGATGCCGAGCCTTATGGATTGGTCGGTGCCGTCGTAGACGAAGCTGTTCGTGAACAAATCCCCTGCGCGGAAGGCGTTGAGATAGAGGTCAAGCTCCGCAGG
>CANRDX010000020.1 GCA_947629485.1 uncultured Clostridia bacterium
TCTCGATGGAGAGCGATTCGCCCGCGCGCTCGTCGTCGCGGCTGAGCCTTACATACATCCCTACAATGTAGTCCTTGCCTATTTGCTTTGATTCCATTCTTTTACTCCTTCGAATCAAAGCAGCCTGCATTTCAATGTGCTATGAAGCGGAAATAAGTGCTTTGCTTGAAGGCTTTGTTGAATTTGTTGAAGAGAAGAACCTTTCCGCCGATCCCGAAGAGCTGATTTCCTCTTTTTTCAAAAGATATGATTATGAAGTTATGAGTGGCTTGATTCGACATATGCAGGACGGCGGCGATGCGAAGGCAGGTCAGCGTGACGGCGAGGGAGTGCGCGTAGGTGGAAGTCGTTCCGTGCTGCAAAAACTGTTTTTCGGACTGCATGCCCTCCGATCGAAGGATATCGCCGCCGTATTCTTCGATGGCAGCCATGAAGTCGGAATCGTTCTTTTTCATATTCTCTCTTTTCATTCTATCCCGCGCACCCCAAAAAGTCAAATACGGGAGCACATTTTTGGAACTTTGAGGATCGGGAGGACCGATTACCTCTTACTGAGCCGCGAGCAATTCCAATTACGTCATACTGACCTGCGCATTTTTTTATTATGTCATACTGAGCCGCCGAGGAACGAGGCGTGTCGAAGTATCACCGCAGTATTAGAAATAAGGTGATGTTTCGACTACGGCTTCGCCTTCGCTACTTCGTCGCTACGCTCCTCGTGCCGCCCTTCGGCAACATAGAACGAGCGGGCGGGGCAACATGACATATTAAGAACGAGCGGGCGGGGCAACATGACGAATAGAAAGGCATTGCCCCCCATCAGTCACCTACGGCGACAGCTGTTTCACGCAGTGGTGGAAAGGATTAAAACCCCTCTGCCACTTCGTGCCATCTCCCCTCAAAGGGAGCGCCAAGTGTCCGCCCCCACCTGTCTTGCTTCGCTCGCCACCCGCCCCCGTAAACGGGGGCAGGTCTTCTCTTAAAACAATGCGGGTTACAGCTCAATGAAAAAAGAACGGATCCGCACGGGAGCCGTTCTTCTTTTTCCCACTTATTCGTGGTCCATGACCCAATAGCCGCCCTCATGCTGCAAAGGCGGGAAGGTCGTGCCCTTTTCGAGATAGGTCTTTTCGTTATCGCGGCTCTTGCCGTCCTTATCGTATGCCTTATAATGGCAGGACATCGGAACGGTATCTCCACTCTTGAATTTTTGCATCGTGTTACCTCCGTACCATTACTTTGCGCAAATCTCCGCCGCTTATGTATCCCCTTTCGTTTTTCCTTTTTTCTGTTATGAATTTATATTTCGATTCTTATCAAAATAATAAAAAATTGCAGGAAATTATTAAAAAATTAGGTATTCTAATGGAATTTTTCGCTTGCGTTGCCCCATCCGCTCTAAATATATCTCCCTGCTTCGCTGAACTTAAATTCCGCCCAAGCCGTGTTCGGCTTGGGCGGAATTTGGTACTCTCGACGGGAATACTTCGCGTTATGAGCATGACGCTTTGGAAAAGCATAGACGGAACGCTCGTGCCGCCCTTCGATAATAAAAGAATGTGCGGGCGGGACGAACCCATGCGTTCGCTTCCTCATCGGTATAACGAAAGCCCCGTCCCAAAAACGGCACGGGGCTTTCGTGGTACTCCCGACGGGAATCGAACCCATAACTAGCCCTTAGGAGGGGCTTGTTATATCCATTTAACTACGGAAGCATGAAATGCTATTTCGTTGTTCGCTCCTCATTATGGCGGGGAGCTTGCGCGGCGCAACCGCCTGCGAACGCTACATTCATCTTACATCATCTCGACGAAAATTGCAAGTGATTTAAGCAGACTTTCGCTTTTTTGTTGATCGATTCGCCGAGATATGTCTACACATATCATAAAAAGGCAGATGAACCCAAACGAACGGGCGGGGCTGTTGCCCCGCCCGTTCGTTTGGTAGAGTTATCGGTGTCAAGCTCCTACCCTATTCTGCCACAGAGATGCAAGCAAGACAAGGAAAACGAGCATTGCCGACGGGGAGTTTACTTGGCGTAAATGACCCGAGGCAAGCGGAGTTTGACACCGTATTGCGCCCCATATATGCGGCAGAACTTTTGGTGGACTTGTTCGTGTCAAATACGCACCGCCCACCCTGTGCGTATTTGCTTGTTATGGTGGACCTGCGGAGAGTTGAACTCCGGTCTTACAAGGTTCAAACGCGGACACTACACGCTTAGTCTGTGGTCAGTCTCGCCGACGGGCAGTCCGCAGACAAACTGCGCCTTCGGCATACCTCCGAAATTCATCGGCGAACGGGGGAAGTCAGCCGTTCGTCAACGTTCCCTACTCGATAACGCTCTGCCTTCGGTCGTAGGATCCCGAAGGAGAACGGGGCGTAAAAGTTACGCCGCAAGCGCTACGCGGCGAGCGGTCGCTCTGCGCGCGGTAGCACGTCTGCCGGTTTTTTCGTCAGCAATTAAAAAATTTCCGTTTTTGCGGAGCCGAGCCTCCGACGTGCGTCCGACGAGATCCGCTTGCAATCGAATCCGAAACAGGCCCATTCGATCGTGCAATCATTTTATACCGTGCAAACGGTTTTGTCAAATGTTTTTCTGCGGAAGTATTGACTTGACTTTCGACATATGCTAAAATTAAAAGAAAAACGGAGGAAAAACTATGTATTGTGCATATTGCGGAAAGAAACTTCCCGAAAACGCCGTAGCATGCCCGAAGTGCGGAAGGCCTGTGGACGTTCACAAAGAAGTTGCTCCCGCCGAAGAATCTATCGAGGCTCCCGTTCGCGAGGAGCCGATCGAAACGCCCGTCGAAACTCCCGTTGCCGAGACGCCCCGCCTTGAAAAGAGGCCGCTCTCCGCTCTGCTTCCCGAGAATCCCAACTTGTTCGTGGGGCTTCTGCTTGCGGGGATCTCCTTCGTCGCGGGCATCATTTTGTTTTCCATCGCGCTTGCAAGCGTGCTTCCTACCTACATCGGACTTGATTTTCTGGTACTTCTCCCCGCGCTCGGCGGGCTTGTGCTCAACATCTACGCTTTCTACAAGGCGCGCAGGGAAGAAAACGGCAAAGAAAAGCTCCTTTCCCTCATCGGCATCGGCGTTGCGGCGTTTGTGCTCCTGTTCGCCTTTATCGCCTGCTGTGTTCTCATCGGATGATCTGTTAAAAATCGTACGGCGCCCCTCTCGGCGCCGTATTTTTTTTGGTCTAAAGACAACCACGCGATAGTCGCGTGGTTCAAAAAAGGCTTTGCCGATGAACATAAAAACAAGAAAGATATGAGGAATTATGAGCGGGACGAATGTTTCTCGGCGCCCCCTTCGAGGGGGGAGCTGTCACGCGTTTTTGCGTGACTGAGGGGGTGTCACTCCATTCGTCATGTTGCCCCGCTGTTCTAATTACGTCACCCTGAGCGTAGTCGAAGGGTCACCGCATTGTAATAATGTGATACTTCGACACGCCTCGTCCCTCGGCGGCTCAGTATGACGTTATTAGTATGACACCCCTTCCGTCACTCGCGTTGCTCGTGACACCCTCTCACGCGGGTAGAATCCCGCGTTCGGTCAGCATTTGCCCGAGCATATGGGCAAATGCCAAGAAAATTTTGCGCCAAAGATTATCAATCTTTGGCGCAAAATTTTCCCCTCAAGGGGTGGGCAAGGCGCAGGACAAAGCTCGTCGCCCCTATTCCTCATCTCGAACGAAGTGAGAAGATCCCCTCTTGAAGAACATTGCCTCGTTCCCTCACGGAATAGGGATTCACTCGCTACGCTCGGAATGAGGAATAATGTGATGTTTCGACTCGCGCATGCCGCGCGGCTCAGTATGACGAATTCAGAAGTTCAACCCCCACCTGTCACGGCTACGCCGTGCCACCCGCCCCCTTCAAAGGGGGCAGGTCTAAACCCACCACCGCCTAACGGCGGAGCCTCTCCCTTCATAAGGGGGCGGCTCTGGGAAATGCGAATGAGGGGATTCTTCGCTTCGCTCAGAATGACGCTTGATACCAACCCTCATCAGTCACCTGCGGTGACAGCTTCCCCCGTAGACGGGGGAAGCCTTCAAAGGGGCAGCACGCAGCGGGGCGGAATGACAAATCAATTCAAAACGACGTCTTTCAAACTTTCGTACTTCTGCATGGCGGCGCGGCGGACTTCCTCAAAGTTGAGGCGGCGTTCAAACGTCTCTTCCACAAGTTTCTTCGCGGTGAAGATGACGGACGCGCCGTAGCGCAAATTTTTGATACCGCTGAGGATGTGTCCGCTTTGGCGCGTTCCGAGCAGGTCGCCGCCGCCGCGCATTTCGAGATCCTTCTCGGCGAGGACAAAGCCGTCTGCCGTCGTTTTCAGAATGTTCAGGCGCGCCTCGCCCCCTTCGCTCTCCTTCCCGACGAGCAGGAAGCAATAGCTCTTTTCGCTCCCCCGCCCCACTCTTCCGCGAAGTTGGTGAAGTTGGGACAGCCCGAACCGCTCCGCGTCGTAGATGACCATGACGGTCGCGTCGGGGACGTCTATGCCCACTTCGATGACCGTCGTGGCGACGAGCGCGTCGTATTTTTTTGCCTTGAACGCGGACATGGTATCCGCCTTTTCCTTCTCCTTCATTCTCCCGTGCAGGAGCGCGAAGCGCACGCCGGGAAGAGACGCGCGCAGTTTTTCGTATAGCTCGGTCGCGCCCGTCGCCTCGCCCTCTTCGTCGTCGATGCGCGGACAGACGAAATACGCCTGCCTGCCCCGCCCGATCTCGCTGCGGATCCAAAAGAGCATATCCTCTCTCTTCCGCTCGGGAATGATGGCTGTGGAGACCTCCTGCCGCAGGCGCGGTTTATCGGGGATCGTCGTGATATCAAGGTCGCCGTAAAAGATGAGCGACAGCGTGCGGGGTATGGGCGTCGCCGACATGACGAGCACGTCCGCCCCCTCCCCCTTTTCGCCGAGCGCGTTGCGTTGCGCCACGCCGAAACGGTGCTGCTCGTCGCAGACGCAAAAGGCGAGGTCGCGGAAATGCACGTCCTCCTGCAAGACGGCGTGCGTACCGCAGAGGATCTCCACCTCGCCCGCGGCGACGGCGGCTTTCATCTCCCGCTTCTCCTTCGCGGTGGAAGCGCCCGCAAGATAGCCCACGCGGTGATCGGGAAAGATCTTTTTGAGAAGTTCGTAGTTTTGCGCGGCGAGCACTTCCGTCGGGGAGAGGTAGACCGCCTGAAATCCGCTCGCGACCGCCATGAAGATGCCCGTGAGCGCGACCGCGGTCTTGCCGCTTCCGACGTCGCCCTGCAAGAGACGGTTCATGCGGACGGGGCCTGTGAGATCGTCGTAGATCGCGCGCACAGCGCCCTGCTGACCGGGCGTAAAGACGAAGGGAAACCGCTTTTCAAAGTTCGCGACCTGCCGTTCCGTGACGGTATATTTCCTCAGGCGCGCCTCCGTCCTATCCCCCTTGATGAGCTTGAACGCGGAAAGCAGGGCGAAGTATTCTTCGAGGGCGATGCGCTCCGCCGCCTGCGTCATCTGCGCGTTCGTCTGCGGCGCATGAATGGCGCGGAACGCCTCGGAAAGGGGCATGAGGCCGTATCGCCTGCACAGCTCCGAGGGGATCGCCGTGGGGAAGCTCTCGACTTCGAGCGCGCGCTTTACGGCGTCCCGCACGACCCATTGCGCAAGCCCCGATCTGAGCGGATAGACAGGCACAAGCCCTTTGAGCCGCGTGACGCCTTCGAGACGTTCAAAGGTCGGGTTGACGAGGGATACGCGGTCGTAATAGTTCTGCACGCGCCCGTAGAAAAGATATTCTCCCGGTTTCAGCTTCTGCGCGACATAGGGCGTATTGAACCAGACCGCCGTGAAGTTATCCCTGCCCTGTTCGAGCAGGGCGCGCACAAGTTTGTATCTCCCCTTGTTCTGCACGGGTTCCACCGAAACGAGCGTGCATGCGATGAGCGCCATATCGTTATGGACGGTCTCGCGCACGGAGACGCGGTTCGTCATATCGAGATAGCTGCGCGGGAAATAGCGGACGAGCTGCTCCGTCGTCGTGATATTCAGTTTTGCGAAATCCTTGACGCGCTTTTCGCCGAGACCCCGCAAAAGTCGAAGATCCATATTGAGTATTCCGAGAAAAAAAGAGCCGCGCTGCGGCGGCTCCCGATTTTGTTACTCCAACGAAACCAGATAATAATATACAGGCTGACCGCCGCTGTGGAAGTCTACATCGCAATCGGGGAAGGCCTCCTGCACCTTTGCGGCGAGCGCCTCGGCTTCCGTCTCCTTCACGCCTTCGCCGTAGTACAGCGTGATGACCTCGTGCGAGTCGTCTTTGAGTTTATCGAGCAGGGTGAGGACGGTCGTCTCGATATTGTCGCTCTTGGCGAGGATCTTTTTATCGTCGAGACCGATGATATCGCCCTCTTTGATGCTGAATCCGTTGACCTTCGTCGTGCGGACGGCGTGCGTCACCTGCCCCGCCTTCACATTGTCGAGCGCATGGATCATGTTCGTCTTGTTCTCTTCCGCGCTCGATTCGGGATTGAAGGCAAGCGCCGCGGCGAAGCCCTGCGGGATATTCTTGGTGGGAATGACGTGGATGGTACGGTTTTCCACGAGCGCCTGCGCCTGTTCCGCCGCCAGAATAATATTTTTGTTGTTGGGGAATACGAACACGTTGTCCGCATTGATCTTCTGCACCGCCGTCGCGATATCCGAGGCGGAGGGGTTCATCGTCTGCCCGCCCTGAATCACGCGGTCCACGAACAGATCCTTGAAGATATCGGAGATCCCCTCGCCCGCGCAGATCGCAAGCATGCCTTGATCTTTTTTCTCGGCGGCGATCTTCGCTTTGAGGAGCCTGTTCTGTTCGAGCATGTTCTCGATCTTGGGGCGATCCAGCTCGCCGAGTTCGAGCGCGTAGGTGAGCGCGACGCCGGGACAGTTGGTGTGGACGTGCACCTTGATCATTTCGAGATCGCCGATACAGATGACGGAATCGCCGATCTGCATGAGGTTCTCGCGCAGTTTATCGATATCCGCGAGCGTGGTGCTCTTTTTCAGATTGATGACGAAAAATTCGGTGCAATAGGCGAATTGGATATCGCCCAGATCCATATTGATGATCTCCGAATTATCGCCGAAGTCGTCGTCCATCGAGACGGGCGCGCTATCGGTGGGAACATCGGATACGACTTCCTCCCCCATGAGCGCGGAGAGGAACCCGCGCATGATCGTCATCAGCCCCACGCCGCCCGAGTCCACGACGCCCGCCTTTTTGAGCACGGGAAGAAGCTCGGGCGTCTTGGCGAGCGCCTTGTCCCCTTCCTCGATGATCGCGGGAAGGAACTGCTCGTAATCGCGGTATTTTCCCGCGTTTTTCACAGCGAATTCCGACATACAGCGCACGACGGTGAGGATCGTGCCTTCCTTCGGAATGGCGACGGCGTTGTAGGCGACCTTCGTGCCCGATTCCAACGCCTTCGCAAAAGTCTTTGTATCGACGTCGGGCTTTCCTGCGCGCAGAACGGAGCAAAGCCCGCGGAAGATCTGAGATAGGATGACGCCCGAATTCCCGCGCGCGCCTTTGAGCGCGCCCTTCGAGACGAGATCGCAAACTTCGGCAAAACTGTTGGACGCGGATGAGGAAAGCTCCTTTACCGCCGACTGCATCGTGAGCGACATGTTCGTTCCCGTATCGCCGTCCGGTACGGGGAACACGTTGAGCGCGTCCACCTTTGCACGGTTATTTTCGAGTTGCCTTGCGCCCGCAAGCACCATCTTGCGGAACGTTGCGCAATTTATCGTTTTCTGCATGAATGAATTCTCCCGATGGATAAGAACGCGAAGGCTGCGATCTATAATTTGAGCCCTACGACGTTGACATTCACGGTGTCCACGATCATGCCCGTGAAGCGCTCCACCTTATATTTGACGGCTTCCTTCAAAGATTCCGCCACCGCTTCGATGGAGACGCCGTACTTGATGAGTACATAAACGTCGATAAAAATACGGTTCCCGGACGTGACGATCTTCACGCCCTTGCCTCCCGCGTCCTTTTTGAGGAGTTCGGCGAGCGTCTCGGTAAAACGGCGCGCGACAGTATCCACGATGCCGTAACTTTCCACCGCAGCTTGCGACGCGACTTTGGCGATCGCCAAATCGGAGATTGAAATTTTACCGTATGCGTTGCTTGTGCTGACTGACATATTGCTCCCTTGACCTCACTACCTATTCTAACCTATCCCGCATGAATTTGCAAGCAATAATGGGAAAAAATTTGCAACCGCAAAAAAAATTGCGGAAAATCATGCGTTTTTGATTGATTTTTTCCCAATGAAATGGTATCATGATTTCGTTGTGCAAAGGAAATGCTTTTGCATGCAAAAATTCGGAATTCCCCTCGGAGGTAGAGATATGTCGAGAGTATGCAAGATCTGCGGAAAAGGTCAGACGGCGGGCAACAACGTCAGCCATTCCAACCGCAAGACGAAGCGGACGTTCGCTCCCAATGTGCAGAAAGTCACCTACTCGAAGGACGGCAAAGTCGAGACGGGTTACGTCTGCGCGCGCTGCCTCAAAAGCGACAAAGTAGAAAGAGTTTAAGTCCCATCGGCAAGGAGCCGCAACTTTCGTTGCGGCTCCCTTTTTTTTGTCTTTTTTGGATCGGGTGGCCAAGCGTGCGCCGCGCGTCAAGCGGTTTGGATCACGATTCCCTTAAAACCGCCTTGAAGACGCGCAGAGCGTTCCCGCAGGCAATCTTCTCCGCAACGCGCGCGCCGAACGCCCTTTCAAGATCGTCGAGCAGAAGCGGGACGTCCGCCGCCGTCCGCAGAAAGGCGTTCTGCGGAATGCCGTCGAAATCGCTGCCGAGGGCGAGAACGTCCTCCCCGCCCTTCTCCACGATATGCCGCGCGTGGGCGAGAAGCGCCTCCCGCTGCCCCGCCGCGTCCTTTCGTTCCGAGAGAAATTCCGCGCAGAAACACAGCCCGACGACGCCGCCGCAATCCGCCAAAAGCCCGATCTCGCCGTCCGTAAGATTGCGCGCGCACGCATGCACCGCGTTTGCCCCCGAATGGCTCGCGATGAAGGGCACGCCCCGCGCCCTGCTCACCGCGGCGACGTCATAGAAGAGCGCGTCGCTCCCGTGGGAGACGTCGACGAGCATTCCAAGCTCGTGCATGCGTTCCACCGCTTCAAAGCCGAAGGGAGTCAGCCCGCGGTGTTTCTCGCGCCGCGCGGCGTCCTTCTTGCGCAGATTCTCGTAGTCGGGATAATTGGGGAAGCCGATGGCGTTGGGGTGATTCCATGTGAGCGTCATCGCCCGCACGCCGCGCGCATACAGCGTTTCGAGGTTTTCGCATCGCCCTTCGATCGCCCCGCCCCCCTCCACCGTGAGAAGCGCGTTGATCTTCTCATCGCAAAGATCGGAGGCGCGCCGAACGCGCCGATAGCCTTCCACCGCGCAGACTGCGTCGAACTTTTCCGCGAGCGCGAGCGCATCGGAAAGGCCGCCGAAGGGATCGGGCACGAACGCCGCAAAGCACTGCAACATACAGCCGCCCGCTTGAAGCGTCTGCCGCGTGACATGAAAAACGCCCCCGTATTTCGTGAGAGCGTCGCAGTGCAGATCGATATATTTCATCATTTGCGGAACAACCGTACGATGCGCCCGAGCGCCCTCGGGAGCTTAAAGCAGATGATCATACAACCTCCTCGTTGATGATAACGAGCACATAGCCCTTCTTCACCAGAAACGAAAGCTCCCCGCCGCCCGCCGCGAGATTGGAGATCCCGCGCGTGGAGCCGTAGCGGAGCCACAAGTCGCCGGCAGAATACTTCACGCCGTCTAACTTCATGATATGCGCGTCGCCGCCAAAAGGCAACAGGGAAACCGTCTGTCCCCGTTTGCACGAAAACTCCTGCCTGCCCTTGCCGTAGAGGAAAAGCCGCGCGCCGTTTCCGATGAGGCATGCGCTTGCCGCGCCGCCCGCCAACGCCTTATAGAGAAGGTGCAGATTGCCGAGGAAGTGATCCTCCCGCCCTCCGCCGCCGCCATAGATCGCAATGGAGCGGGCGCCGAGCGACAGGGCGCGGTCTACGGCAAGTTCGCCGTCCGTCTCGTCCTTCTCCGAGGGGAATGTATGAAGAGGCGGGGGGATCGGGGTCACGTCGAGGGAGTCGAAATCGCCGAGATTCTCGTCGATCCGCACCCTTCCCTTCGCCCACGAATACGCCCCGTCGCAACAGATGACGTAAGCTCCGTCTGCGGGAATTTCCCCGCGGTACGGCTCGCCGTTGAGGAGAATGACGGCGCGCGTTTTTCCGTTGTTCATCCGCGCAGCCTCGCGATGGTTTCGGCAATGCTGCCCGATTTGAAGATCGCGTTGCCCGCGACGATGACGTTCGCCCCCGCCGCGATCGCCTCTTTGACGTTCTCCACGGTGATGCCGCCGTCCACCTCAATGTCGAGTTCGGGCACGCCGTGCTTCACGCAGAAGTCACGGAGACACTCAATCTTTTTCAGCGTCTCGGGGATGAACTTCTGCCCGCCCCAGCCGGGGTGCACGCTCATGAGAAGGAGCATGTCCGCCCCCTCTTCCACGGCGGAAAACACCCGTTCTACGGGCGTCTCGGGGTTGACGACCGCCCCCTTCTTCATGCCGAAGGAGGAGATTTGTTTGAACAACGCGGAGATATCGCACGCCTCGGCGTGCACGGTGACGATATCCGCCCCCGCTTCGGCGAAGTCCTCGATGTGCGTCTCGGGATGGAGCACCATGAGATGGCAGTCGAGAGGGAGCCTCGTGTGCGGACGGATGGCCTTCACCATCTGCGCGCCGAAGGTGATGGGCGGGACGAAGTTGCCGTCCATGACGTCGCAATGGATGAGGTCGGCGCCGCACGCCTCCAAGTTTTTCACCTCTTCGCCGAGCCGCGAAAAATCGCTCGCCAGAATACTCGGCGCGATCTTGATGTTCATGGTCTTTCCTCCCCCTTTTTTATGTAAGAAGCTCTTAACTGTCCGCAGGCGCCGCCGATGTCGCTTCCCATGCTGCGGCGGAGGGTGGCGGAGACGCCGCACCGTTCCAGCGTCGCCAAAAACGCCTGCGCCGTCTCCTCCGAAGTGCCCTTCAAACTTCTCTCCTTCACTTCGTTCAGCCGAATGAGGTTGACGTGGCAGGGCCTCCCCTTCAACAGTTTTGCGAGCGCAAGGGCGTGCCGCTCGTCGGCGTTCTCGCCCTCGATGAGGCTGTACTCGAAGATGTACCGCCGCCCCGTTTTTTCAAAATAGTAGGCGCACGCTTCCAGAATGTCGGCGATTTTGTAGCGGTTTGCAATGGGCATGGTGCGAGCGCGCTCCTCGTCGGAGACGGCGTGAAGGGAGACCGTGAGATTGACGGGAATGCCCTCCCGCGCAAACGCTCTCATCTCGGGGACAAGCCCGCAGGTGGAGAGGCTGATATTTCTCGCGCTGATACAAATGCCGCCCTCCGCGGTGACGTTCCGCAAAAATTTTACGACGTTCTCATAATTATCGAAGGGTTCGCCGCTCCCCATGAGCACGACGTTGGTGACGGCGCGCTCCTTCAAGGTGCCGCCTTCGGCGCGGTTGACGGCAAGGATCTGCCCCAAGATCTCCCCCGCCGTAAGGTCGCGAAGCCTTCCGCCTAAGGTAGAGGCGCAGAACTTACACCCCATGCGGCAGCCCACCTGCGTGGAAACGCATTGCGTGTTGCCGTATTTATATTTCATAAACACGCCCTCGATGAGGTTGCCGTCGGCAAGCTCGAACAGGAACTTCTTCGTGCCGTCTGCGGAGACGAACGTCTCGCTGATCTTCACGGGTTCGTCCTCGAACGATTCGAGAAGGTACGCGCGGAGCTTGGAAGGTATGGGCAGCGCGGAGAGTTTCCTCCCCTGCGCGATCCCCTCGAAGATCTGCTTGGCGCGGAAGGGCTTCTCCCCCGCCGCCGCCACAAGTTCGGCGATCTCCGCAAACGACCTATCCTGCAATACCGCCTTCATGCCTTTCTCCTCATTTTACAGACGTAAAAGCCCGCGCCGAACGCCCGATCGGGCAAAAATTGCAAGCCGAACTCCGTTTTCTCGTGCGCGAGCGGCGAGGAGATCTCCTCGCGGGAAAACGCGGCGTTCTCCTTCAAGAATTTCTCCGCGACGGAATCGTTCTCCTGCGAGAGCACGGAGCAGGTGGAGTAGTAGAGCGCGCCGTCCTTCTTTACATACCGCGCGCAGTTCCGCAGAATGGCGAGCTGCACCCCTTCGAGCGCCTCGAAATTCTTCTCCGCAAGGCGGAGAGGCAGATCGGGATTTTCCGCCGCGGTGCCCGAACCGGAGCACGGCACGTCGCAAAGAACGCCGTCGAACGCCTCTTCCCACGCGGGATCAAATTCGGAGCTATCCTTTTCCAGCGCGGAGACATTCTCCGCGCCCATGCGTTTTTTGTAGCTTTCGATGAGCGCGACGCGGTGCGGGTGCAGTTCGCAAGCGGTCACATGCCCGCATTTTTCGGCGAGAAGAACGCTCTTCCCGCCCGGGGCGGCGCATGCGTCGAGCAAATTTTCGCAAGGCTCGACGGCGGCGCAGATCGCGACGCTTCCCAACGATTGGAAGGTGTAGTCTCCGCGGCCGAACCCCTCGTCGCGCGCAAAGCGCGGAAAAATTTTCACATCTTCAAAGGGCGTATCGGCGTGCTCGCGGGAAAGATAGTTCTCCATGCCGCGCACAAAGCGCACACAGACGCCCGAACTTTTCGCAAGCGCGATGTCTTTCGCCCGTTCGCCGTACTGCGCGCGCAACATCTTAATGATGGGCAGAGGAAAATTGCTCTGCACGGACAGCCCCTCGTCGCCCGCGGGGATCCCAACTTTGGCGGCGTCGAAACGGCGCAAAAAGGCGTTCGCGAACCCTGCCGCCCCCTGTTTTCCCACCTTGTTCAGAAGATCGACCGCCATATCCGTGACTGCGTAGCGCGGCTTCTCCATATAGAGCAGGTGATAAAGCGCGATTTTGAGCGCGACGCGCACGGGCGCTTTGGGCGCTTTTTCGGCAAAGGTCTTGATGCACAGCGAAAGATATCCGTCGTTTTCGAGCACGCCGTACACGATCCGCACGGTGCGGGCGCGGTGAAGTTCCTCCACGCGCTCCTCCGCGAGCGCGATTTTGAGATGCGCGCCGTCTTGGTAGACGCGCGTCAAAATGCGGTACGGATCATAGAACGGGTTGTTCAAAGCGCGCTCCTTGCAATTTTCTGCCGTTGCAGAAGTCGGTATCCGTCATGCGTCTGCCGCCCGCGGGCTGTACTTCCGTCAGGCGCACCGCGCCCTCGCCGCATTTTACGATAAGCCCGCTCTTGGGGGAACACCGCACGACCGTGCCCGCGGGGACGTCCTCTTCGCAGTCGGCCTCCTCCGCGAACCAGAAGTTCAGCGTGAGCGCTCCCACGCGCGCAAAGGCGAAGGGGGCGGGCGAAAGTCCGCGGATGAGACAGCTCACCTCGCGCGCCGTCTTGGAGAAATCCACCTCGGTGCGCTCTACCTTCTTGCAGACGGACCCCTCGCCCTGTTTTTGAAGGGGAAGCTCTCCCCTTTCGATCATGGGGAGCGCCTCCGAGATAAGTTCGGCGCCGAGGCGGGAGAGCCGCTCTTCGAGCGTGCCGCAGTCATCCGAGTCGTAGACGGGCGTCTTGGCGGAGAGCAGGATGTCGCCCGTATCCAGCCCGAGTTCGGTTTTCATGATGGTGACGCCCGTCTCGCGGCAGCCATCGATGAGCGCGCGCGCAACGGGCGCCGCGCCGCGGTAGGCGGGAAGAAGGGAGGCGTGGATGTTCCACACGCCTTTGGGGAATACGTCGAGCACTTCCTGCGTCAGGATCTGCCCGTATGCGCACGTCACCATGAGATCGGCATGGAGCTGTTTCAATTCGGAAACGTTTTCGCGGATACGCGAAAATTGCAGCACGGGAATTCCGAGGGCAATCGCCTCCTCTTTCACGGGAGAAGGCGTTAAAATGCCCTTTCTTCCCTGCGGCTTATCGGGCTGGGTGACAACGGCGACGAGGCCGTTCCCGTACGTCTCATAGATCGTTTGAAGGGAGGGCACGGCAAAAAAGGGCGTGCCCGCAAATATTATTTTCATCAGTCCTCCGCCGCCCTTATATTGGTCGCCTTATCGGTGTACAGGATCCCGTCGAGATGATCTATCTCGTGGCAGACGGCGCGCGCAAAGAAATCGCGTGCGACGAGGGAATAGCGATCCCCCTTTCTATCCTGAAAGAGCACTTTGACTTTGGAGGGACGGAGCACGTCGCCCGCCTTCCCGCGGACGGAGAGGCACCCTTCGGGGCCTCTTTGTTCCCCCTTCTGCCACACGAAGATGGGATTGATCAGCTCAAAATACCCCTCCTCGACGTTGATCGCGACGGCGCGGACGGAAACGCCCACCTGCGGGGCGGCAAGTCCCGCGCCGTCGGCGGCAATAAGCGTCTCCTTCATGTCGTCGAGAAGCGTGCAAAGTTCTTGGTCGAACCGCGTGACGGGGTCGCATTTTTTGCGGAGAACGGGGTCTCCCACCTGTATGATTTTACGGATCATATTTCACCTTTTCAGCTCAAATTGCCGGGGTTTTCCTCGACATAGATGAGGACGTTCTTATATTTTATCTCCGCGCAGAGCGCGTAGATCTTTTGCAGCGTTTCGCCGCCGCCACCCGCAAGGCGCATTAAGACCTGATAGCGGAATTTATTTTGGATGCGCTTGATGGGCGCGTGCATGCGGTTGAAGAAGAGGAACTTTTCGGGCGATCCCGCGTAGAGCGAGCGAAGCGTTTCGTACACCTCGCGAAGCGCCTCGACGGTCTCCTTTTCTTCCTCGCCCGTCACCATGACGCGGACGATCTTCGCGAAGGGCGGGAAATTCGTCGCCGCGCGCATGCCGATCTCGTGCGCGTAGAACCCCTCGTAGTCGTACCGCGCGGCAAAGCGAAGAATGTAATTTTCGGGGTCGTACGTCTGTAAGATCACTTCGCCCGGGGCGCTCGCTCTGCCGCTCCTGCCCGCGACCTGCGTGACGAGCTGGAACGTGCGCTCGCCGCTGCGGAAATCGGGGAAGTGCAGGCTCATATCGGCGTCGAGAATGCCCACGAGAGTGACGGAAGGGAAGTCGTGCCCTTTGGCGACCATCTGGGTGCCGACGAGGATATCCGCCTCGTGATCGGAAAATTTCCGAAGAATGCGGAAGTGCCCTTCCTTGCCCCCCGTCGTATCCATGTCCATGCGCAGAACGCGCGCCGAGGGATACAGTTTTTTCAGTTCGAGCACGACGCGCTGCGTGCCCGTGCCCACATAGCCGATGTGCTTGCCCCCGCACGAGGGGCAGACGGAGAGCATGCGGTAGCGCGCGCCGCAATAGTGGCATTTCAGACAGTCCTCTTCGCTGTGATAGGTGAGCGCGACGTCGCAGTTCTCGCACTTGGCGCAATAGCCGCAGTCGCGGCAGATGACGGTCTGGGAATATCCCCTTCGGTTGAGGAACAAGATCGCCTGATTCCCTTCCGAAAGGCAGGCGGAAAGTTTTTCGCGCAATGCGGCGGAGAAGGCGGTCGCGTTGCCGCGGCGCACTTCGCGGCGCATATCGACAAGCTCGATCGCGGGCATGGGGCGGGCGTTGATGCGGTCGGGCAGGCGGATAAGCTCGAACTCCCCCTCTTTGGCGCGTCTGTACGTCTCCACCGAGGGGGTGGCGCTGCCCAAAACGAGCTTGCAGCCGTTGTACTGCGCGCGGAAAAGGGCAACGTCGAAGGTATTGTAGCGCGGCGCGCTCTCCGAACTGTAACTGCCGTCGTGTTCTTCGTCTATGACGATGATACCCACGTTCTCCACGGGAGCGAACACCGCCGACCGCGCGCCGATCGCAATGCGGGCGATCCCGTCGCGAAGGCGCATCCATTCGTCGAACCGCTCGCCTGCGGAAAGCCCGCTGTGCAAAATGGCGGCTTGGCTGCCGAAGCGCGCGCGAAGCTGCATCAGCATCTGCGGGGTGAGGGAAATTTCGGGGACGAGAAAGATCGCCGTCTTTCCCTCCCGCAATACGTCTGCGATGAGGGAGAGGTAGACCTCCGTCTTTCCGCTCCCCGTGACCCCGTGAAGGAGGGAGACGGTTTTTTCGCTGCGGCGTACCGTCTCCGCCGCGGCGCGCTGCGCGGGGGTGAGGACGCGCGGCGGCTGGGCGCTCTCCCCGCCGCGATAGGGATCGCGAAAGACGCGCCGTTTTTCGGCGACGACCGCCCCGCTCTCCAAGAGCGCTTTGAGCGCCCCGCCGAACTTTTCGCGAAGGAGCGCGGAATCGGCTTCTTTGTTGTCCTTCAAAAACTCCACGAGCGCACGCTGCTGTTTGGCGCGCGCGGAAAGGGTCGGCTCCCCTTCGGCGAGGCGGCAGACGGTGCGGTAGCGCTCCCCCACCTTACCCGACCGCATTTCGGCGGGCAGAAAGAGGCGGAGCGTGAGCGCCAGCGGCACGCGGTATCGCGCGGCGATCTTCTTGGCGAGAAGAAGGGATTCCGCCGTGAGCGCGGGCGTATCCTCCGCCCGCAGGATCTTGCGCAGCCGTTCGCGGGGGACTTCGCTCTCCCCCTTCACGCGCATGACAAAACCCGTCGTCGCTCCCTTTCCGAAGGGAACGGCGACGCGCATCCCCGCTTCGATGCCCTCTCCGCATTCGTAATCGAAGATCTTATCGACGTCGCTGTGCGCGATGTCTACGATAACTTCGGCGTACATGCTTCTCCCGTGAAAAAATCGCCCCGCGGAAACGGGGCGGTCTTTCAGTCTCTAACGCTTCTGAATTTTCCGTTCATGACTTCTTGGCAGGCGACGACGATCTCCTTCTGTTTGCCGGGGAGTTCGGTCGCGCCCGTAGACTGCATCTGCTCGATGATCTGCCGCGTGCGTTTGGCGATAAAAACGCACAGCTCGTAGCGGGAGACCGGCTCCTCTTCGCTGCCGAGCTTTCTTACAAGAGCATCTACCGACGGTTCGTTGATCATGATTTCACCTCGCTTGTTTTTTCCCATTGGATGATGGCGCGCAGTTCTTTGAGCGCCTCGTCGAAATCGTCGTTTACGACGACGTAATCATAGTCCTTCGACATGGAGAGTTCGTATTCCACGCGGGCGTGGCGCAGACTCAGCTGCTGCTCTGTCTCCGAGCCGCGCGTTTTCAGCCTTTTTTCCAATGCCTCCGCCGACGGCGGGACGATCATCACCGTGACGACGTGCACGCCGCTCATCTGCGCGCGCTTGACGATCAGGGAGCCGACCACGTCGATTTCGAGGATCACGGAGCGTTTGGCGGCGAGCTGTTCGTAGACATACGATTTGGGCGTGCCGTAGAAGTTCCCGAAGTGTTCGTCGGATTCGATGAACCCGTCTTCGTCCCTGATCCTTAAAAATTCTTCGCGCGAAATGAAGAAGTACTCCACTCCGTCCTTCTCCCCTTTACGCGGGGCGCGCGTCGTGCAGGAGACGGAGAGCGCGAGCGACGGATCGGCGGCGACGAGCGCCTTGACGAGCGTACCCTTCCCGACGCCCGAGGGACCGGATATACAGAACAACAAATTTCTCATCGTCTATTCCAGATTCTGGATCTGTTCACGGACCTTTTCGATTTCGTTTTTCATCTCCAACGCCAGCTTCGTGATCTCGCCGTCGTTGGACTTTGAACAGATGGTATTGCACTCACGGTTGAATTCCTGAACGAGGAAATCGAACTTCCTGCCCACCGTATCGCACTCTGCGATCTTGTAGAACTCCTCGATATGGGAGGCAAGGCGGGTGAGTTCCTCGTCGATATTGCACTTGTCGGAATAGACCGCCGCTTCCGTGAGAATGCGCGCTTCGTCTACCTTCCCCGCGAGAAATTCGCCGATCCGCTCGGTGAGCTTTTCGCGGTATTCCTCCGCAACGCGGGGCGCACGCGCGGCGATCCCTTCGCGGAGCGCGGCAATGCACTGCATGCGGGAGAGGAGATCTACCTTCAAGCGTTCTCCTTCCGCAAGGCGCATCGCCCTGTGCGCTTCCAGCGCGGCTTGCAGGGCGGAGCGGAGCGCAGAGACGAGCGCTTCGTCCGAACTCGCCGTCTCGTCGTCCGCGCGCACCACGTCGGGCTGGCGGAGAAGAAAGGCGAGCGTTACGTCGTCGGCAGCGGAGGGAAATTCGGCGCGGAGCTGTTGTGCCGCCTCGAAATAGGAGCGGGCGAGCGGAAGATCCACGCGCAGGGCGCGGTCGCGTTCGCGTTTATCGGCATAGCTGACAAACACGTCTACATGCCCGCGGGATATGCTTTCGCGCACCATAGAGCGCACAAGCTCTTCGTAGGCGAGAAAGACGCGCGGACTCTTGACGGCGAGGTCGAGATAGCGGTTGTTCACCGACTTCACTTCGACGGTGAGTTCGATCCCGCCCTCCTTGTATTCGCCTTTGCCGTAGCCCGTCATACTGAACATTGCTCTTCCCTCTTCGGTGGATAATTATAACACACGCGCGCGCAAGCGGTCAAGTTTTTTCAAGAAATTTTTTGAAGTTCGAAGGCTTACTGCCGAAGTTCGCCGAGCATGGAGAGGAATTCCTCCTCGCCGATGACGCGCACTCCAAGTTTTTTCGCCTTGTCGAGCTTGCTGCCCGCTTTCTCGCCCGCGACGACGAGCGACGTTTTCGCCGAGACTGCGCTCTGGCATACGCCGCCCAGCGCTTCGATGCGTTTTTGCGCCTCGGGTCTGGACATGGCAGCGAGCGTTCCCGTGAGAACGACGTTCAAGCCGGAGAACGCGCCGCCCGAAACGCGCGCTTTTACATACGGTTTTACGCCCGCCTCGCAAAGCGCGTCAAGCTCTTTTCGGTTCGCTTCGTCCGCAAAAAAGGAGAGCACGGAGCGCGCCGTGACTTCGCCGACGTCTTCGATCGCGATAAGTTCCTCAAACGAGAGCGCGGCGACCGCGGAGACACTGCCGAACGCGGCGAGATCGCGCGCGGCGACCCTGCCGATCCCCTCGATCCCGATGGCATATAAGAATCTGTCGAGCGGGATATCCTTGCTCTTTTCGATCGCGCCGAGCAGGTTGGAGATCTTCTTCTCCTTGAAGCCTTCCAGCCCCGCAAAGTCCTCTTCTTTCAGCTTATAAAGATCGGAGAAATTGCGCACGCCGCGCTTTTCGTATAGAAGTGTGAGCGTCGCCTCGGACATGCCCTCGATATCCGCCGCATTTTTGGAACAGTAGTGGGTGAGTTTTTGGACGACGCGGGGCGGGCAAGCCTCGTTCGTGCAGAAGAGGTTGGCGCCCACCTCCCTTATCGGGCTATTGCAGAAGGGGCAGACCGTCGGCTTTTCGACGGGAACGCTCCCCTCGACGTGCGAGACCGCGCCGAGGATCTCGGGGATCACCTCGTTGGAGCGGCGCACCAAGACTTGGGAGTGCACCTTCACGTCTTTTCGGGTGAGATCGCCGTAGTTGTTGAGCGTGGCGCGGCGCACGGTCGCCCCCGCGAGTTCGACGGGCGAGATCTCCGCAAGGGGGGTGAGCTTGCCCGTCCTGCCCACCTGCCAGACGATCCTCTCCACCGTCGCGAGCGCTTCCTCTGCCTCGAATTTATAGGCGATCGCCCAGCGCGGGAACTTATCCGTGGCACCCATGTCTGAACGGATGCTCTCTTCGTTGACTTTTATCACGGCGCCGTCGGTGAGGACGTCGAGCGATTTTCTGCCAATCTCGATCTCGTCGATCGCCGCCAGCACTTCCTCGGGCGAGGCGCAGACGCGCAGATACGGGAACACTTTGAACCCTTCGCGGCGCAGAAATTCCATCGCTTCCGTCTGCGAAGAGACGGGCGCTTCGCTCATATAATTGATATCGTAGAATAAAATTTCGGGCTGGCGCGTCTTGGTGACTTTGGGGTCGAGATTGCGGATCGCGCCCGCCGCCGCGTTGCGCGCGTTTTTGAGAGGCTCCTCGGGATGCGCTTCGTTGTACCTTTGCAGGGCGGAGAGGCGGATGATCGCTTCGCCGCGCACTTCGAGCGTGCCGCGGTAGGAGATTTTGAGCGGGAAACTCAAAACGGTGAGCACCTGCGCCGTGACGTCCTCCCCCTCCACGCCGTTTCCGCGCGTCGTCGCGCGGACGAACGCGCCGTTTTCATAGGTGAGGCAGACGGTCAGCCCGTCGTACTTATATTCCACCGTATACGTCGCTTCCCCCGCCTTGCCGACGCGGGTGAAAAAGGCGTTCATCTCGTCCTCCGAGACGGCCTTATCCAAGCTGTACAGGCGGGCGATGTGCGTGTGCCGTTCAAACCCCTTCACGGGGTCTCCCCCCACGCGGCGCGTGGGAGAATCGGGAAGCACGACGCCCGTCTCCCGTTCGAGTTCCCGAAGCCGATCGTACAGGCGGTCGTATTCCCTGTCGGGAACGCTGGGATCGTCGAGCACATAGTACTCGTATGCCCAGCGGTTGAGAATATCCACAAGTTCGCGCATTTCCATAGTCGCGTTACTCCAATATTTCGAGGGGCGCGAGCGCCGCCGCTAAATCTTTGTTGCCCACCGAGGGGAAGTGGACGGTGATGATGAGATTCCCTTCTCCGCGCTTGGCGATCACCGTTCCCTCGCCGAATCTCGTGTGACGGACGCGCGTGCCGATCTTAAAGCCCGAAGTATCGTTCCGCGCCTTTTGTACGGGGGGTGTTGCGGGCATGGGCGCCCTGTTGAAGCTCACGGGCGGTTTTTTCTCGCCGCCGTAGGCGCCGAAGATCGCGCCCTCTTCGCGCGGGCTTTCCCAACGCTCTGTATCGCTGCGGAAGCCGTAGCCCGCGCCGCCTTCGTAGCTGCTTTCGAAGCCGTAGCCCGCGCCGCCTTCGTAGCGGCTTTCGAAGCCGTAGCTTCGCCGCTCGTAGCTTCTTTCGCGAAGATCGTAGCGGGAACGCCTTGCGGGGAGGGTGAGTTCGCGCCCCAATTCTTCCACGAACCGCGAGCGCACGGTCGGCTCCCTTCTTCCGTAAAGATAGCGGCTCGACGAAGAGGTGAGCCAAAGTTTTTCCTTCGCCCGCGTGATGGCGACGTACATGAGCCGCCTCTCCTCTTCCAACCCCTTCGGCTCTTCCAAAGCGCGGGAGGAGGGCATGATGTTCTCTTCCAGCCCCGCAAGAAAGACGCAACGGAATTCCAACCCCTTGACGGAATGGATGGTCGCGATCGTAACGTATTCCCCGTCGTCCATGTCGTCGGTATCCGAATAGAGGGAGATCTGCTGCAAGTATTCGTCGAGGGCGACCTCGCCGTTCATGCGAACATATTCGTCGACGGAGCTTTTGAATTCGTCGAGATTGGCGCGCTTGGTCACGCTTTCGTCGGAATTATCCGCATACTGCTCGTACATGCCCGAGGTTTCGAGAATGTGATCGACGAGCTTGTTCACGGGAAGAAGGGCGGACAGCGCGACAAGCTCCGTGAAATATTTGCGGAACGCCTGCAACTTCGCCTTCATGCCCGCGGAGATATCCAGCGAATCGCACGCGCGGATGGCGTCGTAGACGGTAAGCCCCTTCTCCTCCGCATAGTCGAGGAGTGCCTGCACCGTCTTTTCGCCGATCCCGCGCTTGGGCACGTTGATGATGCGCGTCGCCGCCTCACTGTCGTACGGGTTGGCGATGAGGCGAAGATAGGCGAGGATATCCCTGATCTCCTTGCGCTCGAAGAACTTAAAGCCGCCGAACACCTTGTAGTTGATGTTGTATTTCGTAAATTCCTGCTCGAAGGCGCGCGTCAAGGCGTTGATGCGGAGCAGGACGGCGAAATCGGAGAATTTATAGCCCTCTCTGCGGAGCGAAGCAATGATCTGTGCGGCGTAGAGCGCCTCGCCGAGTTCTTCGTCCGCTTCATAATAGACGGGCTTGTCGCCCTCGGGCGCGCTCGTCCAGAGGTTCTTCCCCTTTCGCATGTTGTTGTGGGCGATGGAGGCGTTCGCAAGCGCCAAGATCGCCCCCGTGGAGCGGTAATTCCGCTGCAATTTATAGACCTTCGCCTTCGGGAAACTCTGCTCGAAGTGCAGAATATTCTCGATCCTCGCGCCGCGCCAACCGTAAATGCTCTGATCGTCGTCGCCCACGACAAAGAGATTGCCGTGCTCGGACGCGAGCATTTTCACGATCTCGAACTGCACCGCGTTGGTATCCTGAAATTCATCGACGTGGATATAGCGGAACCGCCCCGCGAGATACCCCCGCGCCTCGGCGTCGGTTCTCAAAAGATCGCGCGCCTCGGTGAGAAGATCGTCGAAGTCGAGGGCGTTGTTTTCCTTCAAATGGCGGGTATATCTGCGGTAGATCCGCCCCACCGCCTCGATGCCCCGCTCGTAGGAATAGCGGGCGACGTAATCCTCGGGGGAAAGCCCGAGCATCTTGGCGTTGGAGATATGGAAGCGCGCCGATTTGAGAAGGGATTCCTCCTCGTAGCCGCATTCCTTGAACGCCTGCTTGATGAGCGCCGCGCGCTCCTGCTCGGAATAGATGGAAAAGTTCTCTTTGAGGTTCCTCCGCTCGGGATAGAGGCGCAGGATCTTCACGCACATGGAGTGAATGGTGCACACCCACATCTTGCGCGTATCGCACACGCTTTCTAACCGCGCTTTCATCTCCCCCGCCGCCTTGTTTGTAAAGGTGATCGCAAGAATACACTCGGGCGCAACGCCCTTCTCGGAGACGAGATATTCGATGCGCGAAGTGAGAACGCGCGTCTTGCCGCTCCCCGCTCCCGCGAGCACGAGAACGGCGCCCTCGGTATCGAGGACGGGCGCGATCTGTTCTTCATTGAGTCGGTTGAATTCCATACCTTCCCATTATAGCACAGCCGCGCCGAAAATGCAAGCGGAACGCGGCGGCTCACGGAGGACGGCGGAAACTTGTAAGTGTTAGTATTTAATGCGAAAATGGTTTGTTGGAAAAAACGGCCGTTTTCGCAGTCTTTTTTTTCTTCGGCGGCACACGGAGGGTGCCGCATGGCAAAAGGAATGCGCCGTGAGCGAGGGCATTGTACTCGCTCCCCCTTTTGACAGTATGGCGTATAGCCTCTGAAATAAATTTTTAAGCCGTGAGGCAAAGGAGAAAATTTTTATGGCACAAGATGTGAAGTTGTTCAAGAAGAACGCTCCCTGGACGGACAAGGACGGCGTCGTGCACAATGGGAAAAACCTGTATGTACAGTGCGGCGATGTGCTGATTCCCGTTCGCGTTGCGAATTTCAGCACCGACGAGAAGCGTGATGAGCAGTATCGTTCAAGGCGTGCTGTGTTCGAGGCATTCGCCGAAGAGCTTCCCGAGCGGGACAAGCATGATCCCGAATCGCCTGCGCAAGAGAATGTCGGGAATACGAAGTCCGTTTCGCATTCGGTTTCCAAGAATGCGGCAGATGATGTTTTGAGCGCAGCAGACCCGTTTTAACGAGGCGATCGCATGTGTATCGGCGTAACAACGTTGCGAGGTGAATACCTCATCGTCAATCTCTTCGCAGTCTCTTATATTGAGGCGCGCAAAGAAGGTACTTCTATTGTTCTCGCGGATGGCGACAGTATCGGCGTCCGCGAGGACTTTGAAGCTATCAAGGCGCACATTTCATTTTGCCGTCGTAAGTTTGTAGAATTTACGCAGAAGAACGGTGTGCGCCTTCTTCTCTGCAACACGGTGTATCTTTCCGTCGCTACGGCATGTAAGGGCGGGACGTCTCTCATCTTTGTAAGCGGAGAAAGTAAGAACGTAAACGAAGATATGTCGGACGTTGAGGAGGCTCTCCGCGAGTTTTTTTCTGTCAAGATCCCCGTTAAAGTTTCAAATCGCGTAGAAAACGTAGAAAACGTAGAAAACGGTGACGGAGCCGAAGCAGAAGAAAAGCGCAAAACCCCGTGATTCGGGCGATTTTGACGCCAAATCCGTAAAAAATGCGCGCGCCGCTTGGGGCTTGTCCAAGCGGCGCGTAGAAAACGTAGAAAAGCGTAGAAAAGCGTAGAAAAAACGTAGTAAGCCGTAAGGCATAGGGGTAAAAGAATGCACTTACGTCAATGTGAGATCGTCCAAGACGCGGACAAGCTCAAAGTAGACATCCAAAAGACATGCATGGAGCATAAGACCATAAAGAAATGGGCTTATATCCTCCACGATAAAGACGATACGCGCCCGCACTATCATATCGCGCTCTACTTCGGTGTCGGTGTGGATACGGTGAATGTAGCCAAGTGGTTTGAACTCGGCTACAAAGACGACGAAGGCGTCGAGCATACGGGCGAGCAGTTCGTCGAGAGGCTGAAAGGTCGGTGGACGGATCTTCTCATGTATCTGACCCACGGCAACGACAGCCAAAAAAGCAAACATCAGTATTCCGAAGATGAAGTCGTCGCGAATTTCGACTTCATGACGGAAATCGAATCGTCCAAGATCTTGGGAGACTTCGAGCATTACAGTTATGCGCAACAGCTCATGTACGTGAACTCCCTCCCCGTCGCGGAAAAGACGGCGTCTTATTCAAAGCTCCGAAAATTATGGGAATTGTACTGTCAAGTCCTTACCTTAAACTCGGACAGGCATTTGCAGGTCGTCTTTATCTGCGGCAGGGGTGGAACCGGCAAGACATATTACGCAAAGAAGCTGTTGGATAGTTTGGGCTATGACTATTGTATTTCTTCAAGCTCGAACGATCCCTTCCAAGATTACATGGGACAAAAGGCAATCATCCTCGATGATTTGCGCGACCGAAGTTTCGATCTCGACGATCTCTTGAAGATCCTCGACAACGATACGTCGAGTTCGGTCAAAAGCCGTTTCTCGAACAAGGTCTTTAACGGCGAAATGATCGTTATCACCTCTTCTGTGCCGCTCGTCTATTGGTACAAAGAACATCAATACGATCGTTTCGATAATCTCATTCAGCTTTTCCGCCGCATTTCCTGCTATGTCGTCATGACGGACGAAGAGATCACGGTTTATTCGGACGGCGTCGGCGAAAACGGACATCCCGCGGGTGTCGGCGTCGTGTATAAGAACGAGGTCTACGGTCTCAAACACGAGAAAAAGGCGAAGCTCGATTATCATTCTATTTTCGGCAAAATCTGCACGAACGCTGACGGCGGGGATTGTCCCTTCGACGCGACGGAGCAGTTAAAAATTTTAATGTGAAAGGAGTGCGATATGGCAAAGTCAAAAGACCAAAAGGTGCAAGGGTTCTATGAGCCACCGTCGGAGAAGGCGCGGCGATATGCGAATGAGCTGAAAAACGGCGCGAACAGTCTGACGGGCGAAGTCCTCAATCACGGGACGGCGAGTTATCGCATCGGATATCTCAAATCCCGTAAGCAGCAGAGCGCGGCGCGGCGTGCGTATGCGCAAAAGCATAAGACGAATTCTTGACGGGGGAAAGTATGAAGCGGAAAACAAAGAGCAGGATCGGGACGGTCATTCTTGTATTGCTTTTCATCGCCGTGGCGTTGGTCGTCGTCGGTCTTTGTACGAATGCCTTTGATAGGTTTTTCACAAAGACTTACACGGTGACTTTCGATCTCGGCGAGTATGAGGGCGAGGAGACGGTCGAGCCTGTAAAAGCCAAGAAAGGACAAGATATCAAGCTCCCCGAAGCGCCCGAATGGGAAGGACACGATCTCGTTTGTTGGCGTATCGGCGGGGAACTTCCCTTTGCGGGCGATCGGTATGTTGTGACGGAAGATGTCACAGCATATGCCATTTGGCAGGAATCGTCGTCCGTTCAGACATATCTTCTCGTCTTCGATCTCGGGGAATACGAGGGCGAAGAGCATATCTCCGACCTCGCGGTCGAAGTCGGGGGTACGGTCACCCTTCCCGACGCTCCCGTTTGGGAAGGACATGTTTTCGCGGGTTGGCGTATCGGGGAAGAGCTTTTAGGCGCAAAAGCGTCCTATACGCCGAAAGAGAATCTTGTCATCACCGCCGAATGGACGGTGGAGAAGTTCACTGTGACTTTCGAGCTTGGCGGTTATGACGGTGAGGAGACCGTCTCCGACGTCACCGTGGAATTCGGCAAAGATTTCGAGCTTCCCGAAGCTCCCGCATGGGAAGATCACACCTTCGACGGGTGGCGTATCGGCGAGGATCTGAAACAGCCGCATGAGCGGTTTGCTCCCACGGAGACGGTGACGGCGACGGCGGAGTGGACGGAGATCGTTAAGTACACGGTGACGTTCGACCTCGGCGATTATGACGGCGGGGAGACAGTCGAAGCCGTCACGGTGACGCAAGGCTCTGATTTTGAGCTTCCCGAAGCTCCCGCATGGGAAGATCATACTTTTGACGGGTGGCGTATCGGCGAGGATCTGAAACAGCCGCATGAGCGATTTGCTCCCACAGAGACGGTGACGGCGACGGCGGAGTGGACGGAGATCGTTAAGTACACGGTGACGTTCGACCTCGGGGAGTACAGTGGACGGGAGACGGTCGCACCTATCACGGTGCGGCAAGGCGAGGGTGTAGATCTCCCCTCTCCTCCTTTGTGGACGGGTTACACCTTCCACGGGTGGAAGGTGGGAAGCGTGTATAAGCAGGCGGGCGAGCATGTTGCCGTCTCATCGAGCGTGAAGTACACGGCGAAATGGACGAAGGACGACCTTTTGGACAAGCGCGCATGGTATGTCCTCGGGGCGGGCAAGGGAACGCTCCGCACGAATGCGTGGACGCATAACAAGCTCTTCATGACGCGGGATAATTCGGAAGACGCGGACAACCTCTTCACGATCGAACTCACGCTTTATGCGGGAGATCAATTCAAGATCACGTACAACACGGATTGGACGGTCGCTTTCGGCCGCAACGATATTTGGAGCGGCTGGGATTATTTTGAAGATGACGACGGCAGCGATCACAACATCACTGTGAAAGCGGGGCAAGACGGCGTCTATACAATCAAGCTGTACACCTTTATGACGTCGGGGGGCGAAACATCGCACCTTGACATCACAAAGGTGAGATCCGTCTCCCCTTATGCGGGAGATGAGGGCGGCGAACTTCCGAGCGCGGATCCTGCGGGATCTGCCTTGTCCGAGACAGTTCCCGAAACAAAGAAAGAAAAATTTTATTTGTGAGGTGAAATATGAGATACAAACAAAACAACTCTTTGCAGAAGCATAAGCGTGCCGATACAGTGAAGTGGGCGATAACGTGGATCGTTCTCCTTCTTATGGCGGCCGCGCTTGTTCTCGGCGGGCTTCAGCTTTTCAGCGACCATAAACCTTCGGATTGGTTTAAGAAAGATGAAGAGCAGACAGAGGAAGTGTCCGACAACGTCGGCATGACCGTTTTGCCCGAGAACGAAGGCGCGAGCGAAGATAAGAATGGCTCTGCGCGGATTTCGCTGAAACGTGCCGTGGTTCCCGTGGAATCGTACAGTACATACGACATTTCGCCCGCGGCGGTGGAGAAAGCGTTCACGATCACCGCCTCGATCGAGCCTGCCGACGGCGAGTATAAGGCTATCGTTTGGAGCTGTTATTTTCAGGATCGCGACAGCGCTTGGGCTACGGGCAAGCGCTGTGAGGACTATGTGACTTTTACGGAACCTGTTTCCTCGAAAGGCTTGTCGGCGACGGTCGCCTGCAAAGAAGCCTTCGGCGAGCCGATCGTGGTTTCTGCGCAAATTCAACTCGATAACGGTTCTATGGTGGAAGATTCGGCGGATTGCGTCTTCGACTATGTGAAACGTCCTACGGTTACTTTGGGGCACTTTGACCGTACGGGCGGCGGTAGAAATTTTCGCGAAGCTGCCCAGCTTGCTTTCTTGACGGATAGTAATTCTGTCGCCGTTCAAGTGGAATACGGCGTAGGTACGGTTCAGGGCGAATTGACCTTTGAGGGTACAGGTACCTTGTCGTTGGGCGAATCTGAACGCTCTGCGGTGAATTCGTATATGCAGCAGACAGGCATGACGGCTACGTTCAAGGACTATTCGTTTGAGGTTGCGCCGACAACGGGGACGACGATCACCGTTGCGCTTCCGAAGAACCCGTCGGACTATTTCCTCGAATCTCCCCTGAACAGTCAAGCGGTTCTTTATTTCAACAACGGATTTGTGTCCGCGGTTGGTTCCCAGTGGAATGGTTCGATTCGCATTCCCTACAATTACAAATATTCGGATTGGAATTTGCAGGGGGTCGCCGAAGGTTCTGCCGATTACTTGACGACAAATCTTGTAACGCTTGCGGAAAGTGTTGCGTTTGAAAGCGAACATCAGTTTTTTTGAGTGAAAACGGCATGGGGACTTTGTCCCCGTGTTTCCAAAATGGCAGAGCGTTCGCGTTCTGCCCTTCTGGAAACATTTGTGAGGTGAGTTATGGCAAGAAAATCGAAAGTTGGCGGCGTCGCGGGGAATATCGTGCGCATCGTTCTTATCGTTCTGCTACTCTTCGGGCTGTTGGCGGCGATCGGCTTTGTGTGGAAATTTACGGACGGCGGGAATTCGGGTTTTACGACGTTCTATCTGACCTATGAGGGAGACGATATTCTCGACCGTGAATCGGAAATCTTGAAGAAGTGACGCCTAATCCCGATAAGGATGATGCGCGTCCGATGTATTTGAAACGTCCGAGGAAATTGCCGAAGAGATTGTTTAAGCCGCATAATAAGAATCTGACGATGCCAGAAGATCTTCGTAAACGTTACGAGAAAAATAACAAATAAAAAAGAGAGCTACGGCTGCGTCCTTTCGACTATACTCTATAAAATAGAGCCGAGGTAACTCTCTTGTCTATATTATACGCACCTCTTGGGGGAAAGTCAATGGCTTTTCCCAAAAAAAATCGAAATAATTTTTCAACGGATTCGGGGCGGCTTATGCCGTCCCGTTTTGCTTACTTTTTTTCATTTTTTCGATGTTGTTCCATAAGAGCGGACATCGTGAAAAGTTTTCAATGCAGAATTCTGCGAGTTCCTTGTTGAGTTCTGCGCATCGAAAACAATCCTGCGGATTATCTTCTTTATCGGCTGTACTTTTGCAGTGTTTTATAATGTCACTTAACCTGTAATCTTTCATACTCCTACCTCTTTGAGCCGTGCGCCGCAATGCGGACAGTAATTCGGAGCAGTAGTCAACAAAAACCTTTTTTGATAATCGCTCAATGGCATACAATCTGAACCAATATTCCCGAATTGCTTTTTGCGTATACTACATTTCACGACTTCATAATATCCTACCCTGAACCGAGCACGTTCTATTATCGGCTCATGTAGTTCGTTTTCTCTTGTTTTCATTCGTTCACCTCTTCAATGGTTATGCCGTACCCTTGCGCCCATTCTATTATATCGCTCGGGGTTATAATAAAATCTCCCACCTCTTTTATGGTACAAAACAATTCGCGGAAAACCTCTTCGATTGTTTCCTTTCTTATTTCATCGGCTTTGCGGTACCCCGCTTTTACAAGTACTTTTGCGGCTGCTTTGTTGTAAGATTCGCTCAACAGTCCTGCCCTTTCGAGCGTCTTTTCGATTGCTGCAATTTCTTTTTCGTTGCTCATAGCCTTCTCCTTCCCCGCGGAATTGAGCCGCCGCGGGTCGGCTGATTTTTAGATTTTGGAATGGTTGGTGCTTTTGGCTTTCTTTAAGCCGTCCGCGTGTCGTTTATTGCTTGCTGTGCGGCTTCGAGCGTTTCGTACCAATCGATGTAAGTAATCGCTCCCAGCGTCGTCATACTTGAGTGTGCGGGTTTTTCGTCGGTTTGTATTGTGTCCGTAATGTCCGCCGTTGCGCGCCCGTCGTAATAAAATTCTGAAACAACGCAGTAAAAGGTGTTTTTCATCTCGTTTCTCCTTTCCCGCGGAATTGAGCCGCCGCGGGTCGGCTGATTTTTAGATCTCTGAATAGCGTTCTGCCTTGACGAGCTTTACTTCTGTTCCTTGTCTTTCTTCGACGATTTTTGCAAATGCTTTGGCTTTATCCAATTCCTTTTCGAGAAAATAGCCTTGATATTTCCCGTTTTCGTAAATCTCGTAAACTGTGATTTTTATCATCTTTATTTCTCCTTCGGCTGTTATGGGTGCTACCCTTGATTACCTTTATATTATACCACTTTTTTGTAGACGTGTCTACTGTTTTATGGTATTATTTGAAAGATTTTTCGTGTTTTTCGGAGAATTTTTCTGAAAACCGTTTGACATTACTATTTTTTCGTGGTAGAATATGCGCAGGAGGTCAAAGATGATACGGTTGACGGAAAAATTGAAAATTGCAATGATTAAGTTGGACGTTACGCAGGTAAAGCTCGCAGAGCTTTCTAATCAGACACAGAAGAACCTGTCGAACAAGATGGCTCGGGATAATTTCAAATTGTCCGAGTATGAGAAGCTCGTGGAAGCGCTTGGGTGCAAACTCGAGCTGAACATTGTTCTTCCGACGGGTGAAAAGATATAGACGGTGAAGAAGGCGAAGGCGGCGCGGCGTTCCACAAGCGGTTTAGCGGGGAACCCGCGCCCCTTCGTTTCTTTTAGCCGCCCCAATGGGGCGGGAGAAGAGCTAAATAGAATAAATATCCACCGGCATAGCCGGTGGTTTTTCAGCTTCGGGCTGTAAGCCCTCATAATACCAGCGGCGCGCAAG
>CANRDX010000021.1 GCA_947629485.1 uncultured Clostridia bacterium
ACGCACGGCGCGATCAACGTGGAGCCGAATGCTACGGACGGCGCGTATGCGGAGAACACCGAGATCACGGTGACGCTTGTTCCCGATGCGAACTACGAAGTCGAAAGCTTCACGGTGAACGGCACGGATAAGAAAGCCGACCTCGTGGCGAACGTCTACACGTTCGAGATCACGGAGAACGTCACGCTCGCGGCGACCTTCACCGAGATCCCCGCGCCCGAAACATACACCGTCACGGTCACGATCGAACCCGCGTCCGCTGCGACTTATACGCTTTCCCCCGAGAATGGCCCCTATGAGGCAGGCGCTTCCGTCGTATTCACGCTGACCCCGTCGGCGGACTACACGGTCGGTACTCTCACGATCGACGGCGCGACCGCGGAGTGGGACGAAGGGGGGGGGTATATGAAGACCCTTACGATCGAGGCGGATGTGACCGTCAACGTCACTTTGAGCGAAATCCCCGGGATCGTCTCCAAAGATCTCATCGGGGATTGGTATGCCGTGTCCGGCAGCGGCAGCAATCTTGTCGTCTCCGGCGAAGCCGCTCTCACGCTTTCCAAGAACGACGCAACGATCGGCGGCGTTGACGCAACAGTCGCCGCAGACGTAGAGGACGGCTACACCTTGACGGCAGGAACTACCGTCTATACGCTGAAATCTATCTATGGGAACGTCCTTCTTTCTCTTGCCACGGGCAGCACGACGCAGTATCTTATCAAGACCGATGCGATCACGCCCGTCACGCTTCCCGAGGAAATTCGCGGGAAATGGGCATACGACAGCGAAAGCGATCCCAGGTTTGTTGAGATCAAAGCGGACGGCACGATCTCGCTTCCCTTCCTCGGGGCTGCAACGGGCACCGTGATCTATCACGACGCAACGGCAAAGAAGTTCGTCACGCTCAATTCGTACTATGGCAGCTTTACATGGCTTATCGCGACGTATGAAGAGGGCACGTCGCTGACCTTCGAGTACAATTCGAGGTCGGGTATCAGTACGCAGGCATGCCGTCCCGCGCCTACGACGCTGAAAGTGACGCTCTCCGAGAGCGGCACCGAGGGCGGCACGCTCGGCAGTTTCTTCTGCGAAACGCATGAAGATTTCTCGTTCACAAAGAACGACGACGGCACCTATACGTTCCCCGTCGAATCCACCGTTTCCTTCAAAATTACGGCGCCCGAGGGCTATTCCGTCCACGAAGTCAAATCGACTACGCTCTCATATCCTTATACCGTCGAGCCGAATAATTTAGGGAATTATACGATCACAACGCAGTATAAGGCCGTTACGCTCACCATCACCTATTGGAAGGCTTCCATGTTCCCCGCAGAGTATCAAGGCGAGTGGCGTAGGATCGGGCACGGCACGTTGGCCGCAGATACTTCGTTCTATGCCTCTAACTCGGCGTTGGTGGTCAAATACAATAACGGCAACGATTCCGTTAGCTTCCAGGGATCGGACGGTTCCAACCTCGGCGGCGACGCGACGGAGGGCTTCACATTCCGTGCGGATTCCACGAACTATAAGTTTATCCTTGTCGGCGAGTTGATGATCATATGGAAACTCGGCGCAGATACCGCTTCCGACAGCGTAGTTATGGTCGCCGTCAAGACGGGAACGACCCTTCACACGACGACGCTCGACGCGGGCTTCAACCTCTATAATACCTCTTGGTCGTCCGAAGGCGGCTCGCTGATCACGATCGGCGCAGACGGCGCGATGAGTGCGAACGTCGCCGCCGATATCACGACGAGTTCTCCCGAGGGCACGATCAACGTGATCTCCAACGACGTGGAAAACGGCACGTTCACGGCGCACATGGATGTGAACTACGGCTATTACTACACCTTCGCCTACGACAAGGAGGGGAAGACGCTCACGCTCACCGACTACTGCGGCCACAGCATCGTGTTCAAGCCCACGCCCGAGACCTATACGGTAGACGTCAAATACAACAACGTATCGGGCGGGACGGCGACCCTTTCCGCGCCCAAGCTCAAAGCGGGCTACACGAAGGATGAGAACGTGACCCTCACGATCAAGCTCAATGTCGGCTATGATGTCGGTTCCGTCACCGCTACCGTCGGGACGGGCGATCCGACCACGCTCAATGCGGAGGAAGGCGTCTATACCGTAACAATTGCGGGCAATACGACCATCAATATTACTTTCACGACGTATGAGACCGTCAAAGTCACCTACACGCGCACGGGCGGCAGCTATCCGACCGCCTATCTCGAACCGACAGACGGCAGCGATTACAGCGGGAGCGGCTACGACGGAAGCGTTTATACCTTCAAGAAGGGCGCGCAGGTCACGTTCCGCTTCTCAAAGAGCACGAGCAATCGCGTTGTCTCCGTCGTTCTGAACGCAGGGGCAGAGGGCGAAAGGACGCTCACCGCCACGACGGGCGAAAATTCTTCCTACGACTACTACAACTTTACGGCAGATAAGGATTATACCCTCACCGTGACCTTGCAACAAACCTATAAGGTCACGCTCGACGTCGGCGAGAACGGCAGTGCGTCCATCCAGACCGCTTCGACGGTATATCAAGGCGACGACGGAAACTACTATGCCGATAAGGATAGCTCGATCACCATCGTGCTTGAACCGAGTGCAGGGTACCGTATCGCTTCCGTGAAAGCGGGAACTTCTTCCTACAACGCGAAGGACATCGCACCCGTCGATGGGGCGTACACCTACACGGTGTCGGCAGGTGTAACGATCTATATCACCTTCACAGATCTCTTCTCCGCAGGGCTTGTCGGCGATTGGTATGTGATAACGGGAAGCGGCAGCGGCAGTAATATCACCGCTTCTTCCGAGGCTACGCTCAGCATTACCAAGAGCGGCGCAACGATCGGCGGCACTGCCGCAACGGTCGAAGTGACTCAAGACGGCTATACCCTCACGGTAGGGGAAGATGTTTATACGCTCACAGCCATCTACGACGGTGCGCTCGTTTCCCTCAAAGGCACGAACACGCAGTACCTTGTTGCCGATCCCGATCTTACCTCTGCCGCGATTCCCGAGGGTGTCGTCGGCAAATGGGCATACGGGAGCGAAGGTGCTCCGACTGTCTTTGAGATCACCGCTACCACGCTTCCTCTCCCCATGATTAGTAGCGTCGTGACATCGAGCATTGTGCTGAAAGTGGATGAGACGGCAAAGACGATCGTCGCGATCGGCGTTTCTTTCAACAGCATACGCTACGCCGTACTGACGTATGTTGAGAACGAATCCCTTGTCGTTGTCTACGATTCCAAGTACAAGACGGAATGCCGTCCCGCGCCCACGACGACGAAAGTGACGCTCTCCGAGAGCGGCACGGAGGGCGGCTCGCTCAACAGCTTTACAGTGGGCGGCGAGAGCGTCACCGTCGAAACGGATACAGACGGAGCATACCTGTTCCCCGTCAACTCCACCGTTTCCTTCAAAATCACGGCGCCCGAGGGCTATTCCGTCCATGCAGTTGAATCGAATTCGGTCGCATATCCTTATACCATCACGCCCAACGACGCAGGGGAGTATACGATCACAACGCAGTATAAAGCCGTTACGATCACCGTCACCTATTGGAAGGATCCCATCTTCACAGAGGACTACGTCGGCGAATGGTGCAGGTTAACGCACGGAACGACGAACGCAGGTTCTTCCGCGACCCTTACGATCGGCTACTCGGGCGGCAAGGATACGATTTCGTATAGTGGTACTGCGTCGAATATCGATGGCAATGCGGAAGACGGCTACACCTTCACTTTGAGCGGAGCTACGTACAGCCTCTTCATCAAGAACGGCTTGCTCATCGTGCTCAATACCAACACGAGCGCCGTCAAAGATGTTTTGCTCAAAAAGGGAAGCTCCTTATCGAGCAGCGTTGAACTTCCCCCTGTGTTTAAGGGCACCGCTTGGGTCTCCGAGGGCGGCTCCTATATCGAGATCGGTGAAGATGGCGTCATTTCTGTGAACGTCGGCGCCGATATCGCAACATATTATCCGACCGGCAATGCGACCGTCCTCTCCCTCGATCCCGAGAACGGTACCTTCGACGCCTTCCTCGATGTATATTACGGAAAGTACTATACCTTCGCGCTTGACGGCGATACCCTTACCCTCACCGACCTTGCGGGCAACGACGTCACCTTTGCGCCCGCTCCCGAGACCTTCACGGTGGATACGGCGGTGAGCGTTGAAAATGTTGCAACAGTGACATTGAGCGCTCCGAACAGTAAGGCGGGTTACGTCGAAGGCGAGACTGTGACGATCACCGTAAAACTCACCGCGCCCGGCTATGCGATCGATTCTGTCAAAGTGGGCGACGCCGCGCTCAACGTCAACGAAAACGGCGCCTATACCTTGACCGTCAGCGGCAACGCCACGGTAACAGTCACGTTGAAGACGTGCGAAACCGTCACCGTCACCTACACGCGCACGGGCGGCAGCAGTCCGACCGCATCTCTCGAAACCGCAGACGGAAGCCCTTACACCGGGAGCGGCTACGACGGAAGCGTTTATACCTTCAATAAGGGCGCGAAAGTCCAGCTGAGAACGGGGAAACCTACATTGAACCGCGTGGCTTCCATTACGCTCACGGATGGCGACGGGAACACGCAGACGCCTACGGCAGATACGGAGACGAGCACAAGTAACGATTACTATGTTTTCACGGCGGATAAGGACTATACGCTCGAAGTGGAGTTCATCCAGAGGACGCGCATCGGATTCTCCGGGGCTTACAGCGCCACGGTTTCCGTGGAAGGCGGCAATGCCTATTATAGCAACAGCTATTACTTCGTTGACACGAATGTGGAGATCACGATCACCGTTACCCCGAATGCAGGGTATCGCGTCGAGTCCGTCAGAGTGGGCGCCGATAATTATCTTACGACAGACGAAGAGGGCAAGTATCACTATACCGCCACTTCCACCGCAAATCAGACGATCTACGTCACGTTGGCAAGCGCCTCATAAGAACGGTTTTGTGTCATATCCCGTTGTGAACGGTTGAACGGCTCGTTCCGTTTGAGCCGTCCACGGCAAAGTAGCAATGCAAGCGCCTCGGCTTTCGCCTCGGCGCTTGTTTTTTGTCCGCCGCATGATAGGGTAGAGATGAAGCCCTCCGCCGTGACAGGTGGGGGGGGGTGAACCCTTGCCCACCCCTTCGAGGGGAAAATTATGCCTTTCTGCCAAAGATTGATAATCTTTGGCGCAAAATTTTCTTGGCGTTCGCGCCTTCCGATGCGCTCACTCACCGCAAAACGCAGCACACGGCACACTGTGCCGATGTGCAGAAATGCGTTTTGTGACCCTCAAAGGGGGCGCCAAGAGGTTACCGTCTCGTTCCTCGGCGGGGCAGTATGACAAAGAGAAAAAATGGAGACGTCTCCGCTTCGGTTCCCCGTTCTTTTTTTGAATTCCTCAAAATACGAGGTAAAAAATCGTTGACAATGCGAGGAAAAGATGTTATTCTAATAGAGCAAAGCAGAGGTCAACCCTTCTCCCCGCGCAGCAAGCGTTGCGGCGGGTCAACATTCGGCAGGAACGCGCATGGGCGCGTTATCTCGACGGGTTGCGCTTTGCAGCCCGTTTTTTTGCGGGAAAAGCTTCGTAAATAAAATTTTTGAGAGGATTATGGCAGTCAAAAATCAAAATCAGTTGAACGGTGAAATCCGCGACCGCGAGGTCCGCCTCATCTCCCAGACGGGAGAGATGCTGGGAGTCATGTCGTCGCGCGAGGCGCTTCGTCTCGCCGAGGAAGCCGATCTCGACCTTGTAAAGATCTCCCCGAACGCCGTCCCGCCCGTGTGCAAGATCATGGACTACGGCAAATTCAAGTTCGAGCAGGCGAAGAAGGCGAAGGAGAACAAGCAGAAGATCGTCGAACTGAAAGAGGTCCAGCTCTCCATGACGATCGATGTGGGCGATCTCAACGTCAAGGCGAAGCAGGCGACCAAATTTTTGGAGCAGGGGAACAAGGTGAAGGTGACCATTCGTCTGCGCGGCAGGCAGATGGCGCACGCCAACCTTGCGAAAGACGTCATCATGAATTTCGCCGAACGTCTCAAAGAGATCGCCGTCGTCGAGAAGCCGCTCAACATGGAAGGGCGCAATCTCATTTTGATTTTAGGCCCCGTCAAAAAGTGATCGCCGCCGCGCATAAGCGGCGTTTGATAAAAACGAAACATCATAATTGGAGGATAAAGCAATGCCGAAACAGAAATCGCACAGCGGTTCCAAAAAGCGCTTTTGGCTCACGGGCACCGGTAAGGTGAACAGAGCACACGGCGGCAAGAACCACAAAGCGGAAACCAAGAACAGAAAGAGAAAGAGAAATCTTCGCCAGACGACGCTCGTCTCCGAGGCGCAGGAGAACACCGTCAAGAAGATGATTCCTTATAAGGATTAAGGGAGGGACAGGCTATGAGGATCAAGAGAGGCGTCAACGCAGTCAAGAAACGCAGAAAGATTTTTAAGCTCGCGAAGGGCTATTTCGGCTGTAAGAGCAAGAATTACCGCATCGCGCGTCAGGCAGTGATGAAGTCGCTGCAATATGCGTATGTCGGAAGAAAGAGAAGAAAGCGCGATATGCGCAGCCTTTGGATCGCGCGTATCAACGCGGGGGCGCGTATCAACGGGCTTTCCTATTCCAAGCTCATGCACGGGCTTAAAGTTGCGGGCATCGAGCTGAACCGTAAGTCGCTTGCCGATCTCGCCGTGACCGACGAAAAGGCGTTCGCCGAGATCTGCTCGAAGGCGAAAGCGGCGCTTTAAGCAAAAAAAGCCTTTCACAAAAGGCTTTTTTCACATTTTCTATGGTGATCGTTTCCAAACAGAATCCGCTCGTCAAAGAACTTGCCTCTCTCAAAGAAAAGAAGGGCAGAAGAGAGAGGGGGACGTTCCTCGTCGAGGGCGGGAAAATGATCTCGGAGTGCGCCGCGCACGGTTTGAAGATCGTGCGGATCGCCCTCTGCGAGGCGCGGGAGCGCGATCTCGATCGGGCAAAACTTCTCGCACCCGAGGTCGTCGTCCTCGGAGAAGACGCGTTCAGGGCAGTCTGCGATGAGAAAACGCCGCAGGGGATCGTCGCGGAAGTGCAGATCCCGCCGCAAACGGTGGCGCCGCCCGAAGGCCGCGCCCTTCTCCTCGACGGACTTTCCGATCCCGCCAACGTGGGCGCGATCGTGAGAACGGCGGCCGCCTCAGGCTATCGGGAGATCTATCTCGCCGAGTGTGCCGATCCGTTTTCTCCCAAGTGCGTGCGCGCTTCGATGTCGGGCATATTTTTCACGAAGCTCATGCGGGGCACGCGGGAGGAAATCTTGGAAGCGCTCGAAGGAGTGCCCCTCATCGCGGCGGATATGGGCGGCGAAAACGTGTTTTTTGTTTCCCCGCCCGAAAAATTCTGCCTCTGTATCGGGAACGAGGGGAACGGACTTTCCGCCGAGGTGCGCGCAAGGGCTTCTCTCACAGTGGGGATCCCCATGCTGCCGCCCGTAGAAAGTCTGAATGCGGCGGTGTCCGCGGGAATTTTGATGTACTTTTTGGGGTACGCAAAGAAATAAAGGAGAAAATCATGTCAGGTCACAGCAAATGGCATAACATACAGGCGAAAAAGGGCAAGGCAGACGCCGCGAGAGGGCGCCTCTTCACCAAGATCGGCAAGGAGATCGCTGTTGCGGCAAAGGGCAATCCCAATCCCTCCACGAACTCCAAACTTGCCGACGTCGTCGCAAAGGCGAAGGCGGCGAATATGCCCAACGATAACATCGAACGCGCCATCAAGCGCGCCGCGGGCGATCTCGAAGGGAAGGACTTCAAGGAACTCACCTACGAGGGCTACGGCGCAGGCGGTGCGGCTGTCATCATCACCACGCTTACAGATAATATCAACCGTACGGCGGGCGACGTGCGCTCTATCATGTCCAAATGCGGCGGCGCGCTGGGCACGACGGGGAGCGTCTCCTACATGTTCGAGGATCGCGGGCTGATCGTCGTAGAGGCAAAGCCGGGGCTTTCCGAGGACGAGGTGACCGAGCTTGCCATCGAAGCGGGCGCAGACGATGTGATCCCCGTTGAAGACGCTTTCGAGATCTACACTTCCGTTGCGGCGTTCTCCGAAGCGCGAAGCTATCTCGAAAAGAAGGGGCTTACCTTCCTGCAAGCGGAACTCACCATGATCCCGCAGAGCAAGATCACGCTCGAAGGAGAGAAGCTCGAAAGTTTCTTGAAGATGCTCGATAAACTCGAAGAAAACGACGACGTGCAAAATGTGTATCACAACGTCGACCTTCCCGAAGAGGACGACGAGGACTGATCGGACTTGCGAAGAGCGGCGCTTGCGCCGCTTTTTTGTTTTCATTTAGCTTGACAGAAACGCTCATTTCGTTTATATTTGTATTATATACATCGCATAAAGGATATTTATACAAAATATAAATGTTTACGCGCATATTTTTGAAAGGAGTTCCCATGAAAATCAAGAAGATCTTTTGCTCTTTGCTCGCGTTCATCGCGGCGTTTTCCCTGTTTGCGGTCGCCGCATGCGGCGAACCCGAGGGCGGCGGGGATCCGCCCGTGCTCTACTCCGTTATCGTTGCAGAGTACGACGAAACGATGGGTTCGGTCGCGCTGAGCGCGCCTTCCCAAGAAGGAAAGTACGAGAAAGATTCCACCGTAACGGTCACGGTCGAGCCGGAAGACGGCTACGAAGTGGCGTCGTTCGCGGTGAGCGGAATAAGCGGCGCCGCCCTTTCCGGCGGGCAGTATTCCTTTAAGGTCACTGCGGATACGACGGTGACGGTCTCCTTCCGCTCCGTCGCCGCCGCGGGGTGCACCGTCACGCTCGAATACGACGAAGAATTGGGGTCCGTTTCGCTCTCGCCCGTCGCCGAAGGCAACGTCTACGCGGCGGGGAGCACGGTGATCGTCACCGTTGTGCCCAACGCTTCCTGCGCCGTGAAGAGCGTGACCGTCAACGGGGAGATCGTTGAGATCGCGGGGGAGAGCTACGGCTTCGAGATCGCGGAGGATACGACGATCGCCGTGGTTTTTGAACCCGTCACATACGATCTGCACTTGCAATATGTCGAAAGATACGGCGTCGTCACGGCGTCCGCGCCCGCAAACGGGGAGAGCTATGCGGCGAACGAAGAGGTCGCCGTCACCGTCGCGGCAAAAGAGGGGTACGTGTTGGACAGCGTGATCCTGAACGGCGCGGCGGATATCACCGCGGCGTTTGCTTCGGGCGCCTCCTCCATCGTTCTCTCGGAGGACAGCACGCTGACCGTCGTCTTTCTCCCCGTCGGAACGCCCTCTCTCGATCTGAGCGTTCCCGCCGCCTTCCGCGGCGATTGGAAGAGCGTAGACGGCGCCCATACGCTGACGGTGGGGAAGAGCGTCGTTCTCTACGACGGCGCAGTCGTTTCCGCCGCGGCTGTTTCGGGCGAGGGCGCGGAGACGAGGCTCTCCGTGACGGCGGGCGGCGCCACGTTCAGCGCTTCGTGGTACGGATTGGTCGAGGGCTATGTGCTCGATTGCCTCACGCTTGCGGGCGAGACGGATATCCACGCCTACTATACGCGCGATCCGATCGCCCCGTTCAAGATCGAAGACCGCTATTACGGCGATTGGATCTCCGACAACGGGACGGAACATCTCTCGGTGGAGGAAAACCGCATTGTATACAACGACGCCGAGGCTTCCGCCATCGTCTACGGCGGCTACGTCGAGTCCCTCAACGGCGGGGAGAATTCTACGGTGATCGTGGAAGCAAGCCGCTATTTCTTCTTCCTCACGGAGGGCGGGACGGTCGCTGCCCACACGATGTTGTGGGATAGGATCGACGCAACGCACGGCCGCCCCTATGTGGACAGCTACTATTTCAGGACGGACGACGGCAACTTCAAGCTCGAATTGCCCGAGGGATTCATCGGCACCTGGAAGTATGCGGACGGGACGGAGGAACACACCCTGACCGTCACCGAGGATCTCACGGTCATGTACGACGGGCAGACCGTGGCGATGGCTTCGGACGGCGACGGCGCCTTCTTCATGGAAAACGGGGAAAAATGCTACATTTCGCTCTACCCGATGGGGGATGCGAATTGGATCATGATCTTCCTTTCGGGAAGCACGACGCGGTATTTCTTCCGCGAAGGATATCCCGACGAAAGGGCGACGGCGGCTTCGCTTTTGGGGACGACTTGGAGAGCGGACGGCTACGACGACATCGTATTCGGCGAGGACGGAACGATCTCGCTGGGCGGCGAGAAGGCGGTCGTTCTGGCGGTCACGGAGCGCGCAAAGACCGAGGAAGTAGACGAGCTGTACGCCTACACCCTCTTCGTGAAAGGCGGGCTGTACACGATCGAGATCGCGGATTGGGACGGGGATCCCGAGACGCTCGAATTCTCCTTCTCGGGCGGAGCGGACTTCATCTCCGTGTTCTACACGCAGGCTTAAAGCGCGAAGAGGACGCCTTCGCTTGGGATACAAATCATGCAAAAATCGGTTGGGCAGAACGCCCAACCGATTTTTTCCGTGCGCAGCGCGGAAAGCGCGCGCGATCTACTTTTTTCTGCCGAGTTCTTGCAGGGCGGCGCCGAGGAAAAACTCCGCCGTAGAAGCCTTGCGGATGATCGCCCTCGCTTCATCGGCGTTGCACCAGCGTGTTTCGGCGATCTCTTCGTTGGTGACGATCGTGCCGTTTTCCGCGGTCACGAGGAAGCCGAGCATCAAAATTTCTTTTGCGTCGTGGTAGCGCGAGCCGAGGTATTTCCACTTCACGGCGGAAAGTCCCGTCTCCTCTTTCAGTTCGCGCGGAATGGTCTTTTCCGCGCTTTCCCCCTTCTTAACATAGCCCGCAAACAGTTTGAAATCATTGTCTTGCGTGTGCCTTGCCAGCAGAATGCTGTTTTCCGAACGGTTTACAACGACCATCGAAACTGCGACGGGGAAGAAGGGGAATTTGAATTTTGCGCAGGTTTCGCAATAAGGAACAAGCCCTTCGTTTTCAAGAAAACGCAGGCCGAGTTTACTGCCGCAATCTCTGCAAAACATAATTCTCCTCCCCTTTTTTACTTTTTATCATTTTACTCCCGCTTTGCCCGAATGTCAATACTTTTTCCGAAAAAGGCGTGCCGCCTCCGCGGAGCCGAATTCCGCCGAGAAATATAGTGCCACGGCTTGACAAAACTGCCCGCCGCATAGTATAATAATACGTAATTTTGATCGGGCGAAGTTTGAGATTTTCCTCTCGGTCAAAAGGAGAACGCAATGCTTACTTCCGTTTGCGGGATAAATTGGGGCGACGAAGGAAAGGGAAAGATGGTAGATCTTCTTTCCCGCGATTACGATATTGTTTGCCGCTATCAGGGGGGCAACAACGCAGGGCATACCGTCATCAACGAGAGGGGGAAGTTCATTCTCAATCTCCTTCCCTCGGGGATCTTGCGCGAGAACGTGGTCAACGTGCTCGGGCTGGGAATGGTCGTCGATATCAAACACCTCTTCGAGGAGATGCAGCGGCTCCGCGCCGCGGGCATTTCGATTACGCCCGAAAACTTGAAGATCAGCGACCGCGCCGAGATCACGATGCCCTATCATGTGCTTTTGGACTGTCTCGAAGAAGATCGCCTCGCGGGGAAGAAATTCGGCTCGACGCGCCGCGGCATTGCGCCCGTCTATGCCGACCGCTACATGAAGAAGGGCTTCCGCATGGGCGAGCTTTTCGATCTCGCAAAGCTCAGAGCGCGCGCGGAAGAGATCGTCGAATGGAAGAACCTCACCGTGGCGGGAGGGTACAAACACGCCCCCGTCACCGTAGAGGAAGTCATGGAATATTTTGAAAGGTACGGCGCGCCGCTGAAAGACTATATCTGCGACGTAGGGCTGTACCTCAACAACGCGCACAAGGCGGGCAAGCGGATCTTATTCGAGGCGCAGCTCGGCGCGCTCCGCGACGTAGACTACGGGATCATTCCCTACACGTCGTCGTCGCTCACGATCGCGGCATATGCGCCCATCGGCGCAGGTGTGCCCAATCTCAAACTCGACCGCTCCATCGGCGTCATGAAGGCATATTCCACCTGCGTGGGAGAGGGGCCTTTCACGGCGGAGTACTTCGGCGAACAGGCGGAGAAGCTCCGCGCGGCGGGCGGGGAGTACGGCGCGGCGACGGGCAGACCGAGAAGGGTCGGCCCCTTCGACGCGGTCGCTTCCTCCTACGGGATCCGCTGTCAGGGCGCGGATGAAGTCGTGCTCACCAAATTGGATATCCTCTCCATCTACGACGAGATCGAGATCTGCACCGCGTACGAGCTGAACGGCAAGCTCATAACGGATTTCCCGTCTCCCGTCTTTCTCGAAGCGTGCAAGCCGCATTTCGAGAAGGTGAAGGGCTGGCGGAGCGATATCTCCAAGTGCAGAAAAAGGGAGGAACTGCCGCGCGAGGCGCTCGATTATATCGCGTTCATCGAAGAGAGGTGTTCCTGCAATATCACCTATGCCGCGGTAGGGCCGGAGCGCGACGCCGTCGTCAAACTGAAATGAACGCATGAAGGCGTCTTTCGTCAAAATGCACGGGCTGGGCAACGATTATATTTATTTCGATTGCCGCGAAAAGCCCGTAAGAGATCCCTCCGCCCTTGCAAAAAAGCTGTCCGACCGCCACTTTTCCGTGGGGGGAGACGGCGTCGTCCTCATTCTTCCGAGCCGCAGGGCAGATGCGCGCATGCGCATGTTCAACGCAGACGGCAGCGAAGGAAAGATGTGCGGAAACGCCATTCGCTGCGTCGTGAAATATCTCTACGATCTCGAAGGAATTGATCGCGGCGCCTTTACCATAGAGACGAAAGCGGGAGTCAAACGGGTCGAGGTCATAGAGAAGGAAAGGGTGCGCGGCAAATATGTCGCGCGGACATTGCGCGTGGATATGGGCAGACCCGTCTTTTCGCCCAGGCGGATCCCCGCGCTGTTCGAGGGTAGCCGCGCCGTCGCGCAGCCCCTCGTGGTAGACGGAAAAAATTTCTGCGTCACCGCGCTCTCTATGGGCAACCCGCACTGCGTGGTGTTCACGGAGCGCCCCGAGGCGCTCGATCTTCATAGGATCGGCCCCCTTTTCGAGAACCATTCCGCTTTTCCCGAAAGGGTCAACACGGAATTTGTGCGCGTTTCGGCGCGGAATGCGCTTGAAATGCGCGTTTGGGAGCGCGGGAGCGGGGAGACCCTCGCCTGCGGCACGGGCGCGTGCGCCGCTGCTGTCGCAGCGGTACTGAACGGCTATTGCGACAGGGGAAGGGAGATCGCCGTGCGTCTCGGCGGCGGCGAACTTACGGTAAACTATACCGAAAAGACCGTACTCATGACGGGACCCGCAGAAATCGCCTTCGTCGGCTTTGCGGAGATCTAATTCACCCGAGAGGTAAAGGGTATGACCAAATATATTTTCGTAACGGGCGGAGTCGTTTCGGGGCTTGGAAAGGGGATCACCGCCGCTTCGCTCGGCAGATTGCTCAAAATGCGCGGCTATAAGGTCGCTTCCCAAAAACTCGATCCCTATATCAACATCGATCCCGGTACGATGAGCCCGTATCAGCACGGCGAGGTGTTTGTGACCGACGACGGTGCGGAGACCGACCTCGACCTCGGGCACTACGAGCGTTTTATCGACGAAAATCTCAACAAATTTTCCAATCTCACCACGGGAAAGGTGTATTGGAACGTGCTCAACAAGGAGCGTGCGGGCGAATATCTCGGGCAGACGGTGCAGGTGATCCCGCACGTCACCAACGAGATCAAATCCTTTATCTACCAGGTGGGGAAGTCCGCCAACGCCGATATCGTCATCACCGAGATCGGCGGCACGACGGGCGACATCGAGAGCCAGCCTTTTTTGGAGGCTATCCGTCAGGTCGCGCGGGAAGTGGGCAGGGAGAACTGCTGCTTTATCCACGTCACGCTTGTGCCCTATATTTCCGGCTCGTGCGAATTCAAGAGCAAGCCCACCCAGCACTCCGTCAAGGAGCTGCAAGGCATGGGGATCTCTCCCGACATCATCATCGCGCGCGTAGACGCGCCCATGCCCCCGTCCATTCGCGAGAAGATCGCCATGTTCTGCAACGTGCGGCCCGAATGCTGTATCGAGAACCTCACGCTGCCCGTCCTCTATGAGGCGCCCCTCATGTTGGAGAAGGGGAACCTTTCGACGACGGTCTGCGGGATCCTTCATCTCGACCCCAAAGAGATCGATATGAGAGAGTGGCAGGAGATGCTTGCCCGTATCCATGCCCGCAACAAGACGGTTCGCATCGCCCTCTGCGGGAAATACGTTCAGCTCCACGACGCGTATCTTTCCGTCGCCGAAGCGCTCGCGCACGGCGGCTATGAGACGGGCGCGAAGGTGGAGATAGAATGGATCGACACGGAAAAACTCACCGAACAGAACGCGCCTTCTTTGCTCGAAGGCGTCGACGGGATCCTGATCCCGGGCGGCTTCGGCGGACGGGGGATCGAGGGGAAGATCGCCGCCTGCAAATTTGCGCGCGAGCGCAACATTCCCTATCTCGGCCTCTGCCTCGGCATGCACATCGCGGCGATCGAATTTGCGCGCAACGTTCTCGGATTGGAGGACGCGAACTCCTCGGAGTTCTTCCCCGAGGGCGCGCACAACGTCATCGACCTCATGCCCGATCAGTACGGCGTGAAGATGGGGGGAACGATGCGGCTCGGCTCGTACCCCTGCAAGGTGCTCGGAGAAAAGATGAAGGCGGCGTACGGGCGCGACCGCATCGACGAGCGCCATCGCCACCGCTTTGAATTCAACAACGAATATCGCGCTTGTTTCGAGGAACACGGCATGAAGATCGCGGGCGTCTCTCCCGACGGCGCCCTCGTCGAGGCGCTTGAATATCCCGCCAACGATTTCTTCGTCGCCGTGCAATTCCACCCCGAGTTCAAGTCGCGGCCGAACAACGCGCATCCGCTCTTCCGCGAATTCGTGCGCGCCGCGCTGAACAGAAAACAAAAAACGAAGGACGCAGAATAAACTTTTTCATCCATGCAGATCAACCGAAATTTTCTCGAACTCAAAGATAACTATCTCTTCGCCGCGGTAGGCGCGAAATACAGGGCTTTTTGCAAAGCGCATCCCGAGAAGGACGTCATCAAGCTCTCCGTCGGAGACGTCACCCGTCCGCTCGCTCCCTGCGTCATTTCGGCAATGCACCGCGCGGTGGAGGAAATGGCGCACGCCGAGACCTTCAAGGGCTACGGCCCCGACGAGACCTGCTTCGGCTATCCCGCGCTGATCGAGTCGATCAGGGGGCATTATGCGCGCAGGGGCGTGCAGATCGCGGCGAAGGAGATCTTCATCTCCGACGGCGCGAAGTCCGACCTCGGCAATCTTCTCGACCTGTTTTCGGCGGAGAACGTCGTGCTCATTCCCGATCCCGTCTACCCCGTCTACGCGGATACCAATATCATGGCGGGGCGGAAGATCGTCTTTGCCGACGCCAACGAGAGCAACGGGTTTTTGCCCATGCCCGACGGCGGCGTGAAGGCGGATATCATCTACCTTTGCTCGCCCAATAACCCGACGGGGGCGGTCTACGACCGCGCGCAGCTCAAAGCGTGGGTAGACTATGCCAACCGCACGGGAGCCGTCATTCTCTACGACGCCGCGTACGAATCGTTCATCCGCGACGATCTTCCCCGCAGTATTTTTGAGATCGAAGGCGCGCGGGGCTGTGCGATCGAAGTGTGCTCTTTTTCCAAGACGGCGGGGTTCACGGGCGTGCGGTGCGGCTTTTCCGTCGTCCCGCAGACGCTTTCGCGCGGGGGCGCCGATCTGAACCGCCTTTGGGCGAGAAGGCAGATCACCAAGTTCAACGGCACCTCCTATATCACCCAGATGGGCGCGGCGGCTGTGTTCACGGAGGAAGGGGAGAAGGAGATCTCCCGCAATCTCGACTATTATCGCGGCAATGCGAAGATCATGACGGAATGTCTCGACGGGCTGAAAATCCCCTATACGGGCGGCAGAAATTCGCCCTATATCTGGATGAAGTGCCCGAACGGGATGTCAAGCTGGGCATTTTTCGACTATGTGCTTGAAAATGCCTGCGTCGTCGGAACGCCCGGGTGCGGCTTTGGGAAGAACGGGGAGGGGTACTATCGCCTCACCGCGTTCTCGACGCACGAAAAGACGGAAGAGGCGTGCCGCAGGATCACGGAGTTATTGAAATGAGCCAGATCAAGAGAAGCGCAGGCGTATTGTGCCACATTTCCGCGCTCCCGGGCAAATACGGCATGGGATCACTCGGAAAAGAGGCGCAGCGCTTTGCAAAAATTCTTGCGAAGAGCAAGATAAAATATTGGCAGATCCTGCCGCTTGCGCAGACGGGATTCGGCGATTCGCCCTATCAATCCGTCTCTTGCGGCTCGGGAAATCCCTACTTTATCGATCTCGACCTTCTCGCGAAGGACAAACTTCTCACCAAAGAGGAGCTGAAAAAGGCGAGAAGCCGCAAGATCGACTATGCCGATCTCTATGCGGAACGGTATCCTCTCCTTCGCGCCGCTTTCTCGCGCTTCAACTTCGATTCGAGGGCGTTCCGCGCCTATGTGAAGAGCGGCGCAAGCGAAGATTACGCCCTCTACATGACGGCGAAAACGGTGTACGGCGGGTGCTTTGCGGATTGGGAAGAACCCCTCAAACGCCGCGATCCCGCCGCGATCGAGCGGCTCCGCACCGATCATCATGAAGAATATCTCTTCTGGCAGTTTTTGCAATTCGAGTTCCGCAAGCAGTGGCTCTCCCTCAAAAAATATTGCAGATCGTTGGGCGTGAAGATCATCGGAGACCTGCCCCTCTATTGCGCTTACGACAGCGCGGACGTCTGGGCGCACCCCGAACTCTTCAAGCTGGACGAGCAGTTAAGACCCGTAAAAGTCGCGGCGACGCCTCCCGACCGCTTCTCGGAGAGCGGTCAGATATGGGGCAACCCCGTCTATGATTGGGCGGCGCACGAGCGCGAGAACTTTGCGTGGTGGAACAAGAGGTTGGAGTTTGCGCTCTCCGTCTACGACGTCGTCCGCCTCGGGAACTTCTTCGATTATGCGCACGGCTACGAGGTCTCGCCCGACGCGGAGACGGCGGAGGGCGGCGAATTCGCAGAGGGGCCGGGGGAAAAATTATTCAAAAACCGTGCCCTCGTCGGCAGGGCGATCGCCGAGGATCTCAAAGACGCCGACGGCTGCGTGCGCGCGCTCCTCGAAAAATCGGGCTTTGCGGGCATGAAGGTGCTTCTCTTCGCCTTCGACGGCAGGGAGGACAACGAAGATCTTCCCCATCTCTACGGCGAAAATTGCGTTTGCTACACGGGCACGCACGACAACGACACCGTCTCGGGCTATGTCGAATCGCTCTCCGCGGAGGAATTTATCCTCTTCCGTTCCCGCGTCGCCGCGGAAATGGAGCGGAGCGGACTTTACGTGCGCTTGGGCGACGAAGGCGAGGGCATTCCCGAAGCGTTCATACGGCTCGCGCTCTCTTCCAAAGCGGCGCTTGCCATCCTTCCCGTTCAGGATATTCTGCGGCTCGACAGCGAGGCGCGCATGAATTTTCCCGGCACGGCGGAGGGGAATTGGAAGTTCCGCCTGCACCGTCAGCCTTCCGCCCTTGCAATGGGTCGGTTGAAAAAAATGATAAAAATTTATCGGAGGTAACTTTATGGCAAAAGAGAAGAAGGGGTTCTTCAAGGAATTCAAGGCCTTCATCATGCGCGGCAACGTGCTCGATATGGCGGTAGGCGTCATCATCGGCGGCGCGTTCAGCGCGATCGTCACGGCGCTCACCAATCAGATCCTGATGCCTTTGATCAACTGGATCCTGTTCGCGATCACGGGAGGCAGGGGATTGGAGAGCATTTATACCTACCTGAAAAAAGTGACGATGCTGAATGAAGCGGGCGAGACGGTGGTCGATCTCACCAACTCCATCTACATCGATTGGGGCGCGTTCCTCACGGCGATCATCAACTTCCTGCTCATCGCGCTCGTGCTCTTCCTCATCATCAAGGTGATCAACAAGGTGCACGAAGGGGCAGCCGAGGCGAGGGCGAAGTATGCGCCGCTCACCAAAGAAGAGGTGAAAGCGCTTCGCAGCGAGGGCAAGAGCCGCGAAGAGATCCTTGCCGCCGCAGCCGAGAAGAAGGCGAAGGAAGAGGCGGAAGCCGCCGAAGCAGCGGCTTTGGCAGCCGCAACGCCTCCCGCTCCCACAACAGAACAGCTTCTTGCGGAGATTCGCGATCTCTTGAAAACGCAGGGAACGGGCGTCTCTTTTTTTGGGTCTTGACAAAACGGAAAAAATGGATTAAACTTTCGGCGAACGAAAAAAACGGGAGGGGAACACAGTGAAACGCAAAAAGATCGTTGCGGCGTTGATCATGCCGCTTTTGGCGCTCTCGGCAGGCGCGGGCGCGATGTGTCTGCAAAACGTCGGGGCGCATGCGTGGCGGAAGGAACCAGATCTGACCGTCACGGCGCTCGACACGGCGGAGGGCGGCTTCGACAAAGCGCAGCTCTCCAAGCTCTATGCGCTCCTGAAAACGGGGGCGACGGAGCTATCCGACCTCGAAGATCTCGCCCAAAAAGAGGATGAATTTGCAACGGGGACGGGCGCTGCGGAGTTTTCGACGCACGATATCGTCGTGGAACTCGGGCAGAAGAAGTGGACGCCCGTGCACCTCACAAAGGACGCAGAGGGGCACACCGTCCTCACCCTTTGGCTCGCATGGACGGAGGACGTCGCGGCTTGGTCTGCCTTCTCGCTGAACAGTTACCAATGGAATGAAACGCCGCAGACGCAGTTCGACGCCTACCCGATGAACATGTATTCTTCGAGCTATCTGCGCGCCTATCTCAACGGAACGGACTATCTCTCCGCGCAGGGCGAAGAAACGCTTTCAAACGGAAAGGCGGCGCAGTCGCGCGATTGGGCGGTCTTTCTCTCCACCTTCGGCAACTATCTCGACGCGCCCGAGGAAATTCCCTATCAGGCGTGCGAGCGCGCGACGCAGATCTTGCCTCAATATTGCGAAAACGACGGCAATATACCCTTTGAGTTCGACCTTTTGAACGAAGGATACGCTGAAACGGGCCTCAACTACAATGAGGCAGAGGGCTACGATTATCGGGAAAAAGCGGGCTATACCGATTGGAAGCGCGATAAACTTTGGCTTCCCTCGCTCTCCGAGACGGGCTGGGGGGATTCCACAGACTACGAGACGGACGCCCACGGCGTTATTTATTTCACCGAGGGCACAAAGAAGGACGAAGGCATCTGGAACACGACGTGGGAACAGTGCCGCATGGGAGAATCGCAACAATACCACAGCTGGCTGCGTTCGGGGGATATGCGAGACGAAGCACGTTGCACGGGAGACGGGGCATATTATCTCAGCCTTACGGCAAGATACGGCGCGGCCGGCGCTTCAAATCAAAATTACGTCCGCCCCGCCATCCACCTCGATCTCACCGCGGCGGAGGGCGAAGAACCTGATCCGAGCGAGAGCGTCGGACGGCCTTCCTCCGACCCCGTGCAGTTTGTTTATGACGGGACGGAGCACAGCCTCTTCATCGAAAATTACACGAAGATGAACTTCTCCCAAGTTCCCGCGGGCGCGGTCTTTGCGAACGGCAAGCTGACTGCAACGCAGGCGGGCGCCTACACGCTCACCGCGACGCCGAAGGCGGGAACGTGGAAGGGGGAAACGGGAGGAGATCCCGTCGCCATCACCCTTAAAATCGCGCCGCGCCACGTCGATGTCTCGGTGCGAAGCGGGTTCCACGTCCTCGGGAATGCGCCCATGCCTCTCAACGAGTTCTTTTTAGGCTACGCGAGCGGCAGCAACAATTACGATGTGTTCCTGCTCGATGAGGGCGTCGGCGACCTCGAAGGCTTTTCGCCCATGCTTTCCCGAGGCGGAGTTCTCTATCCGATCAGCAGTGAACTTTCCGTCGGATACTATGAGATCGTCGCCTCGGACGGCGTATACGGCAACTACGACGTGACCTTCCATTTCACCGACGAATCGCACTATGTCGTCTGCCCCGACAGCGGGGTCGCCATTTCCGTGGGCGGCGAACTCGTCATCGGGGGGACGGTCACGATCCCCTATACGGGCGTGAAGCCGAACATCGCATACGATAACAAGCCCTCGGGGTGGACGTCTTCGAGCGTCTCCTACGTCGGAAGCGACGGCGTGAGTCAGAAAGGCCTTCCCGTCGAGGCGGGGGAATACACCGTCATGGTAAAGACGAACATCAGCGCCCAGCCATTCACCTTCACGCTCATCATTGTGGATAGCGGCGACCCCGTAAGACCCGACGCGGCGCGCCTCACGAAACAGGAGAAATACAGCGGGAAGGCGATCGTTCTCTCCGTCGCGCAGTACGGCAAACTCGATATCGGGACGCCGTCGGAAGGCTCCACCTATGAGAACGGGATCTTCTCCGCGACGAATGCGGGCACTTACACGCTCACCGTCTCTCCCAAGACCGCTTGGGCAGACGGTTCTTCCGATCCCGTCACCTATAAGATCGTCATCGAAAAGCGCGATCTCATCCTCAAAGTGCAGGATGCGCGCCATATCTATGGCAACGCGCCCGCCGCGCTCTCCCTTTCTGGCGTCGGGGGCGACGGGTTTGCCGCGAGCGAAGATCTCGCAAGCCTCGGCCTTGCCTTCGAGTTCACCCTCACAAGAGAGGGGCAAACCTATCCGCTCGACCGCGCTCTTCCCGCGGGGGAATATACCGTTTCGGCAAGCCTCCGAGAGGGAAGCACGGCGCGCAATTACAACGTGACCTGCAACGACGGGAATTACGTTGTTGAAAGGGCGTCTTTGGACATGGGTGCCGTGAAATTCGTCATCGACGGAGAAAAAGTCGCCTATTCCGCGCTCGGGAATAAGTATGCGGCACAGTATGACGGAAGCGAAAAGGCGGTCTCGGTAGAGGGGCTTCCCGCGGGCGTTACGGCAAACGTCGCCTATGCGCGGGCGGGCGAGGCGCTCTCGGGCGCGCCCTCCGCAGTGGGCGAATACACCGTTTCCGTTTCCTTCACCTTGAACGACGCCGCAAACTATGTGAGCATCCCGTCCGTCTCCTTCACGCTCACCATCGAAGAGCATTCGCAGACCGATCCCACCGATCCCGACGACCCCTCTGATGACCCGTCCGACGATCCTTCCGACCCGTCCGACGACCCCGAACAGAGCGGAGAAGAGGAGGGATTCCCCGTCGGAGGATATATCGGGATCGCCTGCGGCGCGGCGGCGATCGCGGCGGGGCTTGGCGTCGTCGTCTTCCATTTCTTGAAAAGGAAGAGGAAGTGACCTCTCGGGCGCGTGTAACAAAACCCTCCCTCGCGCGATATAATGATATGTATGCGCATTTGTTTTGTGACGAAGGGCACCCTCGCCGAGTATGCCGAAGGCTTTTCGGGCAGTAAGGCGGATATCCTCTGTTTCTCCTTTCAGGCGCTCGGGGAAGTGAGCTACGAGCGCGAGCTGAAAGGGGAGACGAGCCTCTTCGAGGATGTCGCCGTTCTCTCCCGCGAGGAGCAGAACGTCGTGGTGTGCGGGTGTTTTACCGACGCCCGCGGCATTCGCAGGAAATCCGTTGTCGTCGCCGAAAAGGGAAGGATCTTGGGCGTCTCCGACATGCTGAACAGGATCGACGCGGGCGAATACCGCTGCGGCGCAGGCGTGAAGATCTTCGATACGGGCGCGGGGAAGATCGGCGTGATCGTCTCCGAAGATCTGTATTTTCCCCGCGTGGTCGAGACGCTCTCCGTCTGCGGGGCGGAACTTGCGATCTGCATTTTCGAGCAGCAGGAGGGCAGCCTCGAACAGGTACTCATGCGCGCGCACGCCTACCTGTACGGCATTCCCGTGTGCGTCTGCGCCTACGGATTCGCGCAGGCGGCGGATATCGGGGGGAAGCTGCGGTTTGCCTCCCCGCAAAGCCCCTGTGTGTACGATTTTGAACGCGAACAGGAGTTTCATCTCATCGAAACGCGCCAACGCGGTCTCTTTCGCCGCAAAAAGAACGGTTTTTGATCCCCTTCGGGAAGCCCGTCGGACGTTTTTCGCATATTTTCGGAAAAGAAAAAGGGAAGCGGATCGCTTCCCTTGAATTTTTGCGTCGGAACTGTGCGCGGAGGAAATTATTCGACCGTCCTTGCAAGCGCGATGGCGAGCGCGCCGGGACCGATATGGCAGGAGACGGAGAGCGAAAGGGGATCGACGAAGGAGATGGGGACGTTCGGGAAGGCCGCTTTCAGCTCGCCTTTCAGGATCTCCGCCTCTTCATCGTTTGCCGTGTGCGCAATGGAAAGGCGCATCAGACCCTTCTTCGCGAGATCCGCAAACCGCACCGAGAGGTCGTTTTTGACGGCTTCGATCATCACGTCCTTTGCCTTTCTCAACGTGTTTACCTTCTTGAAGGCGTCGAGTTTTTCGCCCTGTATCTGCAACACGGGCTTGATTTTCAGGATCGTCCCGATCAATGCCGCCGCAGGGGTGAGCCTTCCGCCCTTTTTGAGGTATTTCAGCGTATCGAGAGAGATATAAATGCTGCTGTCGAACTTGGTCTTTACGAGGTAGTCGGCGATCTCCGCGGCGGTATATCCGCGCTTGGCAAGCTCGATCGCCTCGAATACGCTCTCCTTCTGGGTGACGGAAATGCGTTGATTATCCACGACGTGCACCCTGCCGCCGTACTCTTTGGCGAGATTCTGCGCCGTGTGGCAGGATTCGGAAAGCCCGCTCGACATGGGGATGTGGACGATCTCGCTCCCGTCGGCGAGCAGGGAATCCCAAAGCTCCGTCACGTTCCCGATCGCAGGCTGAGAGGTGGATACGGATACGTTGGATTTCAGGTGTTCGTAGAATTCGTCCTGTTTGAGCGTAATATCCTCAAAATATTCCGTCCCGTCGATGAGGAAGGGCATGGGAATGACGGAAATTCCGAGTTCGGCCGCCTCCGCTTGCGTGATCCCGCTGTTGGAATCGGTTACAATTTTGACTTTTGGCATATTACTCTCCTGATCACATATTCTTTTGTTGATATTCATTCATTTTATCAACGAATTACATTATAACGGAACAAATGAAAAAAGTCAAGAGGTTTGAACACATTTTCCGCGGAAATACGCACTTGTGCCTGATTGACAAACCTTTATGAAATATTGTATAATAATAACATTATTATCGAAGAAGGAAGATCGAAATGTATCGTATCCTCAAAAAAACCTATCTCACCCCCACGGTGGTGCGCATGGAGATCGCGGCGCCGCTCGCGGCGCGCAACGCGCTCGCGGGGCAGTTCGTCATTCTTCGCGCCGACGAAGAGGGGGAACGCATTCCGCTCACGATCGCAGATCACGACGCCGAAAGGGGGACGGTCACGGTGATCTTTCAAGTGGTCGGCGGGGCGACGATGGCGCTCGAAGCCAAACGCGAGGGCGACTTTGTTGCCACGCTCGCGGGGCCTCTCGGCATGCCCACGCCCGTGGAGGGGCTGAAAAAGGTCGCGGTGGTCGGCGGGGGCGTGGGCTGTGCGATCGCGCTTCCCGTCGTCAAACGCCTCTTTGAGCTTGGCGCCGAAACGACTTCGATCGTCGGCTTTCGGACGGCGGAACTTGCGATCCTCGAACAGGAATTTTTGCGCTATTCTTCCCGCTTTTTCCTCACCACGGACGACGGAAGCAAGGGAGAACGCGGCAACGTGTGCGCGCCGCTTTCCCGTTTGCTCGCCGCAGGGGAAAGGTTTGACGCCGTCTTTGCCGTCGGCCCGCTCGTCATGATGAAGTACGTCGCCGAGACGACGAGACCGTATGCCGTGAAAACGATCGCGAGCATGGATCCCATCATGATCGACGGCACGGGCATGTGCGGCTGTTGCCGCGTGACCGTAGACGGGAAGATGAAATTCGCCTGCGTAGACGGCCCCGATTTCGACGCGCACCAAGTTGATTTCGACGAGGCGATCGCCCGCCTGAAAACCTATGAGCCGATCGAAGCCCGCGCGCGCGAGCGGCACTGCAACCTCTATCGCGCCGCCTCGCAGCAGGCTCCCGCTCGCACGAAACGGGAGGAGGAATGAGATGGCGAATTTCAACATGAGCAATTTCAAGCATACCATGCCCGCAAGAGACCCCTCAAAGAGGTGTTCGGACTTCATGGAAACGACGCTCGGATACGACGAGAACGCGGCAATGGAAGAGGCGAGGCGGTGTATCCGCTGCAAGGCAAGGCCGTGCACCGAGGGATGCCCCGTAAAAGTGAGGATCCCCGAGTTTCTCGCGCTCGTTTCGGAGGGAAAATTTGAAGAGGCATACCAAGTCGTCTTGCAGACGAATTGCCTTCCCGCCGTGTGCGGCAGGGTGTGCCCGCAGGAGACGCAGTGCGAGGGGAGATGTACGCGCGGCGTCAAGGGGGAACCCGTCGCGATCGGGCGGTTGGAGCGGTTTGTCGCCGACTTCCACCTTGCCCATTCCGTCAAAGAGGCAGTCCGCCCCGCTTTCAACGGTCATCGCGTCGCCGTCGTCGGTTCCGGCCCCGCCGGGCTTGCCTGCGCGGGCGACCTTGCAAAGATGGGCTACGGCGTCACGATCTTCGAGGCGCTGCATACGGCGGGCGGCGTGCTCGTCTACGGCATCCCCGAGTTTCGGCTCCCGAAGTCCATCGTCCGAAGCGAGGTGGAAGCCCTGCGCGCACTGGGTGTAGAGATCGTCGTAGACGCCGTCGTCGGAAAGTCGTTCACCCTTTCGTCGCTTTTGAACGAATGGGGGTATGAGGCGGTCTTTCTCGGAACGGGAGCGGGGCTTCCGCGCTTCATGGGGATCGCGGGCGAAAACGCGAAGGGCGTCTTTTCCGCCAATGAATATCTCACGCGCGTCAATCTCATGCGCGCCTATGAGGAGAACGCCGAAACGCCCGTCTATCGCGCGCGGCATGCCATCGTCGTCGGAGGCGGGAACGTCGCTATGGACGCGGCGCGGTGCGCGAGGCGATTGGGCGCCGAGGTGACTGTGGTCTACCGCCGCAGCAGAGAGGAACTTCCCGCGCGGCGGGAAGAAGTCGAACACGCCGAAGAAGAGGGGATATCCTTCCGTTTTCTTTCCAATCCCACGGAAATTCTCACCGACGGGCAGAGAAACGTCGTCGGCGTTCTGTGTACGGAAATGGAGCTTGGGGAAGCGGACGCTTCGGGCAGGCGCGCCCCCGTCGAGAAGAAGGGGAGCCTGTTCAGATTGGACGCCGATTGCGTCATCATGGCGCTGGGGACTTCTCCGAATCCGCTGATCCCGCGCACGACGGAAGGGCTTTCGAGCGGTCGGCGCGGCGAGATCCTCGCCGACGAGGGGGGCAGAACGTCGCTCAAAGGCGTCTTTGCGGGAGGCGACGCCGTGACGGGGTCCGCGACCGTGATCCTTGCGATGGGCGCCGGCAAGCGCGCCGCCCGCTCCATCGACGAATATATCCGCAATCAATAAAAATTTTTAACGTAAGGCCTTCTGCACCGGGAAGCGGTGCAGAAGGCCTTTTTTGGCGCCGCCTTTCACCGTCGCTCGCGTTTACTCCATAGATATTGTAACATGCCCGCATTCCGAAAAAATATGTGTACCATACTTTTTCGATTTCACGCATTATTTTTTGCAGTACTCCGTAAAAAGGTCGTTCGGTGTACATTCGAGAATATCGCAGAGCGCCTTCAAGTTCTCGAATTTAATGCCGCTCGTCTGGTTGTTCACCAATTTGTTGAAGTTCTGGTAGCTCAATCCGAGTTGAATATACAGCCAATATTTCGTCTTTTGTTTTTCTTTCAAAATGTCTAAAATGCGCAGTTGCATAAACATTCTCCTATCTAATGTATAGATTATAGAATGTGTTTATCATAATGAAAAAAAACGCTTGACAAATAGATTTCTGCATTATATAATGTATACATGATATATTTAGGAGGTAGATCATGAAATCTTTCAAGAAAACGGCAATCTTTGGGATCGCTGCTGTGCTCGCGTGCGGCGCTTGTGCGCTCGTTGCGTGCGGAAAAGAAGGAGGGCAAGACGGCTTTACGGGCGAAGTCTCCGATAGCGAATGGCAGACTTATCTTGACATAAATGCCGAAACCTGTAACAACCTCACCTTTACGACAAAAACTTACAACACCTATTCCAAAACCGAGGCGGCAACGTACGGTGAGTGGAAAAACTCGACCTATACTTTCGAAATCGATCATGAAAATGAGATCGTTCATCGGTTCGGCGTCGAAGAACAGTATGAACCGGGCACGAAAACTTTTACAACCGGGAATAGCGAAGAATATTACTTTGCCTATCGGGGCGCCTATTATCTTTGGGGAAAATATGAAACAGACCAAAAAGCCTCTGTGTGGCTCATCACAAAAGCGGAGTTCATCGAGCAAGCGGAGAGGATGAGCAATATTGGTATGCAGCAAATGGCCACGTATAAAACCTATAAGAACTTTTTCAAATACAACAAGGAAACCAACGCTTACGCCCTGATGCAGGCGGGATCGATGTCTTTCTCGTTGCAGTTCCTCGAGGACGGCGGCGTGCGTTCGATCATGAAGGAAAATTCCGTGACGACGAGCGAGAACATCGTCACCGCAGTCGATAAGACCGAGGTGAGTGTGCCCGCATCCGTGAAGGCGGACGTGGACGCGTTTATCGCCGAAAATGCTTTGAAAACGGCATAGAAGTTCAAAAGCGAATGCCCCGATCTCGGCGAGCGATCCCCACGCCGCGGCGAAGGAGAACCCCGAAGCGCATAAAACCGCGATGAATACAAAAACTTCATTTCGGGGGTAAACATGGGGAACCAGACCATCTATTTCAAGCGGGAGCCGCGCATCATCGCTACGAGCACCATCGCAGGCAGTAAGGAGTGCGAGGGGATCATCGGCCGCTATGTGGAAACGGCGCTTTCCGACGACATGTACGGCGAGAGCACCTTTGAAAAGGCGGAATGCAAGATGCTCTCCTCCGTCATCGACGGCGCCATCAGGAATGCGGGCCTTCGGCGCGACGAAGTGGATATGATCGTCTCGGGAGATCTTCTCAACCAGATCATTTCGGCGAGTTTTGCGGCGCGCGATTTCTCTGTTCCCTTTCTCGGCGTGTACGGGGCATGTTCCACGATGGCGGAATCCCTCGCCGTCTCCGCCGCGTTTATCGACGGCGGATTCTGCCGCAGAGTGGTCGCCGCCACGGGAAGCCACTTCGCCTCGGCAGAGCGGCAGTACCGCTATCCCCTCGAACTCGGCTGTACGCGTCCTCCGCAGGCGCAGTGGACGGTCACGGCCGCGGGCGGCGCGCTCGTCGCAGGCGAGGGCGACGGCGTGAAGATCACTTCCGCCACGCTCGGGAAAGTCGTGGATTTCGGCGTGACCGACGTCAACAACATGGGCGCGGCGATGGCGCCCCCCATTGGTAAAATAGAACCACGGTGTGAATTGCTGTGGAACTATTAACAACAAAATACGTAAAGAAG
>CANRDX010000022.1 GCA_947629485.1 uncultured Clostridia bacterium
CTGTCCTCAAAGACAGTAAGCGTGCGGTGGCGTAGCAAATGGGGGCGTGCAGCGCAGGGGAACCCTGCTCGCACCGCTATTAGAAAAAGCGTTCACAAATTTTTTTATATACCGTCCGCGCGGACGCCGCGGCGTCGCTATCCCGCCCGCGCGTTCATTCGCCGCCGAAGGGCGGTTTTTTCTTGCCCGCTTTGTTTAGTTTCCGCAAGTTCACGGTATAATATTGAATGAAAACAGGATAAGGGGGGCATATGTGATGGATATGCAAAAATTTACGCAAAGATCCTTACAGGCTTTGCAGGACGCGCAAAACGTCGCCCTCGAACATGCAAATGCGGAACTTTCCGCCCTTCATCTCACAAAGGCGCTCTTGGAGGCAGACGGGCTGTGTCCCCGCATTCTGCGCCGCGCGGGGATCGATAGCGCGGGGCTTTCCCGCGCCGTCCTCGAAGAGATCGAACGCCTTCCCCGCGTTTCCAACGTCTCAGCGGGCAATCTCTATCCCACGGCCGCCTTCACCCGCATTCTCTCCGAGGCGGAGCGCTTGGCGGAAGGCATGAAGGATGAATATATCTCCGTCGAGCATCTCTTCTTGTGCCTTTTCGACAACGCTGAGGGCGGGCTTGAAAACTTATTCAAGCGTTTCGGCGTGACGAAGGAGATCTTCTTGAAGGGAATGAAGGAAGTTCGCGGCAATCAAAACGTGACGAGCGACAGCCCCGAGGCGACGTACGAGGCGCTCGAAAAATACGGCACCGATCTCACCAAACGGGCGCGCGAACACAAGCTCGAACCCGTGATCGGGAGGGACGAAGAGATCCGCAACGTCATTCGCATTCTCTCGCGCAAGACGAAGAACAACCCCGTGCTCATCGGGGAGCCGGGCGTGGGGAAGACTGCGATCGCGGAGGGGCTTGCCCAGCGCGTCGCGCGCGGCGACGTGCCCGAAGGTTTGAAGGAAAAGATCCTCTTCTCTTTGGACATGGGTGCCCTGATCGCGGGCGCGAAGTACCGCGGAGAGTTTGAAGAACGGCTGAAAGCCGTCCTCAAAGAGGTCGCCGATTCCGAGGGCAGGATCCTTCTCTTTATCGACGAACTCCACACCGTCGTCGGCGCGGGGAAGAGCGAGGGCGCAATGGACGCGGGCAATCTCTTAAAGCCCATGCTCGCCCGCGGCGAACTGCACTGCATCGGCGCGACCACGCTCGACGAATACCGCAAATACATCGAAAAAGACGCCGCGCTCGAACGGAGATTCCAACCCGTCCTCGTCGGCGAACCCTCCGTCGAGGATACGATCTCCATACTTCGCGGCCTCAAAGAGCGGTTCGAGATCTTCCACGGCGTGCGCATTCACGACGACGCGCTCATCGCCGCCGCGACGCTCTCCAACCGCTATATCACAGACCGGTATCTTCCCGACAAGGCGATCGACCTTGTCGACGAGGCCGCCGCGATGATTCGCACGGAGATCGACTCCATGCCCTCGGAGATGGACGCGCTCAACCGCAAGATCATTCAGCTCGAAGTCGAGGAGAAGGCGCTCAAAAAGGAGCAGGATAATCTCTCCGTCTCCCGTCTCGGCGTATTGCAGGGCGAACTCGCCGACTGCAAGGAGCGCTTCGCCGAAATGAAGGCAAAGTGGGAGGACGAAAAACATTCCATCCGCGCCGAAAAGGAGCTGAAAGAAAAGATAGACCGCATGCAGGGGGAGATCGACACGGCAATGACGAAGGGCGATCTCGAAAAGGCGTCGCGGCTGCGCTACGGCGAGCTTCCCGCCCTGCAAAAGGAACTCGAAAGGGCGAAGGAGAGCGTTGCGGCGCGTGAAAACGCCATCTTGCAGGACGAGGTGACGGAGGAGGAGATCTGCAAGATCGTCGCCCGCTGGACGGGGATCCCCGTCCGCCGTCTCAAAGAGGGGGAGCGCGAGAAGCTGCTCCGTCTCGAAGAGGAACTTCACAGGCGCGTTGTCGGGCAGGACGAGGCGGTGCGCAAGGTCTCCGAGGCAATATTGCGCGCCCGCGCGGGGATCTCCGATCCCAACCGTCCGCTCGGTTCCTTCCTCTTTCTCGGTCCCACGGGCGTGGGAAAGACGGAACTCGCCAAAACGCTCGCCGAAACGCTTTTCGACGACGAAAAAAATCTCATTCGCGTCGATATGAGCGAATACATGGAGAAGTTCTCCGTCTCCCGTCTCATCGGCGCGCCTCCGGGATATGTCGGGTACGAGGAGGGGGGAACGCTCACGGAAGCGGTGCGGAGAAAGCCGTATAGCATTGTTCTCTTCGACGAGGCGGAAAAGGCGCACCCCGACGTGTTCAACCTCCTGTTGCAGATCCTCGACGACGGCAGGATCACCGATTCGCAGGGGCGCACGGTGGACTTCAAGAACACGATCGTCATTCTCACCTCCAACCTCGGCTCCCAGCTCATCGCCGAGGGGATCGAGAACGGCGAGCTGACGCGCGAGGCGAAGGACGCCGTGGAGGGCGTGCTGAAACGCTCCTTCCGTCCCGAATTTTTGAACCGACTCGACGAGATCATCACGTTCAAGCCGCTAACGCACGCGGAGATCGACCGCATCGTCGAACTCCTCGTCGCCCGCCTCGCGGAGCGCGTGAAGCCTTTAGAGCTGAACGTCACCGCCCGCGCCCGCGCCTACATTTCGGACAACGGCTACGACAGCGTTTTCGGCGCGCGTCCCTTGAAGCGCTTTTTGCAATCCCGCGTGGAATCCCTTCTCGCGCGCTATATCGTGCAAAGCGATCCACCCGCGGGGCAGAAGGTCACGGTCGACGCGAATGCGGAGGGGTTGTTTTTGGAAAAAGGCTGAAAAACGCGGAAAATTTCATAAAAAACGTATCAAAATACGATAATTCGATATTTGTCGAAATAATGTGTTTTCTGTCGGGGAGCGGGCTTTGCCCGCTCCTTTCTTGCGCGCACGGCGCATGCGCGCCCTGCGCGCAGGACAAGAAATATGAAATTCGTCAAAAAATTATCCCCAATATCGTTGAAAAAATCGGGAAAAAATGTTATACTGTAATACGAAATAATCGGGAAATATGCCCTTATGGGGATACGGAGGTTCAACGTGAACGGGATCGGGCGCGGCAACGACGACAAAAAAAAGGACAAGCTCTCCGTCTTAACGAAGGAAACTTTGGGAATGACGCTGTTTTTATTCAGCGCCGTGATATTTTTCATCGCGGTGACGGGTCCCTATGTGTTCGGCAGCATCGGCGTCGCCATCACCTCGTTTTTCATCGGCCTTTGCGGGTTCTTCGTCTATCCGCTCCTCCTTCTCGTCATGGCGCTCTCTATCGCGATGGTGTTGGATAAGAAGCTGCCCCTGCGCGCCATTCTGCGCGTTTCGCTCCTCGTCGTCGCCGTGTTCTTCATCGTACATACCGCCACTGCCGAACGGTTCTTCGGCGCAGGCTTCGGCAGCTATCTTACGGGGTGCTGGCAGGCGGCGTCCGAGAGTGCCGCGAAGGGGACGGGAGGCGGCGTTCTGTTCGGGCTGATCGCATACCCGCTCCGCCTTCTCTCCGCACCCGGCGCATACATCATTCTCGCGCTTTGCACGCTGCTTGCGCTCTACAACATCGCGCGGCACACCGCTGTATTCAAGGCGCTCGCACATCGCGGGAGAAAGGGCACGGAGCCGCGCCGCCCCAATGAGGAGCGTTCTTCCGTCTCCTTCGAGGATCTCGACGCGCCCGAAAGAGCGCCCATACCCGAGGCGGCGCCCGCGCCGACGCCTGCGCCCGCGCCAGCACCTGCGCCTGCGCCCGAGGCGGTATACGACGACCCCGTGCGCCGCAGCCGCGAGATCCTGTTCCGCGGCGATCCCGCGCAGAACTACCGCACCAATCTCATCTTCGACAGCGGCTCCGCGTTCAACCGCGGAACAAGGCGCACCAACATCGGCTATACGGGAAGCGATCGGTCCGCTTCAACCGCTCCCGATCTGTATTCGGGGAGCTTCTCCGAACAAGCGGAGAACGTGCGCGAGCCGATGCCCAAGCGCGTCGTCAAGCCCGAGACGGACGAGGAAGATTTCAACTATCCCGCCGTTCCCTCTTTCCGCGCGCCTTCCGCGCCCTCTTCCGGCGCACACGATTACTATTCGCACGACGTCGATACGGAATATTCCTCTCAGCCCAACGTGTTCGACGAGCCTGACGAGCCAGACGAGACGACTCCGCCCGCACCCATGTCCGAGGAGGAAGGCCCGCAAACCGATCCGCCCCGCTCCTTCCTCGATCCGTACGGCCGCAAGAGCGAAACGGACGATTCGCCCCTTTCTTCCCCCGAAGAGGAAACTGCGCGCACCGCGCCGCCCGCGCCCGATTCTTTGCCTCGCCGTGAAGAACCGCCGCGCACCGCACCGCCCGTGGCAGATCCCTATCTTCGCCGCGCTTCCGCGCCCGCGCCCGGCCCTTCGCCTCGCCGCGAGGAACCGCCCGAAACTCCCGTCCGTCGGGAGGATCCCGCACCGTTTTTGCGCCGCGGAGCCGACCTCGGCACGGGGCCTTCGCTCCGCCGCGACGATGAAGGACTTCGCCGCGGAGACGACCGCTTTTCGGGCGGGGAGGACGCGTTTTCCGACCGCCGCGACGAGGGATCGAATGCCGATCTCTTCGACGACGAAGGGGACTTCCGCGAGGCGACCCGCGAGGAGCCTCTGCGCGGGCTGCGTTCCCGCAGCGAGCGGGGCATGGGGCAGATCTTCGACGCGCCCCGCGCGCCCGCAAGCCGCGCTCCCCAAGCTCCTACGCCTTCGCCCGCGCCCGCGCCCGACCCCGCTCCCGTGCCGAAGAAGCACATCTATCCGAAATATAACCGTCCCAATACCATGCTCTTCAAGCGGTACGACGATGTTTCCAGCGTTCCCCCCGATGAGATCTTGCGCAACTCCGAGATCATCACGGATACGCTCAAAAATTTCAAGATCGACGCCGACGTCGTGAAAGTGACCTGCGGCCCCGCCGTCACGCGCTATGATATCGACATTCCGAAGAATGTTCCCGTGAGCAACGTGACCCGCCGCGCCAACGAATTGGGCATGCGCCTTCGCGTGCGGGACGGCGTGTCTGCCTATGTCAATAACGCGACGGGGGCGATCTCGATCGAAGTGCCCAACGTTCACCGCGCGACGGTGGGGATCTTCCCCATTCTGCAATCCGACGAATACATCAACGCAAAGCCCGGTTCCCTCGTCTTTGCGATCGGAAAAGACGTGGATAACAGAAACATCTGCGGCAACATCGTCAAGATGAAGCACCTGCTCGTCGCAGGCTCCACGGGTTCGGGTAAGTCCGTGTGCCTCAACGCCATGCTCATCTCGCTCATCTGCCGCTATTCGCCCGAAGATCTCCGCCTCATTCTCATCGACCCGAAGAAGGTGGAGTTCGCCGTCTATGCGGGGCTTCCCCATCTCATGATCAACGAGATCATCAACGAACCGCAGAAGGCGGTGAGCGCGCTGAATTGGGCGATCAAAGAGATGGAGCGCAGATACGGCCTCTTCGAGAAGAAGACCAAGACGGGGATCAACGTCCACAACGTAGACGAATACAACGCCGCGCTCACGGAGGACGAGGAAAAACTTCCCAAGATCGTGATCGTCGTCGATGAGCTTGCCGATCTCATGGCGGTCGCCAAGAAGGATATCGAGGATCGCGTGGGGCGGCTCACCGCGAAGGCGCGCGCCGCGGGCATTCATCTCGTCATTGCGACGCAGCGTCCGTCGGTAGACGTCATCACGGGCGTGATCAAGGGGAATCTGCCCACCCGTATCGCCTTCCGCACCATTCAGGAAGTGGATTCGCGCACCATTCTCGACGAGTCGGGCGCGGAAAAACTGCTCGGCCTCGGCGACATGCTCTTCCGCACCGAGGGCATGTTTAACTGCCTGCGCGTGCAGGGCGCGTTTTTAAGCTCGGAGGAAGTGCAGGCGATCATCGAGGATATCAAGGCGCACAACGAGGCGTATTTCGACGACAGCGTCTCCGACTATATCAACCGCGAAGGCGCAGGCCCCTCTCCTTCGGGCGGCGATTATGCCGACGACGGCGGCGTAGACGGCGAATATATCCGCGCGCTCGGCATCGTCGTAAAACTCGGGCAGGCGTCCATTTCCCTCATCCAGAGAAAGTGCTCGGTGGGGTACAACCACGCGGGCAAGATCATCGAATGGATGGAGGCGATGGGGTACATTTCGCCCTTCGACGGCAAGGCGAAGGCGCGCGAGGTGCTTCTCACCAAAGAGGAGTACGAGGCGAAATACGGGAGTCTCGATTGATGAAGAAAACGTTCGGGATGATATCCCTCGGATGCGATAAAAACCGCGTGGACGGAGAGCGTCTGCTCGGAGAGATCGTGCGGCACGGCTGCCCGATCACCGACGATATCGCCGAGGCGGAGGTGCTGATCGTCAACACCTGCGCCTTTCTGAACGCGGCGCGCGAAGAGTCTATCGCCGCGATCTTGGAGGGGAATTCCTATCGAAAAGGCCGCTTGGAGAAGATCGTCGTCACGGGCTGCCTTCCGCAAAAGTATATCGAAGAGCTGTTTCCCGCGCTCACGGAAGCAGACGTCTTTTTGGGCGTGAAGGACGCGTCCGAGCTGTTCCCCGCCCTCGAACGTTCGTATCGGGAGGGGAGGGTGAACGCCGTGGGAAAGGGCACGAACGCGCTTTCGGAGCGCTATGTCTCGACCATGCCCCACCTCAAATACTTGAAGATCGCCGACGGATGCTTCAACCACTGCACCTATTGTCTCATTCCCAAGATCAGGGGGAAGTACGTCTCCTATCCTATGGAGGAGCTTGTAGCCGAGGCGAAGTCGCTCGGGGAGACGGACGAACTCGTTCTCGTCGCACAAGATACGACGCGCTACGGCGAGGATCTCGGCGAAAACAAATTCGTCGCGCTCATCAAAGCGCTTTCCGCCCTCGATAACATCGCGCATATCCGCCTCCTCTATTGCTATCCCGAAGTCGTCACGGACGAGCTGATTTGCGAGGTGAAACAAAACCCCAAAGTGATCAAATACCTCGATATCCCGCTCCAACACTCCGAGGACCGCATCTTGAAACTCATGGGCAGAAAGAGCAGGAAGGAAGAGATCCGCGCCCTCCTCAAAACGCTGCGGCGCGAGATCCCCGAGATCGCTTTGCGGACGACGTTCATCGCGGGGTTCCCCTCCGAGACGGAGGAAGAACACGCCGCCCTGCTCGCGTTTTTGGAGGAGGCGCAGTTTGAAAACTGCGGATTCTTCGCCTACTCGCGCGAAGAGGATACGCCCGCATATAAACTCCCCGGGCAGATCCCCGCGGCGGTCAAGAAGAAGCGCGTGAAGGCGCTCTACCGAAAACAGGCGGAAATTTCCTCCGAAAAACTCGCAAACTATGTCGGAGAAACGATCGAGGTCGTCTGCGACGGCGTCGATTACGAAGAGAGCTGTTTCGTGGGCAGAGCGTACTTTCAGGCATACGAGATCGACGGCTGCGTGCGCTTCACCGCGACGTACGCCGAGCAGGGAAAGCGGTACCATGTCCGCATCGACGACGCGAAGGAATACGACCTTTTCGGACATGCTGTGCCCGAATCATCGAAATAGAATACTTACAAGGAGCTACCATGAATCTTCCCAATAAGATCACGCTTACAAGGATCTGCATGATCCCGCTCTTCGTCCTCTTCTTCTATTTAGAGGTCGAAGCGCTCAAAGGGTATAACTTCCTCATCGCGGCGATCATCTTCGTGCTCGCGGCGTCGACGGACGCGCTCGACGGGCACATCGCGCGCTCGCGCGGGCTTGTCACCAATCTCGGGAAGTTCCTCGACCCCATTGCCGATAAAGTGCTCGTCTCCACCGCGCTCATCCTGCTCCTCACGCGCCCGTGGGCGTTTGAAGTGAGCTTTCTCGCGGACTGGGGAAGCATTGTCGCGGGGGTCGGCGTCGCCGTCATTTTGGCGCGGGAGCTGATCGTGAGCGGGTTCCGCATGATCGCGGCGGGGAGGAATCTGGTGCTCGCCGCCGATAAACTCGGCAAGATCAAGACTATCTTGCAGGATTCCTGCATCGCCCTCCTGCTCGCCGCGATGCCTTTTACGGCGAAGAAGGGCGGGGAGGTCGTCGCCCTCATTGCCGTGGTGCTCTTTGTCCTCGCCGTCATCGCGACGGTGATCTCGGGCGCGAACTACATCCTGAAAAACAGGCGCGTTCTCAAAGACGAGGGGGAACACGCGTGAGATACGCCGCCGTCGTGCTTGCAAATTGCAGGAACAGTTATGCCGCCGTAGACTTTCTCAAAGTGACGGATGCGCTCCTTGCGGGGGGAATTCCGCTCGATGAAACGGCGATCCTTCCCTACGACGCGCCTTCGGCGATCGCAACCGCTCTGACGCGCCTCTCTTTGGACATGGATGGGGTATTTATCGTCTGCGACGACGTTTTAACGGGCATGGCGAGGGAAAGTATCGAAAGCGCCGCGGGGCGGAAATTCGAGGAAGATCACCTTCTCGAAACGGAGAGCTGCCTCTTTGCCGTTTTGCCCGCGGGGGCGCGCGGCGAGGAGCTTGTGCGGCTCGAAGTCGTGCCCCGCGTCGATCGGCGGAGAAATAACAGCTATCTGCGCTTGGTCCTTCGCACCGTCTCCGCGCCCGCGGAGAAGATCAAGGCGGCGCTCGTCAAGGCAAACGCCGCGGCGGAGGGGAAACTCATCCTGCACGCGAACGAGAAATACGGCGCGGCGCGGATCGAACTCATCTACGACCGCTCGACGCCCAAAATGACGGCGGACGAAGTTTCGAGGATCCTCGCAAGCGAACTTTCCGACTATCTCTATGCGGTGGGGGATATCTCCATCGCCGAGCGGGTCGTCGAAGCGCTCGCCCTTCATCGCAAGAAGATCTCCGTCGCGGAATCCTTCACGGGGGGCGGCGTGGGGCGCGCGATCGTGCGCGTCGCGGGCGCGAGCAAAGTTTATTTTGAAGGCGTAAACACCTACAACGAGAGGGCAAAGATGGAGCGGCTCGGCGTAAAAGAGGAGACGCTCCTCCGCAAGGGTGCCGTATCCGACGAGACCGCCTACGAAATGGCGGCGGGGCTGATCAGGAGCGGAAACTGCGATCTTGCCGTTGCAACGACGGGCTGCGCGGGGCCGACGTCCGACGGCAACGCCCCCGTCGGGCTTGTCTACATCGCCGTCGGCACGGCGGAGAAGGTGGACGTCTTCCGCTACCGTCTTTCGGGGGACCGCGAGACGATCACCGAAACGGCGATCAACTACGCGCTGTTTTTGGCATATAAGGCGCTTTCATGACCGAAAAAACATAAGGAGAACATATATGAACGAAGAAAAACGCAAGGCGTTGGACGCCGTTCTCGCACAGATCGAGAAGGCATACGGCAAAGGCTCCATCATGAAGCTGGGCGAGAACGCGGGCAATACGGATATCGAAGTCATTCCCTCCGGTTGTCTCGCGCTCGATCTCGCGTTGGGGATCGGGGGATTCCCCCGCGGAAGAATGATCGAGATCTACGGGCCCGAATCCTCGGGCAAGACGACGGTCGCCCTTCATGCGGTCGCAGAGGCGCAGAAGCTGGGGGGCGTCGCGGCGTTCGTAGACGCAGAGCACGCGCTCGATCCGGTCTACGCCAAAAAGCTCGGCGTCGATCTCGACGAACTCTACGTCTCCCAGCCCGATACGGGGGAACAGGCGCTCGATATCGTCGACGCGCTCGTCCGTTCCTCCGCGGTGGATATCATCGTCGTGGACTCCGTCGCCGCACTCACGCCCAAAGCGGAGATCGAGGGCGACATGGGGGATTCGCATGTCGGACTTCAAGCGCGCCTCATGAGCCAAGCGCTCCGCAAGCTGACGGCGATCGTCAATAAGTCCAAGACGTGCGTCATCTTCATCAATCAGCTTCGCGAGAAGGTGGGGGTCATGTTCGGCAATCCCGAAGTGACGCCGGGCGGCAAGGCGCTCAAATTTTATGCCTCCATTCGCATCGACGTGCGCAAGACGGATATTCTCAAAGATACGGAGGGCGCGACGGGCAACCGTACGCGCGCAAAGGTCGTCAAGAACAAACTTGCGCCTCCCTTCCGTCAGGCGGAATTTGATATCATGTACGGCGAAGGCGTCTCGCAGGAGGGCTGCGTGATCGACCTCGGCGTGCAATACGACGTCATCAAGAAGAGCGGTGCGTGGTTCAGCTATCACGACAACAAGATCGCGAACGGCAGGGAGCGCATGCGGCAGTTCCTCAAAGATAACCCCGAACTCATGGAACAGATCGCGGCGGAGATCCGCCTTGCCGCGAAGGGCGCCCCCGTAGACGAAGTGGCAGGGGGAGAGGAATAATAATTCGCGCATTTCTTTATAAGAAAAGAAATGCGCGAGGGGTTAGCCTACTACATCTCTCAACTTTATCGCCCGCTGTGCTTTTCTGTCCTCAAAGACATTAAGGCAACAGGGCTTGCCAAATTGGGTCGCGCACGACGGAAGTGAATTCCGCCTAACGCAAAAATTGGGAAGTGAGTTCACAAATTTTGTTTTGCTTTGGGGCTGACGTGTCATTCCGATGCCCCAACGGGGCAGAGTGAATCCCCTGATACGAAGTCCAAACACCGCAAAACAAAATTTCGTGAGGGGTTAGTCTTCTACATCTCAAAGCCCCGTCGCCCGCTGTGCTTTTCTGTCCTCAAAGACAGTAAGCGTGCGGTGGCGTAGCAAATGGGGGCGTGCAGCGCAGGGAAACCCTGCTCGCACCGCAATTGGGAAGTGAGTTCACAAATTTTGTTTTGCGGGTAAGCGTCATCCTGCCCCGTCCGCACGTTCCATTTTGCCGAAGGGCGGCACGAGGGGCAACGCCCCGAAGTAGCGGAGGCGAAGCCGAAGTCGAAGGATCCCCTCAAACGAAGTCCATGCACCGCAAAACAAAATTTCGTGAGGAGTTAGCCTTCTACATCTCAAAGCCCCGTCGCCCGCTGTGCGTTTCTGTCCTCAAAGACAGTAAGCGTGCGGTGGTGTAGCAAATGGGGGCGTGCAGCGCAGGGAAACCCTGCTCGCACCGTAATATGGAAAACGGGTTCACAAAGGGGTTCACAAATTTTGTTTTGCTTGGGGTCCACCCGCGTCATTCCGACCCCACGCAGTGGGGGAGAGAATCCCCTAATACGAAGTCCGAAAATTTAGAATTATGAAACATTTATTTTTGAAAGCGGCGGCGGCAAGTCCCGATCTGAAAGTTGCCGATCCCGCCTACAACGCACAAAAGATCATCGAAGTCATCGAAGCGCAGTATCAAAAGGGGTGCGAACTGCTCGTTTTTCCCGAGCTTGGTATCTCGGGCTATACCTGCGGCGATCTCTTCTTACAGGAAACGCTCTTGAAGGGCTGTCTTTCCGCTTTGCGGGATATCGCGGAGGCGACCGCGGGCAAGAAGATGCTTGTGTTCGTGGGACTTCCCATCGCGTTTGAAGGCAAGCTCTACAACTGCGCGGCGGCTGTCTCGGGCGGCAAAGTCCATGCTCTTGTGACGAAGTCGTACTTCCCCAACCACAACGAGTTCTACGAACTGCGCCACTTCGCGAGCGGGAAGGGGCTTGGCTGTATCGGCGCCGTCCGTCTTTGGGACGGCGCGTGGGCGTCTATCTCCCCGAACGTGCTCATCTACGACGAAAAACACCCCGAGGTCAAGATCGGGTGCGAGCTTTGCGAAGATCTTTGGGTTCCCGCCTCGCCCTCCATTGCGCACTGCAAGCACGGGGCGAGCGTCATTGTGAATCTCTCCGCTTCCAACGAGCTTGTCGGCAAGCGCGACTATCGCCATACGCTCATCGCGGCGCAATCGGGCAAGAACCTCTGCGGCTATGTTTACTGCGGCGCGGGGGTGGGGGAGAGCGCCTCGGATATGGTCTTTGCGGGCAATAATATGATCTACGAAAACGGCTCCTGCCTCGCCGAGGCCGCTCCCTTCTCGGGGGAGGTGTGCGAGGCGGAGATCGACGTCGGGTATCTTCTCAACGAACGCCGCCGCAAGACTTCCTACCGCGATTGCGAAAGCCCGCTCTCGGGCGCGGGCGTCGAATATGCGTACTGCGCGGCGAACTTCCTTACGGACGCCGACCTTACCCTCCGCGAAGTGGATCCCTCGCCCTTCGTCCCCCACGAGAAAGGGGAGCTGTACGGGCGCGCGGAATTCATTTTCGATATACAGGCAAACGCCCTTGCCCGCCGCATTGCCCATACCCATGTCCGAAGGGCGGTGCTCGGAATTTCGGGCGGGCTGGATTCCACTCTCGCCCTTCTTGCCACCTGCCGCGCCTTCGATCTTCTGAATATACCCCGCGAAGATATCTTGTGTGTCTCCATGCCCTGCTTCGGTACGAGCCTCAAAACCAAGAACAACGCGACCGCGCTGATGCAGGCGATGGGCGTTTCCTCCCGTCAGATCAACATCTCGCAGACCGTCCTTCGCCATTTCAAGGATATCGGGCACGACCCCGAATCGACGGACGGCGCCTACGAGAACGCGCAGGCGCGCTACCGTACGATGATCTTGATGGATATCGCCAACGAGGAGGAAGGGCTTGTCGTGGGCACGGGGGATCTCTCGGAACTCGCCCTCGGCTGGTGCACCTACAACGGCGACCATATGTCGATGTACGACGTCAACAGCTCCGTTCCCAAGACGTTGGTCAAGCACCTCGTGCTCGCCGAGGCAAAGCGTCTCGGCGGCAGGGCGGAAGTCGTCATTCGCAGCGTCCTCGATACCGAGATCTCGCCCGAGCTTCTTCCTCCCGACGAAGCGGGCAACATTGTGCAGAAAACGGAGGAGATCATCGGACCCTACGAACTCACCGATTTCTATCTCTATGAATTTTTGCGCCGCGGCGATCCGCCCGCAAAGACCTTGTATCTCGCGGAGCGTGCGTTCGGCGAAAAATATACGCGCGCGACCTTAAAGAAATGGTTGGTAGCCTTCTACAAGCGCTTTTTCGCCCAGCAGTTCAAGCGGAATTGCATGCCGGACGGCGTGAAAGTCGGCTCCGTTTCCCTTTCCCCGCGCGCGGATCTTCGCATGCCGTCCGACGCTTCGGGCGAACTTTGGATCGCCGAAGCGGAAAATCTCTGACCTCCCCCTTGCCCACCCCTTTGAGGGGTGGCAAAGAGATGCCCTCCCCCTCGATGAGGGGGAGGGTGGCACGGCTTCGCCGTGACAGGTGGGGGTTCTTGCTGTCCCTTTTAGGGAAAATACCCGCGTAAGCGGGGGGAAGGGTTATAACCCCTCTGTCTCGGTTACGCCTCGACATCTCCCCTTACAGGGGCGACAAGTGTCCTCATCTCGACGCGCCGTAGGCGCGGAGCAGATCCCCTCTTGGAGAACGAGTGTTCCCTCACGAAGTAGGGGTTCACTACTTCGCGCTACGCGCTCGTGCCGCCCTTCGGCAACATAGAACGTGCGGGCGGGGCGGGGCTACGCCCTCGGAATGAGGAATAATGTGATACTTCGACACGCCTCGTTCCTCGGCGGCTCAGTATGACGGATTAGAACGTGCGCGCGGCTCAATATGACGTTTTTATAAGCCTTCTCTTATAAACGGGGAAGGCATTTTTTCTACAAAAAAATTTTTCAAAATCTGCCGCAAAACAGTTGACAGCCTCCGCCGTTCATGATAAAATCTAACATGTAGTTCGCAAATGCGAACTCTCTTTTCGGAGAAGAGTTAGCAATGGCGAACAAATTTTATGGAGATGAGTTCGCCATTGCGAACCCCGCAGGGGATCGGGCGAACGAAGGGAGAGTTATGCCGCTCATTCTTGCGCCCGTAGGACAGGAAGTCAAAATCGTAAAAATCGCGCTCGACGAAAAGACGAAGAAGCACCTTTTGAATTTGGGCGTGCTCGCGGGCGGGACGATCACCGTTCTCTCCGCAAGCGGGGGGAGCACGGTCTGCCGCGTCAAGGAGGGGCGTTTAGCGCTCGATCGGAACATCGCCTCGCATATTTATATAGCGTAACTGGGGAATAAATTCACAAATTTTGTTTTGCGAGAGGGTCTACCGCGTCATTCCGACCCCACGCAGTGGGGGAGAGAATCCCCTAATACGAAGTCCAAACATCGCAAAACAAAATTTCGTGAGGGGTTAAGTCCCGACATCTCAAAGCCCCGTCGCCCGCTGGACTTGTTTGTTCTCAAAGACAATAAGCGTGCGGTGGCGTAGCAAATGGGGGCGTGCAGCGCAGGGAAACCCTGCTCGCACCGTTATTTGGGAAAAGGGGTTCACAAATTTTGTTTTGTGAGAGGGGGAACCGTGTCATTCCGACCCCACGCAGTGGGGGAGTGAATCCCCTGATACGAGTTCACAAATGCGGGGTACCGCGTCATCCTGAGCGGAGGCGAAGCCGAAGTCGAAGGATCCCCTAATACGAAGTCCGCACCTCGCAAAACAAAATTGCGTGAAGGAATTTTCAACAACTTGCATAAAAGTATTTCGGAGGTATACAAAAAGAACATGGCAAAGCAAAAGCTACTTTCCGAGTTCCTCGTCGGCGAGAGCGGCGTCGTTAAAACCGTCTCGGGCGAGGGCAGACTGCGCCGCCGTCTCTTCGACATGGGTGTCACGCCCGGCGCCGAGATCCTTCTCAGGAAGAAGGCGCCCCTCGGCGATCCTTTGGAGATCACCATCCGCGGCTACGAGCTTACGCTCCGCAAAACGGAGGCGGAACTCGTCACAATGGAGGTGAAAATATGATGAAGTTTGCTCTGGCGGGCAACCCCAACTGCGGCAAGACCACCCTCTATAACCTGCTCACGGGTTCGACGGCATACGTCGGCAACTGGCCGGGCGTCACCGTCGAGAAGCGCGAGGGGACGTATAAGCGGGGGGAGGAACCTGTGAGGATCGTCGATCTTCCCGGCATCTATTCGCTCTCACCCTACACGCCCGAAGAGGTCATCTCCCGCAACTTTATTCTCGACGAAAAGCCCGAGTGCGTCATCAACATCGTGGACGCGACCAATTTGGAGCGCAACCTCTACCTCACCACCCAACTCATGGAGATCGACGTGCCCGTCGTCATCGCGCTCAATATGATGGACGCCGTGGAGAAAAGCGGCGACGAGATCGACGCAAAGGAGCTTGAAAAGAAGATCGGCCTGCCCGTCGTCGCCATCTCCGCTTTGCGCGGCACGGGTATCAAAGAACTCATGGATAGGGCGATCTCTGCCGCGAAACAGCCGCGCGCGGGCGTGAGCATTCTGCACGATTCCCCGCTCGCCCACCTCGTGCGCGACGTAAACATCGCCTTGAAGGGCGCAAAGGTGGAAGCTCCGCTCTTCCACGCCGTCAAGCTCGCCGAAATGGACGAGATCGAGGTGAAGATGCACCCCGAACTCGTCAAAATGGTGGACGAATTCAAAGCGACCTTCGAGGACGATACCTTCGGCAGCGATCTCGAAGCGGTCGTCGCCGACGCAAGATACAAATACATCGCCGCCAACTATTCCACGACATACAGGAGAAAGCAAAAGGAAAAACTCACCAAGAGCGACAAGGCGGATAAGATCCTGACGCACCGCATTTGGGGCATTCCGATCTTCCTCGTCATCCTGTTTGCGGTGTTCCATTTGACCTTTTCCGAAGATCTGTTCTACATCAGCGCAATGGCGGGCGGACTTCCCACTCTCGAAGAGCTTGGCTACGACATGTCCAATCCCGGCGTAACGCTGCTCGCCTGCTTCTACGACGGCGCGGTGTTCTCCCCGGGCGTGATCCTCACCAACATATGGACATGGCTGCTCGATTGGGTGGGGGAACTTCTCGGTCTCATCACGGCGCACGCGCCCCTGTGGGTGGGAAGTTTCATCGGCGACGGCATTTGGGGAGGCCTCTCCGCCGTACTCGGCTTTTTGCCGCAGATCCTCGTCCTGTTCCTGTTCTTCTCCATCCTCGAAGATTCGGGCTACATGGCGCGCGTCGCGTTCATCATGGATAGGATCTTCCGTAAGTTCGGGCTTTCGGGCAGGGCATTCATGCCCATGATCATGGGCTTCGGGTGCATGGTGCCCGCCTCCGTCAACACGCGTACCCTTGCCGACGACAAGGAGAGAACGGCGACCATCCGTGCACTGCCGATGTTCGCTTGCGGCGCCAAAGCGCCCATCATCCTCGCCATCGCTGCGGCGATCGCCAACTATTTCGGCGTGGGCTATACCGAACTCATCACCTATTCGATGTACATCGCGGGCGTCGTCGTGGCGATCGTCAGTGTGCTCCTCTTGCGCAACACCACGCTGCGCGGAGAGACGCCTCCCTTCATCATGGAACTTCCCGCCTATCATCTGCCCCTTTTCAAGGGACTCATGATCCACCTGTGGGATAAGACAAAGCATTTCGTCAAGAAGGCATTCACCATCATCTTCGCCTCGACCATCGTCATCTGGTTCCTCTCGTCCTTCGGGTGGAGTTGGAACTTCCTGCTCGAGGAGGTAGACGGCGAACTCGTCAATCTCCATGTGGGCGAGAGCATTCTCGGCTCGCTCGGGAAACTCATCCAGCCCATCTTTACGCCGCTCGGTTTTGGTTCGCAACTCACCGAATGGGGTTGGGTATTCGCGGTTGCCGTCATCAACGGACTCATTGCGAAGGAGAACGTCATCGGCATGTTCGGTACCCTCGCCACGGTGCTCCCCGTTCTTTCGGCGGGAATTCCCGCAGACGGACTTGCAGAAGGTGCTGCCGACGTCATGCAGATGATACAGGCGACGGGTATTGGGATCCCCGGCCTCCTCGCGTTCATTATGTTCAACGTGACGACGATTCCCTGCTTTGCGGCGTGCGCCACGGCGCGAGCAGAACTTCCGAAGGGCAAGTTCAAATGGACGCTTCTCTTCTGGCTCGGCGCGTCGTATCTCACGGGCACGGTATTCTATCTCGTTGGCTCGTGGTGGTGGACGCTCTTCCCCATTCTCGCCGTCGCCGCGGCAGGAATCGCGGGCATCGTCATCTGGAATAAAAAGCACCCCGTGAAGAACAACGAGGTACCCATGTCCGAGGAAAGCCCTCTCGAAGAGGCGGCAATTACAACGGACGAAAAGGAGAATAAACTATGACTTGGTGGGAGATCCTCATCATCATCGCCGCGGCGGGCTTTGTCGTCGCCGTCGCCGCCTTTTCCATAAGGCGCAAATTGCAGGGGAAAAGCTCCTGCGACGGCTGCAACGGCTGCTGCTCCGCTTGCAACATGTGCCGCCCGCGAAAAGAGGAAAAGAACGATTCGTCAAACGCGTCATCCTGACCCACACCTTCACCTTGCCCACCCCTTTGAGGGGTGGGTGTCACGAGCACCGCGAGTGACGGAAGGGGTGTCATTCTAATCTCGTCATCCCGAGCCGCGCGTTGGGTTCGCGTCATCCCGAGCCGTTCAAACAGCACGCAATCCTTTGGGCAACCGCGTCATCCCGAGGCTCGCAGAGCCGAGAGGATCCCCTCAAACGCAGTCCGAACAACCCTACCCCTCATTGAGGGGGAGGGTGTCACGGCACTGCCGTGACGAGTGGGGGTTGTACTTCTAAATACGTCATGTTGAGCCGCGCCTTACGCGCGTGTCGAAGCATCACCGCTCTCCATAAAATCTTAAAAGCAGGGCGGGCGCCATTCGGCGCCCGCCCTGCAGTATTCTTGATATTTTACTCCATTGCTTTCAGCGAATCGTTCATATCGATCTTCACGATCTTCCGCCGCAAGAGGAGGGTGGCGAGGAAGGTGAACGCAAGCGACATCACGGGCGCGACGAGCCAGACATAGAAGTTGACCGCGCCGAGCGAGCCGAGCGTCATGAGCGAAAAGATAAACGCGCACAGCGCCGCCCCGAAGGGAATGCCGAACACGATCCCGATCGCGCTCGTAATGTAGATCTCGCGGTAGACGTAGAGCGTCACCTCTTTATCGTGGTAGCCGAGCACCATCAGGGTGGCGAGTTCGCGTTCCCGCTCCGAGATGTTGATATTCGTCAAAGTATAGATGACGACGGCATTCAAAAGCGCGGCGAACACGAGCACGACGATGGCGACGACGATCATAGCCGTCGTTCCGATGCTCTGGAAGATACAGCAATCGAGCACGGCAAGCCCCGCGACAACAAGTCCCGTCGACGCCATGACGGAGACGACCGTCATGATGAAGCGGGTCTTAAAGCGCAGCACGTTGCGCAGCGTCGACTTCATCTTGAAGGAAATGCGCCCCCATATCGCGGGGATGCGTTCAAACAGCACCTTCTTTCCCGGCCGCGGCGACTTGGGGCGAAGAAGGGCGGCGGGGCGCTCCCTCGTCATTTTCAGCCCCGCGATGAGCGTTGCCGCCAGCGTTGCGACGAGAATGATGCTCGCCACGATCAAAAAGAACACGATCGGCCCCTGCATGGGGAAGGACGGCATCGAATAGTTCCAATGGAAGTTGACATAGATGATATAGGCAAGCCCGAGCGAGGCGAAGTAGCCCCCGACCGCGCCGATGAGCGTTCCGATGAGGGCGAAGAGGAGATATTTTGAAAGGATCCGCGCGGGGGAGTAGCCGAGCGTCATGAGGCAGGCGATCTGCGCGCGTTCCTCGTCGAGAAGGCGGGTCATCGTCGAGAGCACCACGAGGAGGGTGACAAGCACGAACACGACCATGAGGACGTAGCCGATCATCTCGACCTTATTCGTATAGTTGAAATAGGATTCGTATGTAAAGTTCTCGTGCAGGGAGAGAATGGCGGCCTCGCCCGCCTCCGTTTCTTCTTGAAAGAGGCTCGCTATCTCGCTCTTCGCCGCTTTCAGCCCGCTCTCGTAGCCGCTGTCGAAGAGTTCGCCGCCGACGCCGCCCCGCGATTTGAGCGCGGGAACGGAGACGTAGAGGGAGGCGGCGCAGAATTTGCTCAAAGGAAACTCGCCGTTCTCCACGGGAATGGGCAGCGCGTCGGGGAGTTCAACGCCCTCGGGAATGGGCAAGCCCATGCGGTCGAGATAGAAGACGCTTTCGAGGTATTGATATCCGTTCTCCTCGCCCTCAATTTCCGTCGCGCTCGGGTCGCGCCGCACGGCGAGATGAAGGGGATTTTCCACGATCTCCGTCACGACGAAAGTTACATCGAAGCGATCCGCCGTGGGAATGGAGACGGTCGCTTTGATCTTCTCCCCGAGCGCATACTCTTTGAGCTGGGAAGTCGCGCGCTCCACGGCGATCGGAATGCTTCCCTTCGGGGCGTCCTCGGGCATGGGTGCCTTATCGATCGTCCGAACTTGGTTTTGCGTCCCTTCTCCCTCGGGGGAGAGGTAGATGCGCGTCACGCCGTCGCCCGTGCCCTCAAAGGTCACGAGGCCGAGATAGTAACTGCTGTTCGTGAATTCGAGATATCCGCCTATTTCGACGTCGTAGCCGAGGTCTTCGATCTCTGTCTTTTTTGCGAAGATGCTCTCCCGCCCCTGTATGATGAAATCGCTCACATTGCGCTCGTGGTAGATCTGATCGAAGGCGTAGCGCATCTTGTCCGTCGCCATGCCGATCCCCGCCGAAAAGCCGACGGAGAGCACCACCATGAGGAACACCGAGACGAGGCGGGTCGCATGCCGTTTGAACATGCGCGCGAAGGTTTTAAGGTACGTTTTCACCACTCGATCTCCTCGATAGGGGTCGGATGTTCGTTGATCTCGATGCGCTCGATCTCCCCGTTCTTGATATGAATGACCTTATCCGCCATATCCTTCAAGGCGGCGTTGTGCGTCACGATGACGACGAGCCGCTTCTGCTCGCGGGAGAGGTCGTAGAGCAGTTTTAAGATCTTTTTCCCCGTCTCGTAGTCGAGCGCGCCCGTCGGCTCGTCGCACAAGAGAAGTTTGGGGTTCTTCGCAACGGCGCGGGCAATGGAGACGCGCTGCTGTTCGCCGCCCGAGAGCTGGGCGGGGAAGTTGCCCATCCGCTCTTCAAGCCCCACTTTTTCGAGGATCTCGTTGGGATCGAGCGCGTTTTTGCAGATCTCGATGGCGATCTCCACGTTTTCGAGCGCGGTGAGATTGGGCATGAGGTTGTAGAATTGGAAGACGAACCCCACGTCGCCCCGCCGATACTCGGTGAGCTGTTTGCGGTTTAAGGAGGTGATTGCTTTCCCGTCGACCACGATCTCGCCCTCGGAGGCGGTATCCATGCCGCCGAGAAGGTTCAAAAGGGTGGTCTTTCCCGCGCCCGAGGAGCCGAGCACGACGACGAACTCGCCGTTTTCAAGTTCAAAGGAAACGTCTTTCAAGGCGTCCACAAACACCGTCCCCGAACTGTAACGTTTCCCCACGTTTTTCAAGGATAGATAACTCATGATATTCTCTCAAAATAATATTACATTTATTATATCATAATTTCGTCAAAATGCAACTTCTCTCGTCCGAAAAATCCTCCCTTTCCCGTCATGATTTTATATGATGTCCCAAGAATCCCGTTGACAATCCGTTCAAGTTTCTCTAAAATAAAGATAATGAAACGAAAGGGGGAAGCCCCCCATGGAGGAAGCATGAAAAAACCAGCTATTTTTTTGGCGTTGTTCATGATGGTATGTGCATTGATGGGCATTTGTGCTTGCGGCAGCACAGGATACACGGGGTCAAGAAACTCGGGGAAAGTCAACGGTAGTTTTACGACAGAGGCAACGACATTCGGCGAGATCGAAGAAGCGGCGGGAAACATCAATCTCGGTAAAGCTTTCGGAAACAGAGAAGACGAGAAATGGGCATTCGGGCTTGAACTATCGGAATCGTTTGTTGCCAAGATTGATCTTCACGAAGAGGAGCAGGGTGCGCCCGAGACGGTATTCAATATTGAGGGGAACGAATCCGCCGACTACGTTTTGAATCTTACAAGGGAAGATATGAAAGGAAGCGGAGCGGCAGAGGCGAGGTTTCATGCAAAGGTTCCCATTGTCGGCGGAAGCGTTGCCTATCGCGACACTTCGTGTAGCCTTGCTCTTGATTTATATAACGATGTAAATAATCTCTACGCCAAATTTGTCTCGCTGAATGTAAACGGCGAGGATCGTTTGAAAGACGCTTCCGACGGCGACGTATTGGAGAGCTTATTTGAAGGCCTCATCGAAAGTAACGGAGCCGATTTGCCGTCCTTGATACCCGAATGGGACAATGAAGAAGGTTCGCTTGCAGATTTGCTCGAAATGCTTCGCACTCAATACGGCGCAAAACTTTACTTCGATACTTCCAAAGGCGTCAGCGTCAAAGTCTGTTTTGACGCGCGGCAGTTCCTCGAATATGTGCTTCAATTTATTAGCTTAAATGTCAATTTAGATTATTTCAATTTCACAAAGGATACCGCCGATGCTTATTTTGCATTTGATGAAGAAGGTTTGTTCCAAAAATTCGGATTCGAGCTTGATATCAATGCGGCTTTGAAACGCGCTTCCGAAGAGAACGCGGCATACAACGGTACAATCTCCTTAAACGGGCATGTCGCGGTTATTACGTCGGACAAGAAGGCCGCTACGCCCAAAGACCTTACGGCATATCCATACGTCATCCCGATCTCCGTAAAATTCTGCCCCACGGAACCCGCAAAGGATCAAACTTCGCACGTCATAATCGACATGTCAACGACATGCGCGGGGCTTGCCTCGTTTACTTCTTCTGTGGAAGACGCGGTCATTCTCTTTGCGCCCCCAGAAGGATATCATTCATTAGATTCCTATTGGCTTAAATTTGACGGCGAAGCGCGCGAGGATCTCACTGTTTCGTTCAAATTCACTTATAGGGGAGAACTCAGTTCTCTCAACCTCTCGATTGAAGGTTTGGACGCGCTCCTGCCTTATCTTGGAAGTCCGTGCCTTTATGTCAATGGGGCAGATGTTGGCTTTGCGGGATCAGACGGGAATATTGAGCTTCCCGTAAAAAGTCTTCCCGCAGGGAGAGGAACGATCACAGTGACAGCCGTCTTTCCCTGGGGAGAAAAGTTCGACGGAAAGAATCCCTATGATTACTTCAACGCGTTGCCTTTTTCTTCGGAGAACGCTGCATTGGCAAATCAGTTTCACTGTGCTTGCAGGGCTTCAAAACACGACGGTCAGCTTTGCGTTTTCCGCGGAGGGGAAATGAGGGGTGTGAGAAAATTTTTGCGATAAAAGTTCTTTTTCCTTGACAAAAAAATCCGAAAGGAATACAATATGTGCCATGAGAGGATAGCATTCTCAAATTCAGGAGGTTTTTATGAAAAAATTTTCACTCATGCTTGCCTCTGTCTTGATGGCGGGCACAATGTTCGGGGTATGCGCCTGCGGCGCAAACAATGGCGGCAACGACGACTTGACCGTCACCCCCGAGATCGAAGGTAACTTCACCACGCTTGCAGACGAAAAGGAGATCACGGAAAAGGCCGGCACTATCGATCTTCAAGCCGCTTTCCTCGGCGCAGATCCCACCTCATGGAACTTGGGCGCAAACGTCTCCGAGAGCCTCAAACTCAGCGGCAAACTCTCCGTCGGCTTCAACGCGGACGATGTCCCGTTCGACAGTCTCAGCGTCAACCTCAAAGAGCTTTCCGAGACGATGAACTACCTTATCAACGTCTCTTCCGATGAGACGGACGGGCTTAGCATTTCCGCCGACGGCGGGTTGAAGCTCGGCGTCGACGCGGAAGCTCCCGCCGCCCTCGTTGTTTACCTCGATTATGTGTTGTCGTCTGCGCTCGGCAGTGCGACCACACAGCCCGAGATGCCCCAAGACGCTAATAAGGCTACGCCCGTCAAGGCGAACGCCGAGGCAAAAATCAATATCACAAATTACAATCAATCCAACGACCAGAATTATCTCCATGCCAACATCGCGTCGGCGAACCTTACGCTTGGCAGCCACAAGACGGACTTCCTCGCCTCGGACGGCATTTTGCAGGGTCACAATAAGCTGTACGCCGAACTCAACTCTCTGCTCGGAGGTATCCAATCCGGTATGCCTACGGCGCTTGCGGCGACCTCGGATGGTCCCCTGTCCGCCTTCACCCTCGGCCAGATCCTTTTGATGGTAAACCAACTCGGCGGCAAGGTCTATTTCGATGTGACGTCGGGGCTGAAAGTCAAAGTGACCGTCGATCTGCTCAAACTTGCCGAAGGCATCTATTCCTTCGTGACGACGGGCACCGACTTTGCGGATGAAGACGCCATCGCCGAGTTCGACAACTATTTGACGGGCGTCACGTTCTCGAAGCATACGGCGGATATCTATCTTGAACTCGATTCCAACAACCTCTTCAAGAAAGCGGCTCTCTCGATCGATATCGCGGTCTCCCGTTTGAGCCTCGCCTTCACGGGCGTCAGCATTACGGGCACGGATCTCTCCCTTTCGATCAGCGCCGGCGTCGAGAAGACGACGGAGACGGTCAAGCCGTTCAGCGATCTCAACACGTATGTCGATGTTATGAGCCTCTTCTCCGGTTCCGGTTCCGCTCCTTACCCCGATAAAGATACCGATTACAACGAACCCGAGTACAACGATCCCGACTACAAGGATCCCACGACCGACGAAGATGTCGCAAGCGGTCAGCCCGAGAGCAAGGAATAATTCCACGGCAGATATCTAAAACACAAATGCCTCCTTCGGGAGGCATTTTGCTTGTAAAATTTTTACAAAACATCGCAAAAGCGTTTGACAAGCGCGGCTGCGCTCTGCTATAATAACAAAGAAATAAGTGCTTCGGCGAAGGAGGGTTGAATATGTCCACGATCAGGGTCGGAGAGAACGAAAATCTCGAATCCGCGCTCCGCAGGTTCAAGAGAAAGTGCTCGCGCGACGGCATTATCGGAGATCTTCGCAAGAAGGAGTTCTACGAGAAGCCCTCTGTGAAAAAGCGCAAGAAGTCGGAAGCGGCGAGAAAGAGAAGCAGAAATTGAAGGAAGATCCGTAACGGAAGTTACGGATTTTTTTGTGCGAAAAAAGTCGCAAAGGATCGGAAGGAGAGGATTTATGGAACGCAGTCTCAAAGAGCTTGCAAAAGAGGCAAAACGGAGAATGAAGCAGGGATTTTGGAAGGAGTGCGAAGAGAAGCTCGCCTCGGAGCGCACGCACGCAAAGGAGCAGGGGATCAACGAAAGCAAGCTCGAACGGTATTTTCAGGAAAAGGTGGAGGCAAGCATCAAGGGGGAGACGCCCGACGAATTCTATCTGCGCGTCAAAGAGCTTCTTCTGAACGAGGGCGAGGTCTCCGACGCCATCGGCAGGCTCACCGATAAAGCGTATTATAATTCTCTTTCCTATTCCGAACAGCAGCGCTACAATCTCGATCTTTCCGAGAGGTATCTCCGCGCGCTCGAACGGTTCAAGCGCGAGTACGAATTCGAGATCAAGGGCAGGAAGTAAAAGGAGGGAAAACCGCAAGAGAAGTTTCCGCCGTCCTTGTCAATGTCAAGTAGTTTTGCGAAAATTCTTCAAAAAATTTTTTGAGACGAGAGGAATGTGGTAAAATCGAAGTAAAAAAGGCTTCTCCCGAAGGGATAAACCTTCGGGAGAAGTGATTTTTATAACGCTTACAAGGCAAGCCAAACAGCTTGCCTTTTCTCTTCTATTCAATTCCTTCAAGCGAGTTCTGCGATTCGTTCTCGGAACAGCTCTTCCGAGCTTGCATAACCCAAGATTCGTCGTGGATAGTGATTGAGCCACGCTTCGATTTTACGCACGTCATCATCGGAGAACTTTCCAATGTCGCTGCCCTTCGGAATTTTCCGACGAATCTCACGGTTCATGCGCTCGTTCGAGCCTCGTTCACAAGAACGATAAGGATGACAATAATAGACGGTCGTCCTCTTCCCGCGTCCTCTGCCAAAAATGGAACGTTCCATTCCCATGTAATCGGAGAACTCGGATCCATTGTCCACGGTGATAGTCCGAAAGATCTTTCGGAAGAGCTTTCCGTATTTACGTTCGAGAACGTTTAAGCATTGCACGACACTTGCGGCACACTGGTCTTTCATCTTCATGATGATCTCACGTCTCGTCTGCCGTTCCGTGAGAACAAGAAGAACTTCTCGGGTAGGGCCGCATACGCAGTCCATTTCCCAATGTCCGAATGTATCCCTGCTCCAAATTTCGATAGGACGCCGTTCGATACTGGTTCCGCGCGGTGGCTTGGCAGCTTTCAGCTCACGTTTTTTCCGCTTTTTCTTCCGCCCCTTCTCTTTAAGGTGCTGCAACGAAAGCCGAGCAAAAACGCCTTTCTCGATGTAGCTATACAAAGTCGTGAGGCAGATAGAAGTATCAAACGGCAAGCGATTTCGCCGAATGGAACCGAGGACGGCATCGGGACTATATCCCTCATCGACGATTTGTGTTTCGATGTATTCCGCGAAGGCGAAATCCTTGCCGATTTTCAAGGGAGCGCCCTTCGAGGCGGCGTTACGCTCGGCATTCTGTTGCGCGATATCTGGACTATACCGTTCCGATTCCCGATATCCGCAAAAGTCGCCGTAAAAATCGTATCGCTTCACCCTGTGCACATAGCAACCGCGCTTGATCTCACGGTAGACCGTGCTTTGATGAACACCGATCAGCTCCGCAATTTTCTTGACAGGCGTTTTCAACTTCAATGCCGCCTCAATTTGCAGCCGTTGCGTCCATGTCAGATTATGAAATTTTTTCCTTTGCATTGTATCACCCCCATGCCAATCAAACTTTTTTTTCATCATAACCGCACTATGCGCAGTCAAGCGCAAGCGGTTGTATTTTTTTCATAAGCAACATGAAAAAAAATCTCCACCGTCAAGCCTGACGCTTGACAGCGCGTGCGGTCATGATAAGGTTCTAATTAAGAAGGTGAAGGGGCAACCCTTCACCTTCTGATTGTATAAGAAAACCCCCGGATAGTCCGGGGGTTCGGGAGAGGTTTACCGAAAAGTATTGAAAGTAAAACTCCTTTG
>CANRDX010000023.1 GCA_947629485.1 uncultured Clostridia bacterium
CCACCAACCACTGGCATGCCTGCGAGACCCACCCCGACGATCCGAACGACGTCACCGGGAAGGCCGCCCATGTCGATGTTGAGAACGGCGGCGACGGCAAGTGCGACGTCTGCAACGCAGATGTGGCGAAACCCGCACCCGAGCATGTCTATTCCGAAGATTGGTCGCACGACGCCACCAACCACTGGCATGCCTGCGAGACCCACCCCGACGATCCGAACGACGTCACCGGGAAGGCCGCCCATGTCGATACGGAAAACGGCGGCGATGGCAAGTGCGATGTCTGCAACGCGGATGTGGCGAAACCCGAACCCACGCTTCAAGCGGGTTGGTACATGGTCGGCACGGTTGCGGATCTCGGCATTACATGGGACGACGGAAAATATAACAAAGTCGGTTATGTTGGCGACGGCATCACCGTGAACCTTGCCGTGGGCGATGACTTCAAGTTCAATAAATTCAGCGGCGGCGATGACGCGACGATCGTTTGGGAGAACAATCCTTCGATCGGTTATAGCAAGGATTTCGCGAAGTGGTTCTCCAACAACGGCGGCAACTTCAAGGTGAAAGAGGGCTGCAACGGTTCCTATACCTTCACAATCGACGCAGACAGCACGCTTCATGTCCATACGGAAGTTGAAGGTCATATCGAGAAGCCCAACCTTCAAAACGGTTGGTATATCGTTGGGAGCGTTGCCTCGTTGGGCGTTAACTGGAATGAATTTGTTTCGGCAGGTTACATTCCCGCAGAAGGCCTCACCGTCGAGTTCGCGGTGGGCGATCTGTTCAAGTTCGCCAAATATGACAACTACGATACAGCTGACATTGAGTGGGAGCCTCAGATCTGCTGGGAAGATAAGTACACTGATTTCGATAAAGAGGGAGATTATCAGCCCAACTTCAAAGTAAGGGAAGCTGCCACCTATCTCATCGTGATCAGCACAGACGGTCAGCTCACCCTCACGAAGCAGGGCGAAGATAAGCCCATCGAGACGTCAACGATGTACTTCCAGATGTTGGAAGGCGAGCCTCAGGCCATCGGCGAAGTCGATATGCAGGGCGAACAAGGTAAGCACTATCACCTTGAAATCGCGCTGAAAACCGGCGATGTGTTCTATTTCTATCTGCAAACGGGCGACAATACCGACTACACGAGCTTCAAGCTCGACGCGTTCTGGACGAACGATAATCTTGTCAAGACGACGGAAGTCGGTTACGACAATCTCGAAGCCCTTAAAGACGGCACCTATATCTTCGATATTTATGTGGGCACCAAGAATGATGTTGATAAGCCCGCCCATATCGACGTAACGTTGAAGAGCGAAGAAAAACCCGAACCTGTACTTCAAGCGGGTTGGTATCTCGTCGGCGCGGTGAAGTCTCTCTCGACGGTAAATTGGGAAAATTATGTAGCAGAAGGCTATATCGGTGAAAACGGCCTCACCGTGACACTTGCGGCGACGGATAACTTCAAGTTCGCCAAGTGCGACGGCAAGAGTTCGAAAGTCGAATGGACCGGCTCTATCAGCTATACCGAGAGCCTCAAAACGCATTTCATGCCTTCCGGCGACAACATCGCTGTAAAGGAAACGTGCGAAGGCGAATATACCTTTAAGATCAGCACGAGCGGCGTCCTTTCCTTCGAGACCAAAGTCGAAGGGAACGATGATAAGCCCGACCTTCCGGCGGGTTGGTACATCGTCGGCGACGTCATCTCTTTGGGCGGCATGAACTGGGGTACCTATGCGAAGGATCGCTATATCCCCGCAGAAGGTCTCGAAGTTAAACTTGCGGTGACCGATACGTTCAAGTTCCTCAAATACAACGGCGACGGGGATATCAAGGTCGCATGGGATGTTGACAAGGAGATCAACTATTACAGCGGTTCGTATTCGACGCTTTTCACATCGCCGGCTGATAACAACTTCAAGGCGAAGGCTGCGGGGACTTACAAGTTCACGATCACGAACGATAAGCTTACGATCACGAAGGACGGTCAGACCGTCGATCCTACTCCTACCCCCGGTGATACAGAGAAAGTTACTGTTCACTATCACAACACGAAGGGACTTACTACCATCTATGTCTATACGTGGTACACAGAGCCGAGCCAATATGACATTTTGGGTAAGTGGCCGGGAGAGAATAAGACGTCTGAGATCACGAAGGAAGCGGATGGTTGGATCACGTTCAGCTACGACGCGCCCAAAGGACATGTCGGTAAGGATCTTTGGATCATCTTCCACGATTATGCAGAAGCAAACAATAAGACTACGACGAAGTCCGGTGACATCTTGATCACTGCAAATGAGTGTTGGGTCAATAAGTACGATGTTGCTTTTGCTAGCCAAGATGAGGCAATACAGGCTGAGACCGCTGCCACGACGTACACGTACACCTTCTACTTCTACAACTCGAAGGGTTGGTCGCAGGTCGGGATCCATATGTGGGGATTGATCAGCACCGAAGCACAAGGGTGGGGCAAAGTCAAAATGACGCCCGCTACCAGTGAACTTGGCGACAAGTGGTTCAAGTACACATATGAAAGTGTTGGTAAGGATTTGAAGGGTGGAACGTTCAATATCATTATCTTCAATATCCAATCCGAACAATCCCGTATCACGGTAGGCGACGGGCAAACCCCGATCACCATCAACACAACGGCGTTCTACTTCCACGGTGATAAGAATCAGAAGTGGTTCACATCGAAGGATGCCGCGCTCGGTACCGCTACGTTGGCGCTCGTCGAAGAGCTTCCTCTTTACAGAGGCAAAGAAGTGGCTTGACTTTTCGGCGTAACTGCGTATTGAAAGCGAAAAAAGCCTTCCCCCCTCGGGGGGAAGGTGTCGCCTTCGGCGACGAATGGGGGGCAACCCCTTGCCCCGCCCGCATTCTAAATACGTCATGTTGCCCCGCCCGCACGTTCTATGTTGCCGAAGGGCGGCACGAGGAGCGCAGCGACGAAGTAGCGCAGTCGAAGTATCACCTTATTCCTCATTCCGAGGGCGCAGCCCGAGTGAACCCCTACTCCGTGAGGGAACAAAGTCTCGTTCTCCAAGAGGGGATCTGCTCCGCGCCTGCGGCGCGTCGAGATGAGGAGGAAGGGGCAATAGCAACACAAAATCGGCAAAAACGCACATCTCTGTGCGAAAGAAAATTTTATTGGAGGATATTATGAAAGCAAAAAAATGGCTTGCAGTGATTCTTTCCATGCTCATGGCGTTCGTCTTGGCGCTTGGCGTGGCTGCCTGCGGCGGCGATGACAGCGGCGACGGTGGTACCCATGAGCATACGTTCAATACCGCCAAATGGGAACACGACGATACGAATCACTGGCACCCTGCAACGTGCGAACATCTCGATCTGAAGAACGGCGAGGCGCCCCATTACGACAACAACGACGACGGCAAGTGCGACGCATGCGAATATGTGATGGATCCCAGCCTTGTCGGTGGCGACGACGAGCACACCGACACGTTCAACTATACGGACAACGGCGACGGCACCCATAACGGGACTGCTTCCTGCGGCAATGCCGAGCACAACATCACGAACGAAAACCACATTTGGGGCGCAGACAACACGTGCACGAAGTGCCATGCGACGAAGTCCGACGAGGACGTAGGCCATGACCACAACTGGGTTTGGGACTTCAATAGCGAGGGGCATTGGCAGTATTGCGATTACCCCGGCTGCAATGCGGAACAGAACAGAGGGCCTCACAGCTATGATGGCGGCTTCTGCGAATGCGGCTCGTATAACTCCGGCGGCGGTGGCGGCAGCTTCACCCCTAGCTCCGAAGAGGGTTGGTATCTGATCGGCGATAACTTCGGCGGTTGGGCGATCTTCCCTCAGGAGAACCACTTCGCAAAGAACGGCGCGGAATATACCCTCACCATCGACCTGAAAGAGGGCGACATCTTCAAGTTCGTCTATAACGACGGTACGCTCAGCGGGATCGACTCCACGACATTTGATTGGGATAACAAGTCCCGCGGCTATTGGGTGGAAGACGGCGCAAGGCACTTCAAGACCTCCGACGACACAATGGGCAACTTCCAGGTTCTCGAAGGCTGCGGCGGCGAATATACCTTCAAGTTCTCTTCGACCGCTCGCGAGAGTTTCAGCTACACCTCGACGATCTCGGGCGTAGAGGTAGACGCGGGTTGGTACATCGTCGGCGACGACTTCGGTTGGATGGCATTCCTTACCTCCAACGCATTCACCAATGACAACGGCACATATACCCTTACCGTCACGCTTACCGCGGGCAAAGCCTTCAAGTTCGTCTACAACGACGGCAGCGGCACGATCGACTGGGATAACAGGTGCTGCAAGTATGTCGCTTCCTCGTCCGGTCACTTCTACGAAGGTGAGAACAGCAACTTCGTCGTAAACGACGACTGCGGCGGCCAATACACCTTCACGTTCACGTCGACAGCCGCGAGTAGTTTCAGCTACCGGACGGATGTTCCCGCGAAAGTAATGCAGGGTTACTGGCTGTGCGGAGACGGCAGTCTCGGTTGGTCGCCTTCCTCCTCCAACAAGTTCACGTCGAACGGCAACGGCACCTACACGATCACTGTTGATCTTACTGCGGCTCAGCAGGTCAAGGTGAACAACGGTCACGGTCAGTGGTACTATCAGCTTAGCAGCGGTAATGAACTCTTCGACCTTGTCAGCGACAATTTCGGCGGAAGCAACCTCTCTGCGAAGGCGGCGGGCAACTACACGTTCACGCTCACCGTTTCCGGCAGCAACGTCTCTATCAGCGTCGTCAAAAACAGCTGATGAGCCGCCCACGCCCTCATTGTGAGGCAGGGCAAGCAGACGTTTTATGACGTTTGACTCTTTACGGATCCTCGGCGCTCCGCGCCGGGGATTTTTTTTGTTGCAGGTTAGAGCTGCCCCCTTTGAAGGGGGCGGCTCCGCCGCGCCAGCCTTCCCCCCGAAGTGGGGAAGGCATGAAAAACGTAAGGCTTCCCCCATAGGGAAAAGAGCGAGCAAGGGTAAGCGCAAGGCTTCCCCCATAGATAAGGGGGAAGCTGTCACCGTAGGTGACTGATGAGGGTTGGATTTCCAATCGCTGTTCATATTGCCCCTCATTCGTCACGGCTACGCCGTGCCACCTTCCCCCGTAGACGGGGGAAGGCATGAAAAGCGCAAGGCTTCCCCCATAGGGAAAGGAGCGGGCAAGGCGAACGCAAGGCTTCCCCCATAGATAAGGGGGAAGCTGTCACCGCAGGTGACTGATGAGGGTTGGATTTCCAATCGCTGTTCATATTGCCCCTCATTCGTCACGGCTACGCCGCGCCAGCCTTCCCCCCGAAGTGGGGAAGGCATAGCAAGGCTTCCCCCATAGGGAAAGGAGCGGGCAAGGCGAACGCAAGGCTTCCCCCATAGATAAGGGGGAAGCTGTCACCACAGGTGACTGATGAGGGTTGGATTTCTTAAATTTGCCCCTCATCCGTCACGGCTACGCCGCGCCACCTTCCCCCCGAGGTGGGGAAGGCTGGAAATGTTCATAATGTTAATTTAGATAATTTTTCAATAAAAAAACGCAAATATTTATTCCAGACAGTGTTGACATCACACATTTTTTGTGCTAAAATATAAATATAATAAGGGGAAAATCTTACGGGAAACGCAAAAACGAGCAAGGGGCAGCCTTTGTTCGCCTTTGCCTACTTTCGGAAAAGAATTTTTCCTTCGCCGAAGAGCGTTTTTCACGCGCGCGAGCGCGAGAAAATATTGGTTGTGAAAATTTAGGAGGGTCGAATATGAAATTCAAAAAATGGCTCGGCTTGATCTTATCGCTGGCTATGGTCCTTGCGGTCAGCGCAGGGGTCGCGGCGTGCGGCGCGGAGACTTCCACGCCCAAACCCGAGCACACCTATTCCGAGGAGTGGTCGCATGATGCCGATCATCATTGGCATGCTTGCGAAACCCATCCGGACGATACGACGGACGTCAAAGGGCGCGCCGCCCATGTCGACGTGCAAGAGGGTGGCGACGGCAAGTGCGACGTTTGCGGCGCGGACATGACCCCGCCCGAACCCGAGCACGTCTATGCCGAAGGCTGGTCTCACGACGAAAACAGCCACTGGCATGCCTGCGAGACCCACCCCGACGATCCGAACGACGTCACTGAGAAAGCAGGCCATGTCGATGAAGAGGGCGAAGACGGCAAGTGCGACGTCTGCGGCGCGGACATGACCCCGCCCGAACCCGACCATGTCTATGCCGAAGGCTGGACGTCGGACGATAACTACCACTGGCATGCCTGCGAGACCCACCCCGACGATCCGAACGACGTCACCGAAAAAGACGGCCATGTCGATGTAGTGGACGGCGGCGACGGCTATTGCGACGTCTGCAATCACGCAATGCCCAAGACCGAACCCGAACCCGAGCACGAGCATAGCTACACCGCATGGGAAGTTTCCGAACAGCCCGCAGAAGGGCACCCCGGCAAGGCGACGAGGCACTGCGAGGATCCCGATTGCGATCACAGCGAGGGTGAGTTCCAGGAAGAAGAGCTTCCCGCACTCGACGAAGGCGAGTATGAAGTAGAACACGATCTGCCTTCCTGCGATCACGAGGGCACGGATACATACACCTACACGTTGCAGGACGGCAGCGAAGTCTCCTTCACGGTAACGGTGGATAAGATCGCGCACTCCTACGGCGACCCGCAATGGACGTGGAACGGCGACGAAAAAACGGGCTATACAGGCGCTTCCGTGAAGTTCGTCTGCGACGTCTGCGGCGACGAGCAGGAGCCGAACGTCGAATTTACCCGGCAAACGGTGCAAAGCGGTTGCGCCCAACAGACGGTCTACACCGCAACGGCGCAGTTCAACGAAAGGCAGTATCAGGATCAGAAGTCCGTTGATACCGATGAGAACGCGCACAATCATGGCACGGGCTATGGCGAACTCATTCCCCAACAGGATCCGACCTGCACCGAACCCGGCGTAAAAGCGCACTTCCACTGCGAAGTCTGCGAGAAGGATTTCGACGAAGAGCATAACGACATCACGGGCAATTTGTCGATCGACGCCCTCGGGCATGATTATACCGAGAGCGAGTGGGTCGTCAAGTTGATCCCCACCGCGGGCGAGCAAGGCAGAGCGGAAAAGGCCTGCAAGCGCGCCGGCAACGACGAAGCGCACGAAAAACTCACCGTAGCTCTTCCCGTGCTCGGCGATGGGCGCTATGTCATCACCGAGAACACCGCAAAATGCGTTGCAACAGGCACGGGCACCTATACCATCACCCTCGAAGAGGGCACCTTCACCTTCACGGCGGAAACGCCCGCCCTCGGGCACGATTACGAAAAGAGCGAGTGGACGGTCGAATTGATCCCCACCGAAAGCGTTGAAGGCCGCGCGGAGCGCACCTGCTCGCGCGAAGGCTGCGACGATCACGAAGGCTCGAAAGAGAGCGAATCGATCCCTGCGTTGAACAGGTCCGATGTTTATACCTCGGATAAGATCCAAGAGAAGTCGCCCGCCACTTGCACTAAGGACGGCACGGATATCTATTCCTACACGCTGAAAGACGGCACGACCACCGTCACCTTCGAGGTCACGGTTCCCAAGACGGGGCATGCATATCCCGAAGAATGGGAGATCACGCCGCCTACCGCGGATAATACGGGTACAGCGACCAAGACCTGCCCGAACTGCACCGACGAAGAGGGACACACCATCACCGTCACGCTTCCCAAACTCAGCGAGGAAGAGAAATATACAGCGGTCACCGAAGATACCGCCACCTGCACAAAGGGCGGTGAGCGGACTTACACCTATCACGACGAGACATATAGCGACGACTACGGCGACATCGAATTCACCGTACAGACCTCTGTCAAAGCTCATACCTACAACGGTTGGAAGCACGACGATACAAACCATTGGCAGCAGTGCGAAGTCTGTGAAGAAGAGACCGCCCACGAACCGCACACCTTTGAAGAGGGCTATTGCGACACCTGCGGCGCTTACGAGAAGTACACCCTCACCTTCGATTTGGGCGATGCAAAAGACGAGGACTTGAAACCCGTAGAAGATAAGGTTGTCTATGCGAATGAGCCTGATGTCAACCTTCCCGGCGCGCCCACGAGAGAGGGATTCAACTTCAAGGGTTGGGAATGCGAAGCGGACAGTCAGATATACGACGCAAACCATAAATACACCGCGAAAGGAAACACGAAGTTCACCGCGCAGTGGGAGGAGATCTCCGCAAAGCAATGCCCCTATAACTTCTATATTACGGGCAACGGCGCGGGCGATCTGAGCAGGTCGGGCGCATTCGGCGAACGCGTCGATCAATTCCGCCTTACACCGAGCATGTCGGGCGACAACACCGTCTATACCTTCGATTCGATCGAGATCTTCGAGGGCGGCAACTTCAAGATTATCTCCGATATGGATCCGAAGGATATCTGGGCTGAAGGCACATATTTCTCCTACGGAGGCCTCACGAAGACCAATCCGAACTTCAAATCCAGCGACGGTAGCAGCAACGGAAATATCCAAGCCACAGTGAGCGGCCGTTATAAGATCGTTCTCACAGTCGATCAGAAGGGCAATAAGATCTCCTTTGAGATCACGACGCTCCAAACCTATACGAATGTCAAAAATCAATTCAAGGGCTACTATCTCACCGGGTTCATGACGGATCCCGCATGGGTGCAGGAACCCACCGCCTACGAACTTAAAGGTTCGGGCAGCACATACACCGGAGTATTCTATGGAGTATTCTATTTAGATACCGCTGCCTCGCATGCAACTGACGGAAAGACCGAAGTGAAAGTCATCAAGGTGACTGCGATCATGGTCGAAGATAGGGAAGCCGGCTACACGGTCGAATGGTATCCCTTGAAAGGCGGCGATAACTACACAGTTCCCGCCACGGGTTGGTATAAGTTCACGCTTACAGTGAGCGCGAGCGGCTCGACCTTCACGGCGAAGACCGCGACAGAACACACGCACAAGTATACATGGGAGATCACGAACCCCACCGAGGAAGGGACGGGGCAAGCGATCGGTACCTGCAACGGGTCGGGCGACGTTCCTTGCGACAAGAAAGAAGTCACCCTCACCATTCCCAGCCTCAGCGATCTTGCAAAGAAGGATATCAACGGTGAAGGCAAACATTCCTGCACGGAGCAGTACACCCTTCATTATAAGGTTACGTTGCAGGATGAGGACGAGACCAAGTACGAGGTCGAATTCGACATCACCCACGATGCCGATCCTCACGCGACGGACGGCACATGGCAGAGCGACGCAACGCACCATTGGTACGAATGCGCGAACTGCGATACCCATGTCGAAGAAGCAGAGCACGAATTTGTCGGTCACGTCTGCTCCGAATGCTCCTATGAAGCGAAGAAGGTGACGGCGCACTTCGACGTCAACTACAAAGGCGCAGAGACGATCGGAGACACCGTCGAGTATGCCGACTACAAGCACGAGTCCATCACTCTTCCCGAGCCGAACGCTCGCACGGGCTACGAATTCAACGGTTGGCTCCTCAATAAAGAGGGCGAACCTCAGAAGGGCAGCTACAACATCACGTTCACCGACAAAGATACCGAGCTGAGCTTCACGGCAAAGTGGACGGCGATCGTCTACAACGTGACATTCACGAGCGAGGTGCAAGGCGCAACTCTTCCCGAAACGCCTAAGACGACTTCCCTCGAAGAAAACGCCACCTTCACCCTCGCGGCGCTCACCCTCAAGGGCTACAAGTTCGACGGTTGGTTCGTCGGTGGAAAAGCGCTCAGCACGAACGAAGCTGGCGCCTACACCTTCACCCTCAATGAAGAGACGATCAAGACGGCCGTAGAAAAGACCATCACCGTCACGGCGAAGTGGGAAGCCAACAAATACACCGTTGTGTTCGCGCACGATCCTGCGACCGTCGACGGCGAAGAAGTCACCAACATGCCTAACGTGGAAGGCGGCGTTATCACGGTGGAAGAGGGCAAGAACACGATCACCCTCACGAAGCCCGTTCGCGACGGCTACACCTTCGTGGAGTGGCAGCGCGGCAACGGCGATACCGTAAAGCTCACGGGCGAAACCGCAGAATACAAACTCACCGCCGAGAAAGTTCCCACGGACGGAACCATCACCTTCACCGCCAAATGGACGGTGAACGAATACCATGTCACCTACGACCTTAAAGGAGGCACGGGCACGGTTGAAGACGGCAAGGCATACCATATCCGCGATGAAGTCACCATTTCCGACGTTGAACCCACCCGCACGGGTTACACCTTCACGGGTTGGAAGGTGAAAGGTGGCGACGAAACCGTCTATAAGAAGGACGGCGAAGGCACGCAGAAATCTTACACCATGAAGGCCGCCGACGTCACGTTCGAGGCGCAGTGGACGGCAAAAGAGTACACGATCAAATTTGACGTCAACAAGCCCAAAGACGCGGAAGGCGAAATCAACGAAACCCCCGCAAATCAAACGGGCGTCACCCTCGAAAAGAGCACCATTACGCTTGCTACTCTTACGGGTCTTAACACCCATACTTTCAACGGGTGGACTTTGGTCAAGGGTACGGGCAAAGCGATGAAGGATAGCACGAACCTCACCGCCGAAATGATCGCAAAAGAGGCGGAGGGCGTGATCACCCTCTACGCAAGTTGGACGAAGAACGGCGACGTCACCGCCACCTTCTCCTATGGCGATTGGGACGGTGCGCCCGCGGCTCCTGCCTCTGAAACGGGTACCGCAGGCACGACCTTCTCAATGCCCGAGGCGGCCGAGCGCACGGGTTACGTCTTCAAGGGTTGGAAAGAGGACAACAAGGATGAAGATCCGATTCAACCCAAGACGGAAGTCCAGCTCAGCGCAACCTCCTACACCGCGCAGTGGGAAGCGATCAAGTACAAGATCGTTCTCGGCGGGACGACGCTCGAAGACGTCACGCTCGACAATGCGGCTACGGAAGGCAAGACTTTCGCCGATCCCGCAACGCGCAAGGGCTACAAGTTCGATGGTTGGAAGCTCAACGGCGTGGGCGATAAGTACGAAAAACTCACCGCAGCCCTCATCGAGGCGGCAAAGCTCATCGACGAAGCGCACACCATCACCCTCACGGCGGCTTGGACGGCGATCACTTACACCGTCAAGTTGAGCGTCGTCGCACCCAAAGAGGGCGTCGGTGTTGATAAATCCGTCGAAAGCACCGTATTGCAAGGCGCGCTCGAAGGCGACCATACGACTTTCGACCTTCCCACGCCCACCGCTCCCACGGGCTACAAGTTCACGGGTTGGAAGCTCTCCGAGGGCAAGATCTATCAGGCGGGCAACACCACCTTTGAGGAAGGCATGATCCCCGAGCAGGGCGAAACCATCACCCTCACGACGACTTGGTCGCTCATCGAGTACAAGATCGTATTCGAGGGCGCAACGGCAGAACAGGCTCCGACGATTGAGAGCGTCACCCTCGACACCGCGGATAGCAACACCTTCCCGACGAAGGAAACGCTCACCAAGCTCGGCTATGAGTTCGCAAGTTGGAAGCTTAAGGGCCACGTCGATGTGGGCGATCCCGCCTATACCAAGCTCACGACCGCCCTCATCGAGGCGGCAAAGCCCGAGGATGAATCTCACACCATCACCCTCGTCGCGCAGTGGACGTCCGTCAAATACACCGTCGTATACAGCGCGGGCGTTGACGAAGAAATCGAAGTTCCCACCGACGGCAATACCTACGCCCTCGACGGCGAAAAGACGATCACTGTTGCAAAGATGACGGGCACCCGCACGGGTTACGACTTCTCCAAGTGGGCGATCGGCGGAAAGCAGTACGACGCAGAAGCCACGATCGACCTTGCGGACGTGATTGAGCACGCCACCGTCGTAGACGGCGCGAACGTCATCACCCTCACCGCAGATTGGGCGAAACATCAATTCACCGTCACGTTCACGACTGATTATGGCACGCTTACGCAGGGGAGCGTAAAGGTCGAGTATCAGGGCACGCTCACCCTCGCGAACTACACGATCGACGATGTGAACGACGCAGAAACTCACAAGCATTTCCGCGGCTGGGCTTATCAGGAGACTTCCACCGAACCCATTACGGACGATACGATCACGATCACGGAAGACGTCACCCTCGTCGCCGTTTGGGAAGACATGATCAAAGTCACCTTTGAGATCGACGGCAAAGAAAACGTCGAGAAGTGGTTCGTGAAGGAACACGAGCTTGAAGGGAACGATTATCCCGAAGCGGAGAAGGCGGGCCATCGTTTCGATGGTTGGCTGAAAGACGGGCAACCCTACACAGCGTCCGCACTCATCGAGGATATCACCCTCACGGCGAAATTCGTCGAACAAGTCACCATTACGTTCGAGTATATGAACGTTTCCGGTACAACGATCTCGAATCGCAATGCTCGGTTGACGACTGCCGCCACGATCTTGCTCGATAAGGGAACAGCCTTCTCCGATGCGGATTCTCATGCGTCACAGGCTGCATGGCCTACCGTTACGGTGACGGCAAGCGTATTCGATGGTTGGTACTTTGGTGCGACGAAGTTTACCGCGACGACCAAGATCACCGAGAACGTCACGCTTACGGGTAAGTTCACCAAGAAGAGCGGCGCTGCGGAAGATAAGATGGAATATACGCTCATTGGTGTTTCCGGCGGTTATGATTCTATCCGTCTCAATGACTGGGATCAAGGTGGTCCTGCAACGGGCGATAATCTTAAATTCAGCAAGCAGGAGAACGTCGCAAATAACGGCTATACCATTTATACCATCGAAGTAGCGCTCACCGCGAACAAACAATTCAAGGTCATGTTCAAGAGCGCGACGGGGAGCTGGGCATGGGGTACCTATGGGAATCTCGAACTCAACGATAAGAATCTCATTGCCGGAACGGGTGCGAACGCAGGGCTGTTCAAGACGGCTGGCGGAAGTAACGGAAACGGCAACAATCTCATAGCGGCCAAGACGGGTATTTACAGGATCACGCTCTATACAAATCCTAACACCACCACTAGTACGCTTGCGAAAGACAGCACGAGCATGATCTGCTACGAGTTGTTGCAGACGGTTTCGAGTTTTACCCAAACAGAGCACAACGTATATGTGCGCGGCGACCTGAACAATTGGCTCAACGATAGCGGCGCTGATTGGGCGAAATACAAGATGACCCGCAGCGGGACGAAATACACATTCGATGTGACAGCGCATGCGGGCGATGAACTCAAAGTGTTCGATCTCTTCACCAGAGAATGGATCGGCGGCGAGGATGCAAACAACTACAAATTTGAAGAAGAGGGCAGCTATCGTATCACCTACGATTCTTCGGCTTCGACGAAGAAGATCACTGTGCTCAAACTTGAAGACTACACCTATCAATATAGTCTTGGTGCGGGCTACGCGGGTTCGAGCGATGTTCCCGCAGGCGGAACGGTCCACTCCGCGACGCCTGAGATCACCCTTCCCGAAGCGCCCGTATGGGATGGCTATCGCTTCAAGGGCTGGCAAGTTGGAAGCGATCCTACGCTCCATGATGCAGAGACGCAGGTAAATGTCCCCGCAAAGGATACCACCATCACCGCAGTTTGGGCGAAGCAGATCACGATCACCTTCGGCGAAACCGGCGGATCCGTCACGATCGACGAGAATACGTCCGTCGGTACGGAGAAGTGGGTACAGGTCCCCGATAAAGTTGGCTATAAAGACGGCAAGTGGATGAACGGCGACTTGGAGGCGACCGCGGAGACGGCCTTCTCTGCCGATACCACCCTCACCGCTTCCTACACGCCGATCGATTACACGCTGAGCTTTGTAGATGAAAAGGGCGAAGGACACGATCCTGAGACTGTCAACCTTGATACTTGCCACGATGGGGCTGCTCATACGCTTCCTTCGCTTAAGCTCACGGGTTACGATTTCAAAGGTTGGACTTGGGATGGGCAGGCAGATCCTACCGACACCTTCACCCTCACGCCCGAACTCATCGGGAAGCTCGTCGATGAATCCACGACCTTCACCCTCACCGCTCAGTGGAAGGCGCGCGAGTATACCGTAGAGTTTGTGCACGATCCCGTGCTTGGCTCCGAAGAACAAGTTGATGGCATGCCGAAAGCGGAGTACAAGGTCTCTCTCGATGATCCCGAGACGAAGATCGATCTTACGTACACCGAGCTAACGCGCGCAAACTACAAGTTCAGCTATTGGACGATTCAAGGCGTTTCTAATAACTATCACAGCGAGAAGGTCGACTTCATCGCCGATATGATTATCGAAGGAAACGACAAGATCGTTGTCACGGCGCATTGGACGGAGGCGAGCAAGCTTTCTGTCAGCTTCTCCGCAAACGGTGGCGAACAAGGCACCATGCCGCAAGGCGAGCAAGTTACACAGGGCACATTGTACACGATCCCCGCAGGTGAACCTACCCGCACGGGCTACACCTTCGATGGTTGGTACGTCGGCGACGATCAAAACACGCTCTATAAGCACGACGATCCCGTCCACGGTTCATATACCGTGAATGACGACGTCGAGTTCAAGGCAAAGTGGTCGCCGATCTTCTACACGCTTACCTTCACCGATAGCGTGCACAGCCAAAGCGCCGATCCTATTGAGGGCGTCACGGTCGAATCCTCTGCCACCGCGCTCAGAACGGTAGACGTCAAGGGTTACGATCTCGTTGCTTGGACGAACAATACCACGCGCATCGAATCCGACAACTTTACGTCCTTCTGTCTCGGCGAGCACAAGGAACTTATTCCTGCGGACGGCACAACGACGATCAACTTCACCGCCGTTTGGGAGGCGACAGTATACGATGTCACCTTCGAGAGCGTGCACGGTTCGCTCAATGTTGAGCAGACGACCGTTTCGCTCGCACAGCCTCTCGTAAAGCTTGAAACGCTGTCGGCAACGGGCTACATCTTCAACGGTTGGAAGCGCAATGGCGAAGCAGAAGCTATAAAGACTTCCTATACGCTCATTCTCGACGATATCGAAGAGGATGATAGCAGCTTCTCGCTCAAATTCGTCGCAGATTGGACGGAGATCACCTACACCGTAACGTTCAACCCCGGCGCTCACGCGGCAACAAGCGCGAAGGCCACCACGAAAGAGGCGAAGTTTACGGAAGGCTACAAAGTGACTGCGCCCGCGGCGCCTACCGCCGCAAGCGGTTACAAGTTCGTGGAGTGGAAGCTCACGAGCGGGAATGGAACGGCCTCCGTTGGCGCAAGCGGCTCCGTCACAGTATCGAGCGCAGCCACCTATACCGCGCAGTGGGAAGCAACATCAGATAAGATAACCGTGTCATTTAATTATAGCCTATGGGATCAGTGGGGTAGTTTCAGTACATACGGAATGTATGGATACTACTACGACGGTGCAGGAGAAATCTTCACAGGCGGATGGGACGGCCGACCGAGCTTCGCTAATGGGAGTGGTTCAACGAAAGATGGCTATACCTGGCAAGTGACCAATCATACAAGCAGTCATATCTATACTATAACATTTACGGTTCCTGCTAATCGGTACACCAACGTTGTCTTGATTATAACAGCAAAACAGAGTGGTTCTAATTTCAGACTGCATAAGATGAAACTGACCTCAAAGACGGTGAGCGTGTCAATCAATGCATACGATAAGGAAAGTGGTGGTTCAAAATACTGTTCGATAACAGGAACAGGATATAGCGATATCGAGGACTATACTTAATTTATAGCTTGATAAATCCAGCGCCAAACAAGGGCCCGAGGGAATTTCCCTCGGGTCCTTCCTTATTCCCCGCCCCGCCCGCGTGTCATTCCGAGGGGCACTGCCCCGAGAGAATCCCCTCAAACGCAGTCCCCAGAGCTGCCCCCTTTGAAGGGGGCGGCTCCGCCGTAGGCGGTGGTGGGGGTTGAACTTCTAAATTACGTCATGTTGAATGACGTAATAAAGACCAACACCCCCTCAGTCTGCTACGCAGCCAGCTCCCCCCCAAAGGGGGCGCCAAGCCCTCCCCCTCGCAAGCGAGGGGGAGGGTGTCGCTTCGCGACAGGTGGGGGAGCATTTCAATCACGTCATACTGAGCCTGTCGAAGTATCACCATAGTAAGGCTTCCCCCCTCAGAGGGGGGAAGCTGTCACGTAAGTGACTGATGAGGGTTGGCTTCTAATATGCCCCTCATTCGTCACGGCTTCGCCGTGCCACCTTCCCCCCGAGGGGGGAAGGCTTCCATTCCCGCCCCGCCCCGCGTGTCATTCCGAACACGCGTAGCGGGTGAGAGAATCCCCTCAAACGCAGTCCGCAATAATCAAGTCTCCCTCAAAGGGGGCGCCAAGTGTCCCTCCCTTGCCCACCCCTTTGAGGGGTGGGTGTCTCGCCGCTTGCGGCGAGACGGAAGGGGTGTTTGCAGACATGGGTATGTGCTTTTTTGTCTAACACTTCAATTTAGGTGATTTTCCTATGCCTTGTCGCATGGTATAGAGCTGCCCCCTTTGAAGGGGGCGGCTCCGCCGTAGGCGGTGGTGGGGGTTGAACTTCTAAATCACGTCATGTTGCCCCGCGCGCACTATTGTCTACTAAGCGCGGCACGAGGGGCAACGCCCCGAAGTAGCGAAGTCGAGACATCACCATAGCAAGGCTTCCCCCTTCTGAGGGGGGAAGGCTTTCATTCTTGCCTCGCTTCGCCCCCACCTGTCTCGCTGCGCTCGCCACCTGCCCCCGTAAACGGGGGCAGGTAATTCCCGTCCCGCCTCGTCCGCCCCGCTTGTCTGTTGCCCATTCCCGCCGCGATTTTCAACAATTTTTCCTCAAAATTCGCATTCTTTTGCCCGAAAACGGCAAAAAATCGGTGTTAATTTCAACCGAAAGTTTGTGTTAAATCTTCAAACAATGGAAAATTTTATGTTATGCGCTTTCATGGAATTATATTTTTTATCCTTTTTTTCAAAAAACTATTGACTTCTCCCGAAACTCTGCTATAATAATAGTGATACAAGTCATATTGTATCCGTGCGCGGGCGCAAGCGGCGCAAATCAAGCGGCGCAAATTTTGCAAGGAGGGATCGCATGACTGCCAAAGCCAAACTCAGTATCGTAGCTTTGTTTTCGTGCTGTTCCATGATCGGCATGGGCTTTGCGAGTTGGACGATCTCGCAAGGTCCCGCTGCGGGTTCTTCGGCAGAAGTTTCGGGCACCGTCAGTGCCGAAAATGTTGTCACGAGCGACGAATTTATCTCCGCGCCTTTCACCCCGCAGGGCCTCGTCTACACGGACGAAGGCTTCACGGGCGCCTCGGGCAGCAGTTATCAAGGCGCCCTTTCCGTCTCTTTCCAAATCGATGTTGCGCAGTGCAAGCTCGCCCTCGGCGATCGCTCTCGGTTCGCCGTCACGATCAAGCTCAATAAAGAGGATGTCGAAGACGATCTCTTCGGCGACTCTGTTGTTTTTGTCTCGGCAGAAAAAGTCTCCGCCACGTGGGACGGCCTTCCCGCCGACCAGATGAGCGGAGCAGAAAGCAAAGTCACCGCAACGAACACTTCTTATTCCAAAAACACATCCGAAAAGTCTTTCACCGTCAGCGGAACGCTCGATTATGCGGCAGCTTCCGCTGTCGTCGTTTTGACTGTCAATTATACGTTCAACTTCACAGACGCCGCGAATTTCAAGAAGTATTTCTACGATCCTTTCACCGCGGATAGCGATCTTGCATTCCTGTTCGGCGCGTCGCTCACGGGAGGAGGGAACAGATCATGAAGCGTTTTTCCAAACCTCTGATTGCCGTTATCGTCACGCTGATCGTAGCCCTGATCGCGGGCATGGTATCCGCCATTTGGATCATCATGACGCCGCTCACCACCGAAACGGGTTCCACCTTCCGCCCCGATAATATCGAGGAGAAGGTCACGATCTCCTTCAACTACGGCGAGTTCAGCGAGATCGCCGGCTACCCCGCAAATCAAGAAGCGCATGCTCCCATCGAAGCCATTGCAGGCCGCGATGTCACGCTCCCCACAGCCGACGAGTTGACGAAGGAAGGCGAGCCGTACAAACCCGCGGGCTACGGTCTTTCCGCATGGGAATCGAACAACGGCGTGCGCTACGAACCGGGTCACTCATATTCCTTTGAGGCAGACGTGACCATGACCCCCGTTTGGGCGAAGATCGTCACCGTTACGTTTATAAGCAACGGAAGCCAAAATTTAACCAGAGAAATCGACATCGAGGCGGGAGCCTCGTTTAGTGATACATTGGCGTATAAGAGCGCGGCATGGCCTGAGGATATGGAGAAGCCAAACCGGCCATCGGGTAAGACCTTTGATAGTTGGTATGACGAAACGGGAACACCTTATACGGAAAATAGTACTTTCTCGAATGATACAACACTTACGGCGCGCTTTACTATTAGCTCGTCAAATTTTGACGTAGTATACTTTGGTTTAGTCGGTAGCGCAGGTAACACGAGTAGCCCCATGTCTTTGGCGGGTTGGGATTATATTGGGAATGCTTCTCTATTACAATTCATTCAAGACAAAGATCATTTGTATACCGCTTCGGGTGTGCAGAATGATACCACGGGTACTTATACTAAATTTGAACAAGATATCTATCTTTTCAGCGGGGATGAATTTGCAATCATCGGCACGCAAGAAGAGTACTCAACTGGCGGTCCGAAATTTGAACGCCCTACGTCCACAACCCTGCCATTGCAACAAAAATACACGGGACGGGATACGAGCTATACAAGAAGTCTTCCCACGGGAGATTTTAAGCCAGACAGTACGGGTTCTAATTTCATCGTGCAAAACTCGCACGGTTACAGGATCACGATGTATATCCATGCGAAAAAATCGGCTTCGGGGCATAATTGGGAAAATACCGCCAATATCACGATAACCGAAATTGCTTTAAGCTCGCCTGTTACGAATCAAGCCCCCGTAATTTATTTGCGCAGTAGCATGAATAATTGGCTTAACGATTGGCATTGGACGGGGTTCAAACCGACGTCGGAGAAAGTCTATACAGATTCTGTCTATAATTTTGGTACCCCTACGCGCAGCGGTACAACTTACACTTATACTATGGAGGTCACCCTTCAAAACGACCCCGGCAAAGACACCATGACGGAGTTTGAGTGCCAAGCATATGTTGCAAATGAACTCACATGGCTTAATCTCTATTTTGATAAAGTCTCCACTAAGCCCTCCTCATCGCCGAACGGTCAGCTTGTCTCGTCGTCAAACGCTGTTACACGTAACGGTAGCAATATTAAAATTACCGAGCCTGGCATTTGGAAAATAGAGCTTGTTGTAGGTCTTTCTTCAAGCCATAAATTGCAAAGATCGGGACAAAGTCCGACGAATTACTATTACACCGTCTCAAAGGTTTCCAAGACCGTCACATTCGACTACGGCGACTACACGGGTTCGACGCCGCCTGCACAGCAGGTCGTCAAAGAGAACACGCAGCTCACCCTTCCCGGCGCGCCCACTTGGGCAGGGCATAAGTTCTTGGGTTGGAAGGCGAGCGGCGAAACGGACGCCGACGACCCTCATCAGCAGGGCACTGAATACGCCGTCACCAAAGACGTCACCTTCACCGCGCAGTGGAAAGAGCTAAAAACCGTCACCTACACCGATCCCGAATTCCCCGACCGCGTCACGACGCATAAATATGTCGAAGACAAAGAGGTCGCCGATTACACCGCCCCCGACCCCGCGACATGGCCCGTCGGCCGCAAGTTCGCGGGCTGGCACATCGACCCCACATTAGGGACCCTCTACACGGGCACGCCCATCACCGAAGATACCACCCTCTACGCGAAGTGGGATTATATCGAATACACCGTCAAATTCGCAAGCGCGATCAACGACGCGACCCTTAAAAACATGCCCGAAAAGGACGCGGAAGGCAAGCCGTACACCGTTTCGTTGCAAGAGGGGCACACCACCCTCGATTTAACGAAGATCGCCCCGCCCACGCTCACGGGTTACACCTTCGCGCATTGGACGTACGGCGCGACGATCAACCTCAGCACCTTCACCCTCACCGAAGACGACGTGAAGGGCATGGTCGAAGGCTCCACCGAGCTGACCCTCACCGCGCAGTGGACGGCGATCACCTATAAGATCGTGTTCGATCCGAACAAACCCGCGAATACAAAATATGAAGTTGGCGGGCTTTCCGAGAAGGATACCGTTTATGTCACGCGCGAGGAAGGGAACGATTCTATCCGCTTGCCTCTTGGCGCAAAGCGGATAGGTGAAAATCAATATGAGGACGGAGTGGAACTCCGCGGCTATAACTTCATGGGTTGGAACCTCAAAAATGAACGCGGCGACGATTGGCTCTACGATCCCGAGGCTTTGCCCGATTCAAGCTATTCCGCGCATTCGCCTTTCAACGCGACTGCCTTGCTCGATACCGAGATGATCGAGAAGTTTGCCGTCGCCGACGCCGAGGGCAACTACACCATCACCTTCTACGCGCAGTGGCTCAACCTAGATGTACTTAACGTGGGGCAGCATATTGTCTCCTTCAATCTCAACAGCTACGGCGGCGTCGTCTACCCGAAGGGTGAAGAGCAGGAATATCACGGTTACAATTGGAGCGATTGGGACGATAAAGTGCAAACCGACGGCGACGATATCACCATTCCCGCCGCGCCGCACTGGGCGGGCTTCAAGTTCGAGTATTGGGATTATCGCGACTACGCCTATATTCTCGGGCATTCCGCAAGATATCAATATTCTGCAAATGATAACTTCACCGTAGATAAGAACGACGGCCCGCAGATCACGTTCGACGCGATTTGGTCGCCCATCGAATACACGGTCGAGTTCAACATGAACAAAGCCTTCTTGCAAGGAGCAGGCGCGGTAGATCCCGTCATCACGGGCTTCGGCGGGGAATCCATTTCCATGAACCGCCTCGGCTCCGTCATTCTCGAATCCGTCAACACGAAGGGCTTCACCTTCACGGGTTGGCAGATAGATACGCGCGCCGCCGACGGCAGCACGGACACCGTCACGATCGCCCCCGGCGAGGCGTTCACCATCACCACCGCCATGATCGCCGCCGCCAATGAAGGGCACGATGTCGACGAAAATACCACCCTCACCCTCACCGCGCAGTGGACGAAGACGAAATACGGCGTCGTGTTCCTCACCAACGGCCACGGCACCGCTCCCGAAGCGCAAGCGCTCACTTGGGGCGAACCGTTCAAGCTCACGGGCATTGAGCCGTCCGCTATCCCCGAAGATTACGAGTTCCTCGGTTGGAAGCTCGGCGGCGAAGGCGAAACCGTCTACGGCACAGGTCACACCGCTACCTACACCATGTCCTATGCCGAGATCCCCGAAAGCGACCTCTACTACATCGTCTACTTCGTCGCGCAATGGAAGTCGCAAGCAACGACGTATACGGTCACATTTGCAAGCTCGATCAACATCAGCGCTGCCACCATGCCTGAGCCTTTGAGCAATCTTGCAGAAGGCGACACGGTCGACTTCACAAGCTCGACCATAGGCGATAGCGCGTTGTATAGCAATGATTATGCAACAGGCTCCACGAACTATCGCTTCCTCGGTTGGTCGCTTACCCAATCGGCTACGAGTGGTATTCTTTACACCACGCGCAACATTTCCACAGAGATGCCTACGAATGTAGACTTCACGAAACAAACGTCATACACAATAGGTGGCGACACAACGGATATCGTGTTCTATGCTATCTGGGCGCGGCTATATACAATTACATTCGATATGAATGGCGGCTCCGCAAGTCAAGCGCCTGATTCTCAAACGAATGTATATGGCAAGACGTATAGCTTACCTTCTGCCACAAGAACCGACTATACCTTCAACGGTTGGAGACAAGGCTCAACTTCGGGTACGCTTCGTGCCGTGAACTTCACGTGGAAATTTGGTAGCACGGCAACAAGTTCTTCCGTCACACTTTACGCTTCGTGGACGGAGAATACTTGGTATCTTGCCGGTGCCGGTGGCACGACGAGTTGGAATACGTTCTCGAATATGACGAAAGCAACAAAGTCTGGCAGCACATATACGATTACCGCTACATTCGAGAAAGATGATGAATTTAAGCTCGTATATAAACCTGCTTCTTATGCAAGTGACACGATAGGGTCTACATATAGTTGGACTACTTATTCGATTGGGCATAAGACCTCTGGCGATATAGGTGATTACTTCATATCATCGGGAAGTGACGGCAATATCAAAGTTGTATTTGCTGGTGACTATACTTTCAAAATTACGGGCACGACAAGCAGCGCAAGCGTTACGGTTACGTTGCAGAAGAATACTGCAACAAAGAAAGTCATCAAGTTTACGGTTGAGGACCAAATTGTTAAGGGTGGAACTCTTTATATGCACGTATTTTACAGCAGTATAAACTTTGATAATGGATGGCCTGGATATCATATTTCACAAATGAGCGCAGGAAGTTTAGATACAGCAACAAACGGCGCATTGTATTGTGAGGCCAAAATTGCTTCGGGGAACTATCGTTATACTTTCAAATTGATGGTCGGTTCCTCGTATGTCAACAGTGTCCACATAATGTTTGCAAACGCTTCCAGTGGTGGTAGTCAAACCCCTGATGGCGGATCATTGATTAAAAATGGCCAGTTAGCATATTTGTATAAAGGATGGGGAATAAGCGTTGTGTAATGGATAAAATTACATTCTCTACTGCCCCCCCAAAAAACACCAAAAGAACCCGAGGCATTCCTCGGGTTCTTTCCTTGTTCTTTCCCGCACCCCCCGCGCCCCCAAGCCCTCCCCCTCAATGAGGGGGAGGGTGTCGCTTCGCGACCGGTGGGGGTGAGCTGCCCCCTTTGAAGGGGGCGGCTCCGCCGTAGGCGGTGGTGGGGGTTGAACTTCTAATCCCGTCATACTGAGCCGCCGAGGAACGAGGCGTGTCGAAGTATCACCTTGTTACAATGCGGAGATGTTTCGACTGCGGCTTCGCCTCCGCTCAACATGACGAATTAGGAGCACCCCTCATTCGTCGCGGCTTTGCCGCGCCACCTTCCCCCTTCAAAAGGGGGCAGGTCGCGAAAAAGCCTTCTTCAACCGCCTTCTAAAAAATCGGCGCAAAATACTTGACAAACCTGTTTCAACATGTTAAAATAAAATCACAACAAGGGTTTGATCCTGTTTAGCGGTCAGCCTCAGTTACATTTTTTCAAGAAAAATAACCGTCGGACTGGCACGTCGTGGGCGGTTATTTTTTTGCGCGTTTTATCGCGATGTATTCAATATCGAAATGCTCCAAGAGATCGCCAAGAAGCGAAAGGAGCATTAAGAGGTCGAATAGAGCGTTCATAAGCACGCACCTCCTTATGCGGAAATATCCGTGAATGGATTTTCCCCCTCGGGAGGCTAACCGCCAACAGGAACCCTTGTTGCTTACGATCATTTTAGCACAGAAGAAGGGTCGGCGTCAAGCCATTTTGAACAAATTTTCGGAAAGTGAAGAAGGGGACATCGCTCGGCTCCTTCTATTCGTCCCCACCCACCCGCCCCCTCACTTGTGCATTTCCGCGCGCGATCAGAGCTGCCCCCTTTGAAGGGGGCGGCTCCGCCGTAGGCGGTGGTGGGGGTTGAACTTCTAATCCCGTCATACTGCCCCGCGCGTGGTAAACGTGTCATTCCGAACCCGCGCGCTCAACGCGTCATTCTGAGCGAAGGCGAAGCCGAAGTCGAAGAATCCCCTCAAACGCAGTCCGTAATACCCAAGCCCTCCCCCATGAATGGGGGAGGGTGTCGCTTCGCGACGAGTGGGGGAGCATTCTAAATCCCGTCATACTGAGCTTGTCGAAGTATCACCTTGTTACAATGCGGAGATGTTTCGACTGCGGCTTCGCCTCCGCTACTTCGTCGCTACGCTCCTCGTGCCGCCCTTCGGCAAAATGGAACGTGCGGGCGGGGCAACATGACGTATCAGAATAACCCCCGCTCGTCGCGGCTTTTCCGTGCCACCCTCCCCCTCGTGCGCGAGGGGGAGGGCTTCCTTCATTCCCTCGTCCTCTCTCTTCGCGCCCGCATGCACACGCGCGCAACACACCCGCCCGCACACGCGGCGCCCATACGCGCGCGCGGACAATATAAATAAAGCGAAAAGAGGCGGGAATGCGAAAAAGAAACACAAAAAATAGCAAAAAAAGACAGAAAGAATCGGCAGGAAAAGAACGAAGTTAAAAAAAAATAAATTTTTTTCACAAAAAAAATCAAAAAAGTCTTGACAGGACTAACAAAAAGTGATAGGATATAGTCAAATCGTTGCAGCTCGTTCTGCAACAAAAAATTTATCTCAAAAGGAGAGTATTTTATGAAACGCAGAACAAAGATCGCAACAATTCTCACGACAGGGCTTTTGAGCGCCGCGCTCGTCGGCGTCGGCTTCGCAGCATGGACGATCGGTTCCGATGCGGCAAAGGCAACAGATGTGACATCGGGTGATGTTAAGGCTGAAACTGTTACTCAAACCGGTGGTTTGACTGCTTTTGAAGCTAAGTTCACGGAAGACAAACTTAACCTCGGCGGCAAGCCCTCCGATTACAATAATAATGGTTGGGCAAAATTCTCGAATGATGGCGACGTTGACGATGATGATACGACGCTTACGTTGGAAATCACCGGGATCGGCAAACTTGAATCTTTAACGCTTGAACTGACCGATGAGAAAAATTCAGGTATTGAATCTGCTCTCACGACGGCGGGTCTTTCTTGGCAAATTAAGGAAGTTAAGACCACAAGCATTTCAGAGGGTTCTGTTACAAAGGGTAGCGATAATAAATCATTTGAGATTACGACTGCCACTTTGACTAAGGATAGCAAAATTACGGTTACAATCGAATTTGTCTATACTGGCGGACATCCTTATACCCAATATGGGTGCAAGGATAGCAGCAAATATATACAGAACAGCGCAGCATTCGAGGCGGCAATGACGAAGCTTGCAACTTTCGCGAACGCGCATTCAACCCTTGTCTTCACTGTTACACCTACCGCTGGCGAATAATCACACACAAAAAAACCGAAATCCCTTTTCCGGCACCACGCGCCCAAAGCGGATAGAAGTCTTATGAAAAACTGAGATCCCTTTTCCGGCACCACGCGCCCAAAGCGGATAGAAGTATGATGAAAAACTGAGATCCCTTTTCCGGCACCACGCGCCCAAAGCGGATAGAAGTATGATGAAAAACTGAGATCCCTTTTCCGGCACCACGCGCCCAAAGCGGATAGAAGTCTGATCAAAAGGGGAAATGCCACTTGTGTATTTCCCCTTTACGTTTTCCTTCACCACACCCTCATTCCGAGCCGCCACAGGCGGCGAGGGAACCCCCTTAAACACAGCAAGGTGGGTTTGTAGGGATCTGCTCCGCGCCTGCGGCGCGTCGAGATGAGGGGAAGGGATAGGCGTATTTCTTCTTACCCTCATTCCGAGCCCGCGTAGCGGGCGAGTGAACCCCTACTCCGTGAGGGAACAAAGCAATCGTTCTCCAAGAGGGGATACGCTCGCTTCGCTCGGTATGAGGAGAAGGGGCACGTTCCTTTCACACCCTCATTCCGAGGCACGCAGTGCCGAGTGAATCCCTACGTAATCGATAATAAGGGGATCTACTCCGCGCCTGCGGCGCGTCGAGATGAGGGGAAGGGATAGGCGTATTTCTTCTTACCCTCATTCCGA
>CANRDX010000024.1 GCA_947629485.1 uncultured Clostridia bacterium
AAAGGCAACCCTTATGCTTTTACCGCCTGCGGCTCCTCTTCCCGAAAAATCTTTGCTACGCAAATCTTTTTCGGGAGCCTTGTAAAACAAAGCGGCGTTTTGAAGTGCTCGCCAAAAGGCGGGCACTTTCCTTGCCGCTCCTTTCCCCCCAAAATACTTCGTAGTGGGGGGCTCTAAGTAGGCGCAATTTGCACAGCCCTTGCAATTGAGTAAAACCTGCCGGCCTAAAAAATTTACACAATCGGAGAATATTAAAATTTTGGGATACCTAAAAGGCAAGAGCGATCCGATGATCTACCCAAGTGGGGGAGCAAACATTAGGAAACCGATTTCAAAAAAGACTTGACAGTGTTGAGGATTTCTGTTACAATGTGACATATGATTACAATTTACGATATCGCCGAAAAAAGCGGGTTTGCCGCGGGGACCGTCTCCAAAGCGTTGAACAATTATTACGGCGTCAATTCCGAGACGAAGCGGAAGATCCTCGAGGTCGCGCGGCAGATGGGGTATACCCCCAACGCCAACGCGCGGGCGCTCAAGGCGCGTCACTCCTATAACCTCGGCGTCCTGTTCTATCTGCGGGACAGTCTCGACCTCACCCAACACTTCTTCATCGAGATCTTGAACGAATTCAAGCGCGTCACGGAGGCCCACGATTACGATATCACCATGCTTTCCAAGGGGAAGGACCTCGGCGCGGAGGCCTTTGTCAAGCATTGCCGCATCCGCCAACTCGACGGCGTTCTGATCTTCGGCGATTACAGTTCCGATCTCGTGCAGGAACTCATGAGGAGCGAGATCCCCTGCGTGGGGTTTGACTATCTCGGCAACCTCATCCCCGGCGTCATGAGCGACAATTACGAAAAGACCAAACAGCTCGTTCTGAAGCTCATCGAGATGGGGCACGAGCGCATCTTGTTCCTCACGGGGGAGGATAACTTTGTCACCGAGGAGCGCAAGCGCGGCTATGCGGACGCTTTCCGGCAGGCGGGCAAGGAGCGCCTCGCCTGCGTGCGCGCGTGCTACTCCAACCCCGACCTCTGCAACGAGATGACCGCAAAGCTGTACCCCGAATTGCGCCCCACGGCCATCCTGTTCCCCGATGACTTTTCGGCCATCGGCGGCATGAACGCCTTGCGGCAGTTGGGGCTCTCCGTGCCCGACGATGTCTCGGTGGCTTCCTTCGACGGGAGCATCTTTTCCCAACTCACGAGCCCGCGCCTCACCTGCGTTTATCAGGATGTGAAGAAGATCGGCACGGCGCTCGCCGAAAAGCTCATCCGCATGATCGAAGAGGGGGATGATAACAAGGATCTTATCACCGTGGAAGCGGAGATCCGCATGACCGAGAGTTGCCGCTCCATACGTTGATCTCAGCCAAGGCATTGGCATAAAAAATTCACCCCATGTACCCGATTTTGGGTTTCATATCATGATTTGAAAGTCTTTTGTATGATAAGAATCCCCCCGGACAAACATGCCCGAGGGGATCCTTTATATGGGGGAAGAGGATGGGTGAATTGAATGGCCGAGGAGGGAGCCTTCGGAGGAACAACTTCCTCGCTCGGCCACGATGGGGGGTGAATTGAATGGCCGTGGGGGGCGTCAAAGGAACGACTTCCTCTCACAGCCATAAGGGGGGCGTTTAATGGCCGAGGTAGACGATGGAGAGGTCGTCGAAGAAGCAACTGCCCGTTGCCGTTTCCGACGCCGCCGAGTTCAAGAGATAGTAACGGATGCTCTGCGTGCCCGCCTTATCCACGGTGAAGTCGAGGGTGAAATCCTTCCATTCCGCAGAGGAGCCGATCTCCACCGTCTTGTTGCCGTTGGTACGGGAAGTCGTCGAGTAGCCGAGAATGTACGTATAGCGGAACGCCGCCGTCGCATCGCCCGTGGTGCGGTACTTGCCCGTCAGCCTGTATTTGAAGCCCTCGGATGCGCCGCGGAGCCACTGCCCGAGCAGGCCGCCGTTCGAGATCTTTGCGCAACGGTTGGGGGTATCTCCCTCTTCGGTGAAGATCTCCGCCCGGCTCCCTTCGAGATACAGTTCGTCGTCCTCGGCGGGGGTAAAGTCCTTCCACGGTTTGTCGTAGTCGCCGTAATCGTCGCGCTCGAAGTCGCCGTTGGCGCACTTTTCCGCCGTAGGAAGGGAGGTTAGCGTCTTTGGAACGTAGCCCTCTGCGTAATTTCTGTTTTGCACGGGGCGCTGTTCCCAGCCCTCCATCTGGAAGGGGATGTACCGCCACCACGAAATTTCCGCGTAATCACTTTCAAACATACGGCTTTCGGGGGAGATGGCGCCGTTGGTGCCGCCTATCGCACCGCCGCCCGCCCAGGAGGGGCACCAGATACCGAGGTTGAGCGTGGCGTTCGTCGTGGGGACGTTGGCATCGATGGTGAGGATCTTCACGCCGTCAATGAAATAATCGACATAGGGGACTTCCGCATCCGTCACCCAATCGAAGGAATAGACGTGCCAATCGCCGTCGTTGACGTAGTAATCGACGGGCGTGGGCATATTGGTGTTATTGTTGGGAGAGGTCCACGTCGTGTAGTACACTTGCGAGAAATCGGGGCTCAAACCGATCTCGATATCAATTTCGTTCTGCTGGGTGGTGCCGTTGTTGAGCGTGAACCACGAGTAGACCCACATGGAAGTGAGGGCGCCGATGCGGGGGCAGGGCTTCATCTTCACCTCGTACCGCCCGGGGCCGAGCGCTTCCTTGGTGGAGAGGCATGCGCCGCAGTTGATCCCGCTTCCCTGCGACCCGGAGAACAGCGCATCCGCGCTTCCGTACGTCGCCCATTCCTCCGCGGTGTAGAGGGGATCGTTTTCCATATTATAATAGGAGCCGTTGGCGCGCAAGAGAAGGTGGGTTTCGGGGTTCGCGGCGTCGTCCACGAGAAAGACGTTCTGCGGGCGGACGCCGTTCTGGTCGGTGCTCCACTGATCCCACACGGAGTCGGAGATGACCCAGCGGTCGGAGTTGACGCCCTTGGTGAAATCGTCATAGAGCATCTCGTCGTAGTTGAGAGAGTGCCGCTTGCTGACGGAGCGGTAATATTCGTCGCCGAGATCAAAGGTGCCGTCCGCGAGGGGATCCTTTTTGGAGCAACCCGCAAGCCCGCCGAGCGATGCGGCAAAGACGCCCGCGAGCATGAGATAGGTAACTTTGGAAAATTTCATGTCTTCCTCCCATTTTAGAAACCGATTTCTAAAACTCTGCTTCATTATAACATGGGAAAAACGGGCTGTCAAGAGTTTACGGACAAAAAATTAACAAAAATCACAAAAATTTTTTCACGAATTGTGTTGACAGCACAATTTTTCTATGCTATAATCATTCTGTCAAGGGTAAAGGTCGTATATTTTTTGCCCGCGATAGAAATCGATTTCTATAAATGAAATCGGCCGAGGAGGAATGATTGTGAAAAAACGGTTATGGGCAACTGCGCTTGCGGCAACGCTGTGCGCGTCCGCGTTCGGGCTTGCCGCTTGCGGTTCGAACAAAGGCGAAAACGAACTTTGGATCACCTACTTCAAGGGCGGCTACGGCTCCGAATGGGTGGAGCAACTCGCGCGGAAGTTCGAAGAGGAGAACGAGGGGGTCACCGTCCGCACCGACGCCGATACCCAACTCATTGACGCCGTCCCCAACATGATGGAGAACGGCACCGACTACGACCTCATCTTCTGCCACGATATCGCGTGGGAAGATTTCGTCGCGCCCGGGCAGATCTACTGCCTCGACGACCTCTACAAGACGGAGGTTGACGACAGCGGCACGACATTCGAGGAGCGCATCTGGGATGAGGACGTTCTCGCAAGTTGCCGATATCCCGACAGGAGCGGCGAATACCATTATTATAAGGTACCGTGGACGATCGGCACCGCGGGCATCGCCTATAACCTCACTGTCATGGACCGCGTGGACGAATGGCTCAAAAAACCGGGGGGGGGTAACACTACCAGACAATGGGACCGCACGCCGCCCAAGGACTATTACGAACTTCTGCAATACTGCCAGGACATCGTTGCGGCGAATTTGAACGTCGACCCCACCGAGTCCACTTCTGGCAAGATCACGCCGTTCACTTGGTCGGGCGCCTCGGAGGAGTGGCAGTGGGACTACGTCGTTTTCGACTGGTGGGGACAACTCGCAGGCCCCGAGACCATGAATATGTTCAAGAACTTCGGCAACGTGAAGGACGCCGCAGGCGGCGATTTCTCGCTGGACGTTGCCAATCAGAAAAATCCGAACATGGAAGTGTACGACCCCGAGAAGGCGGCGGTCGTGCGCAATGCGGACGGCACCATGAACAAGGCGGAGAGCACGTATATCGGCTGGAAGGAATTTGAGCAGGCCTACACGCTGTGGTATGACCTCGTCGTCGGGCACAAGGATTGGTCGAACAGCAAGATCGGCGGATACAGCAAATTCGATAACGAGCAGGCATTCGCAAGCGGCAGCGCGGCCATGACGCCCGCGGCGTGCTGGATCGAGTACGAATCCAAGGTGTACCTCGAGGCGTCGGGGCAGGAAATTTCCATCATGCCGACGCCCACCATCTCCCACGTCGTGCTTAACGCAGACGGGCAGGTGCAGCCGAAGGGCACGCCCACGCCCGCGGGCGGACAGGTGCTCGACGCCATCCACGCCGGCGCGGACGACGACCTCTCCAAGACGATCAAAATCGGCGACGATACCTACAACCGCGTCTCGTTTACGAGTTCCTTCGGCGACAGCGCGCTCATTCCCGCGGCTTCTTCGGGCAGAGACCTCGCCGTGAAGTTCCTTCTCTTCATGCAGGAGGAGGAGAACGCCAAACTCTTCACCAAACTCTCGGGCGGCACCGTGCTTCCCTACAAGTATGAGTATTGGAATTCCTTTGTCGACGAAAACGGCGTCGATCAGGCGAGCGCATGGCAGAAGGCCATCTTCGAGATCGACCGCAAAAGCACCAAATTCAACAACTACACCCAGCATCCCATGATGCGTTCGGCGACGGGCTTGCGCGGTTCCACGAAGATGACGAGCATCTGGCCCAAGAACGAATACTACTATTTCAAGGCGTGGAACGCAGGATCCTCCGACAAGCAGTACACGCCCGCAAAGCTCATTGCAACCATTTACCAAGATGATATCGTAAAAAGCTGGAGCGCGTATAAACAATGGCTGTGAGCGGGAGGGTGTTTATGCAAGACGATTTGCCGTCCGAAGAGAATTTCTTTTCCGATGATTTAGGCACAGAGACCGCGACCGCCGAAGCGGTGACGCAGGAATCGGTACCGGGCGAGGAGATCCTTCTCGACGATTGGGACGAGGAGAAGCCTGCCCGCAAGGGGAAGAAAAACGGGAAGAAAAAAGAGCGCAAGCAGAGAAGTGTATTTGAAAAGAAGAAGTTCCGTACGAATATTTTCGTCATCTGTATGCTCGCTTACCCCGTGTTGCAGTTCGTCATCATGTGGGCGTTCGTCAACGTGGATTCCATCGTGATGACCTTCCAACGCTACGACCAGCTCGAGGGATGGAAGTTCGTCGGGTTGAAGAACTACGCGAACTGGTTCGAGTTGTTCCGGGTGGATCCCGCCTATAAGATCATGTTCGTGAACTCGGCGCTACACTCCGCCGTGGGCATGTTCATCATCTTTCCGCTCTGCCTCATGATCTCCTACTTCCTGTGCAGAAAGGTGCCGCTCTCGGGGTTCTTCCGCGTTGTGTTCTATTTGCCGTCCATCATCCCGCTTATCGTGCTTGTTTTGGGCTTCCGCAATATGATCAACGTCGATGGCCTCCTCGGCAAACTGTACGAAGGGTTTAATAAGGAGGCGCCCACGCTCCTCGTTCCCCCCAGAGTCCGTTGGACAGTGTATCTGTTCACCATTTGGGCGGGGCTCGGCGGAAACCTTTTGCTCCTTTCGGGTACCATCAAGCGGGTTCCCACGGAAGTGCTCGAATCCGCCCGCCTCGACGGCGTAGGGACGATGGGGGAACTGTGGCGCATCATCGTGCCGATGATCTGGCCCACTCTCGTCACCATGTTTATTATGTCCATGATGGGCATCTTCACCGTCGTGTTCCAGCCTCTCTTCCTCACGGATAAGCTCATGGAAGAAACCATGACGCTCGGGCTCTGGATCTTCAACCACGCGAGTAGCAATTCGGGCAACTCGCAGGCGGCAACGCTCGGCATCATGTCGACCATCGTCGTGGCGCCCATCATCCTGCTCACCCGCTGGGGCCTCGACCACCTGTTCAAGGACATTGACTATTGAGGAGGGCGACATGGAAGACGATTTCATGAAAGAAGATCTTACAAATGAAGATCTTGTGCAATTAGAGGCGGTCGAAGAGGAACTTGACGAACTTGCCGCGGGCGATGCTTCGGAAGAGACGCTCGCCATAAAGCCGCAGAAGCCCTCAATTTGGAAGCGGATGGGGCATTGGCTCTACCGCCACACTGTGTATGCGTGGAAGCGCGCGGGGACGGCGAAGAGTTTACTCTTCATCTTTGTCTTTCTCATCTTCGCGTTCTATGCGGTCACCATCCTCATTCCCTTCGTCTGGATGATTTTGAACACCTTTAAGGGGACGGTGGATTTTGCGAAGAATAAGTGGAGCGTCTCCTTCTCAGCGGGCTTTTCCAACTATGCAAAGGCGTTCAACTACAAAGTGCGAAGCACCACAGTCGCGGGAATGTACCTCAATTCCCTGCTCGTTGTGGGCGGCGGCGTTGTTGTGACGCTCATCTCGTGCTCTCTTGCCTCCTACACCATTGCAAAGTACAAATTCCGCGGCAGGGGGCTCATCTATAACATTGTCATCATTGCGATGATGGTTCCCATCGTCGGAACCCTGCCCGCACAGTACCGTTTGATGAAGAACTTGGGGCTCGTCAACAACATTGTGGGCGTCTGGTTCCTCTATTCGGGCGGATTCGGTTTCAACTTCCTCTTCCTGTATGCCTACTTCAAAGGTATCAGTTGGACGTATGCCGAGGCAGCGCAACTCGACGGGGCTTCCGACTTCCGTATCTTTGTGCAGATCATGATCCCCATGGCAAAGCCGGCGCTCACGGCGGTGGGGGTGCTCACCTTCATGGGGCTGTGGGGCGACTATCAGACGCCATACTTCTATCTTAGAAGCATGCCGACCATCGCCCTCGGGCTCAAAGATATGTCCGACCAACTTGCGTACGATCCCAACTATCCGTTGCTTCTTACGACGGCGGTCGTGGCGACCATACCCATCATCGCTCTGTTTTGCGTCTTCCAAAAGACGATCATGAACAACATGACGGTGGGCGGCTTAAAGGGTTGATTTGAACATAAGGGGGTGCAGTTATGAGAAAAATTTTTGCAAAAACCGCAGCGGCGGCGTTTGCGCTCTCCGCAGTCTTTATGCTGTTCGGGTGCGGCGCGGGTGGAACGCTCACAAAGACGCCCAACCAAGGCATTCCCGCGGGCAGCGAAGGCGTGGGCGAATACGACGCCGTCGCCTATTACGAGTTGGAGGAGCCAAACGACGTACGCATCGCCTTCGAGGCGGATAAGGTGCAGAAGGTCTCCTTTAAGTACCGCGTTTTGGACGGCGGCGAATACTCCTTCCGCAAGGATGTGCTCACCGTGAAAAGCAGCGTGTTCGAGGACGAGACGGCGGGCGACAAGCGCCTGCGCGTGTTCGTGAATAACGCCTATACCGAGATCACCGTGCGCGTTGTTTCAAAGGTCATCTATACGCCCGAGGATTTCAACAGCATCCGCAACAACCTCAACGGCGTGTTTGTGCTCGGCGCCGACGTCGACTTTGCAAACGGGCCTTTCTATCCCATCGGAAAGGATCCGAACGGGGGAAGCACCCACACATTCGAGGGCATTTTTGACGGCATGGGGCACGCTTTGAAGAACATTACCATCCGCGCGCACGACTGGGCGGTGGGAGAGGACGGTGAAGGGCAGGGGCCTTCGCTCGGCAATCAGACGGCGAACAGCGCCAACTACTCCAACGGCATCTTCATGACGACGGGCGGCAGCGCGCAGATCGTCAACACCGACTTCGTAAATATCACGGTGGACGGACAGGGACTGTGCGCGGCAGTCGCGGGGTCCAACGGCGGGCTCATCAAAAATTGCCGCGTGACTTGCTCGCTCTCCCATCACGGCGACGCCGAAAAATCGGCGGGCATCGCGGGCGTGAACGGCTCGGGCGATGCGGCGGGCAGGATCGAAAACTGCATCGTCGTCTATTCTTCCGCGGGGGGCTCCCGCGGGATCGCCGATTGGAACGTCGGCACCATCAAGAATTGCTATGCCGCCGTTTCCGATGACTACGTTCTGCACATGGGATACGACTTCATCGACCCCGAGGATCATGAGAAAGGGAAGGCCGTTCCCGACGATTTCGACTATGACGACTATATGAACGAATTTATGAAGCAGGATGACTGGGAAACAAAACTGCTCGGCAAGTGGTGCGCAAATTTCACGATTCCCGCACTTCCCGGCTCCATAGACACCGAACATTGGGGAGAACTCGGATATCCGCAGTTCTACAAGGGCGGCGACATCATCAATTCCGACGTCGTGCGCAAGGAGTTTTTGCTCGACCCCGCCAACTTCCCCGAAGAGGACGGCTGGGACACAAATATCTGGAATTTCACCTACGGTGCGTTCCCCACGCTCAAACTGCAACAAAAGTAAGGAATGAAGCGCAACTATACCTTTGAAAACGGGAAATTCGTCATCCGGAATTTCTCAAATCTCCCGCCGTTCACGAGTTTTCTCCCGGGGATCGCAGGCCTTGCCGGGCGCCCCTTGTGGGCTTTTTACGTGAGCCGCGGGCAGGGCATCGCCGGCTTCGGCGTGGGGGGGAAGGACCTCCCCATCATGGAGTTCTCCCCCGCGGAGATCGCCTATTCCACCGTGCCGCTCAACGGTTTCCGCACCTTTTTGCGCATCGACGGAAAAGGATTTGAGCCTTTCCGCGTCGGGGGGAGCCTTCCCACGCGCATGGAAATTTGCCGCAGCGGGTTCGCAATTCAGGAGGACGCCGCCCCGTACAGTCTGCGGGTGGAATACTTCGGCGTTCCCAACAAAGATTTTGCCGCACTCGGGCGCATCGTCACCTATACCAACAGGACGGGCGCGGAGCAGGAAGTGGAAGTGCTCGACGGGCTGGCGCAAATGTTGCCGTTCGGGCTCGCTAATTCCGCCTTCAAGGAGACGGGCAACCTCTTCCGCAGTTGGATGGTCGCCGAGGGCATGCGGGAGGGCTATTCCTTCGTGCGGATGCGCTCTTCCACCGCCGATTGCGCCGAAGTGTGCGCCGTGACGGGCGGGAACTTCTTCCTCCCCGTGGGGGAAGCCGACGTCGTCACCGATCCCAAACTCGTCTTTGGGGAGGATCGGACCAAGACGGCGGCAAAGGAGTATTTCCGCCGCGGAATTACCCCCGCGATGCTCGCGGAACAAGCCACGGAGAACAGGCTGTTCTGCGCCTTTGCACATAAGACGGTGCGCGTTCCCGCGGGGCAGAGCGCGACGCTCTGTGAACTCTTCGGCTACGCGGATGCGCGTACGCGCGTTGCGGAGTTGAAAGCATCACTTGCGGCGGAGGACGTCTTTTGCATGCGGCGGGAAGCCGAAGAGGAGGCGGAGGCCATCGCCTCCAAGGTGGAGACGCACACCGCCTTCCCGCTCTTCGACGAATATATCAAGCAGAGTTACTTCGATAACGTTCTGCGCGGCGGTATGCCCGTGACCGTCGGGGGAAGACCATACTACGTCTTTTCCCGCAAGCACGGCGACCCCGAGCGTGACTATAATTGCTTTCAGATCGAACCCAAGCCCTATTCGTGCGGCAACGGAAACTTCCGCGACGTCGTGCAGAACAGGCGCAACGACGTGTTCGTGACCCCCGAATGCGGGGATCTCAACATTCGCTACTTCTTCTCGCTTGTGCAGGCGGACGGCTACAATCCGCTCTCCGTGCTCAGCGTCCGCTTCACCTATCCGCAGGTGCCCGAAAAATACCGCGCGCACGCCGCCTTTTTGCAGGGGCTGTTCACGGTGGGGGACGCGGCGGTGCGGCTCGGCATCGGCGGGGAGGAACTCGACGAACTCATCCGCGGCGCAACGCCCGTCTACCGTTCGGAGTTCTCCGAGGGGTATTGGACGGATCATTTCGTCTATCTCATCGACCTCGTCACGTCCTATCTTGCCGTCTACCCCGAACAGAGGGAACGTCTTCTCTACGAGATGCCCCTCGGGTGGTTCCAATCGGGTGTGCGCGTTCTCCCGCGCAGGCGCACAACCGTGCGCACCGCGGAGGATATCCGCCGTCCGTACAGCATCGAAAAATGCGGGGCGGACGGATGGCTCGAGGCGGGAGGGAAGCCGTTTGAAACCTCCCTCGCCGCAAAACTTTTGTTGCTGGTCGCCGTCAAGATGGCGACGCTCGATCCCATCGGTTGCGGGATCGACATGGAGGGGGGCAAACCCGGCTGGTGCGACGCGACGAACGGGCTCCCCGCGCTCTTCGGCAGCAACGTTGCCGACAGCATCGAACTCTACCGCCTTACGGGCATTCTCCAAAAACTCCTCGACGGCGAACACAAGATCATATGGGCAAAGGAGCAGGACGTTTTCTTCCGTTCCATGTGCGCCCTTCTCCGCCGCAAGACGACAGAGCGGGAATATTACGACCTCTCTCATACCGCAAAAGAAGCGTATTTCGAACACGTATACAGCGGTTTTGCGGGTACCGTGTCCGAGGTTTCCCCTTCGGACGCGCAGTTGTTCTTAAAGCGCGCCCGCGCAAAACTGAAAGCGGGTCTCGCGCGGGGAAAGGCGCTCGCGGGGGGCAGGATGCCGACCTATCTCACCTTCCGCGTGACGCAGTATGAGGAACTCGGCGGCGGCTACGTTCTTCCCACGGCGTTTGAGGCGCGTGCGCTCCCGCACTTTCTGGAGGGCGTCGCCAAGAGCGTTGCGGTGGGCAACAAAAAGGAGTATGCCGCGGCGCGGCGCTCCGCGCTGTACGACAAAAAACTCGGGCTCTTCAAGACGAGCGAGCCGTTGGAGGAGGAATCGCTCGAGATCGGGCGCATCCGTTCCTTCCCCGCGGGGTGGTTGGAGCGCGAATCGTGCTTCCTCCACATGAGTTATAAGATGCTGCTCTCGCTCTTGCAAGCGGGCATGTACGAAGCGTTCTATCGGGAGATACAAACGGGGCTTGTTCCGTTCATGCCGCCCGCGCGCTACGGGCGGAGCACGCTGGAAAATTCCTCTTTCCTCGTCACTTCCAACCACATTGACAGGGAGAAGTGGGGCAAGGGGTATCAGGCGCGCCTCACGGGAGCCAATGCCGAAGTGCTCTCCATGTGGCGGCTGATGATGGGCGTTGAGCACCCCTTTACCTTGGAAAACGGCGAACTCAATTTTGCGCTCGCGCCCAAATTGCACAAAAAATTCTTTGAAAACGGCAGGGTTTCCTTTACCCTTTTCGGGAGCACGAAGGTGGTTTACCTGAACCGCAGCGGGCGGAGCACGTGGGAGAACGTCCACCCCGCGCTCTATCGCCTGAAAGGGGACGGTGTAGTGGAAACGCCGTCTGTCAAGAGCAAACTCGCGGAGGACGTCCGCGCAGGCAAATTTTATGAGATCGAGGTGGAACTCATATGAATTTACAATTTCCGAAAAATTTCAAGTTCGGTGCGGCGACCGCCGCCTACCAGATCGAGGGCGCGCGGCACGAGGGCGGCAAGAGCGACAGCATTTGGGATACCTTCTGCGACATGCCGGACAAAATCGACCGCGGCGAGACGGGCGAGATCGCTTGCGACCACTTCCACCGCTTCCGCGAGGACGTTGCGCGGATGAAGGAGATGCACCTTGAGAGTTACCGTTTCTCCGTGGCGTGGACGCGCATCATTCCGAGCGGCGACGGCGAGGTCAACCCCGACGGCATCGCATTCTACAACGCGCTCATCGATGAACTCCTCGCGGCGGGCATCGAGCCCATGCTCACCATGTACCATTGGGATCTGCCGCAGGCCTTGCAGGATCGGGGCGGTTGGACTAATCCCGAGAGCGTGGGTTGGTACACGCGCTATGCCGAAGCCATCTTCGACGCCTTCGGCGACAGGGTGAAGAAGTTCATTACTTTCAACGAACCTTTCGTATTCACCGATTTTGGGTATGTGACAGGCTCCTTCCCGCCCGGTATCAAAGGAGACTATCGGAGCAAACTGCTTGCGGGGCACCATGTTCTCATGAGCCACGGTGCGGCGGTGCGGCTGTACCGAAAAAAGAATCTCGGCGGCGAGATCGGCATCACGCTCGACTATGCTTACAACTGCCCCGCGTCGCGGCGGCGGGAGGACGTGGAAGCGGCGGCGCGCGCCAATGAATTTTGGGCGGGCTGGTACTTTGAGCCCGTCGTATTCGGGCATTATCCCAAAATCGCGCAGGCATGGTTTGCCCGCCGCGGGCTCATGCCCGAGACGACGGAGGCGGAGATGAAACTCATCGCCGAACCCATCGATTTCCTCGGCATCAACCACTATTTCTGCAACTATGTGGAGGCCGATCCCGCCAACAACAGGGAGGGGAGCCGCCATGTCTACCCGAGCGTGCACCACACCGACAATAAATGGCCCGTCACGGAAGAGGGCTTCTACGAGATGCTCAAATACTTTCAATCCGTCGTCAAGGTGCCCATCTATATCACGGAGAACGGCATTTCCCTCAATGATATCGTCAGCGTCGACGGCGAAGTCATGGACTACGACCGCATCGACTACTTGAAGCGCTACCTTTCCGCGCTCTCCCGCGCCATTTCGGAGGGGCTGGATTGCAGAGGCTATTACTATTGGAGTTATATGGACAATATGGAGTGGGCGGCGGGCTACGAGCCGCGGTTCGGGCTCGTATACGTCGATTACACCACGCAGAAGCGCATCGTGAAGCGGAGCGGCGAATGGTACCGCCGCCTCATCGATGAAAAGAACGGTTTCTCTGTGGAGGAACTCGAAGAAGAGGAATCCATCGCGTTCCGATCGGACGCGTTAAATTGAGGAGGAATATTATGAAGAAAAGGCTTTGGACTTTGTGCCTTGCGGCAGTGACAGCGCTCTGTCTCTGCCTCGGGCTCGCCGCCTGCGGGAAGAGTAAGGCGTTCTCTGCGCCGACCAACCTCGCATTGGAAGGTTCCACACTCGTGTGGGACGCAGTAGAGGGGGCGGAGGATTACACCGTGAAGATCGGCGACGACGAAACGACGACCACCGCGGCTACCCTGCTCAACCTCGACACCGTCACGGATAAACTCGTGGAGGGCGAAAACACCATCTCCGTCAAGGCAAACGCGACGAAGAAAAAGAAGGCGAGCGCGTATTCCGAGCCCATCACCTATACGTACACGCCCGCGCCCGTAAAATCGCCGCTCGCGACGCCCACAGGCGTGAAAGTGGAGGAGGATACCATTTCGTGGAACGCCGTCGAGGGCGCGACCGCGGGCTACACCGTGAAGATCGGCACCGACGAGACGACCAAGGTCACCTCGGGCACCTCGCTCGACCTTGCCACCACCTCGGCGATCAAACTTGGCGAAAACACGGTTGCCGTCAAGGCGAACGAGACGGCAACGAGCCTTGCAAGCAACTATTCGGAGCCCGTAACCTACACCCATCGCACGGCATTCACGGCTCCCACGGCGTCGATGGATGCGGATGGGCACACCCTCAAATGGACGGCCGTCACGGACGCAACGAGCTACACCGTGAAGATCAGCGCGACAGGCGCCGAGGACAAGACGATCACAGTCAACGCCCCCGCAACTTCCCTCGACCTCTCCGGTGCGGAAGTAGCCGCGCAACTTACGAAGAATGAGGTAAACAAACTCTCCGTCAAGGCGAACGAAAACACGGCAAAATACCGCACCGAGAGCTCCTATTCCAATGAAGTGGAATACACTTATCAGCCCACCCCGCAGGAAGAGGCGGAAAGTTATGCGGCGCTCGTCAATTTGATCGACGAGGATTTCTCCGAGAACAGCGACCACGCCGCCTTGGTGGCGATCGAGAAGGCGATCAAGGACGCCGAAGATGCGGAGAAGGTTCTTTCCTCCGCAGCGAAAGCGCTTGAAACGTATACCACCGCCCAAGGAGAATTTACGACAAGAAAGGGCAACTACGAGTCCGTCAAACAGACGGCGCAAGATCTTCTCGCGCCTTTCCAAAACGCAGTCACCGCCGCAATGCAGACCATTGAGGCTGCGGCAAGCATCGAAACGCTCGCCGAAAACAAGACGACGGCGGATGAGGCTTACGCAGACCTCACCACTCTCGCCAAGGCCCTTGCCGAGGACGTGGAAAATCTGAACAGCAACTACCAATCCATCGCAACGATGTTGGCGACGTGGAATACAAACCTCATCAATGAGTGGCGGATACTGAATGAGGTGAACGTTGACGCGCTGTTCGTCGACGATGAGGACTTCTACGCGGCGGCAACGTCGGCGCTCGACGGCTATTCGGCGCTTGCCGCATATATCAAGGCGGACGCGGATATCACCGCATTGCAAGCCAAGATCCAAGCCAAGCTCACCGAAGTGACCGAACGGCTCGAAGAGATCGCAAGCACGCTGAAAACCGATATCGGAAACACGTTGCAGGAAAGCGATATAGGCACCGTGAGCGAGGCGAATTATAAGAAACTCTTGGATCTCCAGAACCGCGTGGAAGCGCTCGGCGCTTACGCGCGGGAAAAATTCCTGACCGACATCGGACAGGCGAATGAAAACCTCAACGCCGCGATCAAGAATATGCTTGCAGATAAGTTCAAGACGGTTACGAGCGAGACGATCATTTACAATAACGATAATAACGATACGCCTACTTTTGTCATCATCCGCAAGTCGGTAAACGTCGCGGGAGACGGAGTGGACGATTCCGAGATCGCGCTCACGGACACGGATGTTACCGCGTGGGAAACGGTCACCGGGAGCAAGGACAACGCAAAGGATAAGGATCGCACGCAGATCACCGGCATCACGGTTACGCACGATACCGAGAACAAAGCGTATATCATCACCATTCCTTTCACAAGGTTGGATTATGATGGCGGCGCGGGAAGCGGTACGGTTGCGCTGGAATACAAGATCAAAGAGGAAGGCGAAAAGACGTTGACCCTTGCCTCGCCCCGCTACATTTACTACTTCGATACCGCGAATAACGAGGCGCCTTATAATCAAGAAGGCAACCTCAACATTGCGGGCGGATTCAACAAGGAAGGCATGACGGACGAAGATATCCTGATTGATATCTATCGCGCGGGAGACGTGGTGAAGGGCGCAAGGACGGACAGCGTGTCCTTCAAGAACGTCCCGATCGCTTCCGAAAATAAGACCACGGTCGGAAGCCTCGGCGATCTCCGTAGCGCGCTTGCGGCGGCGGGCGTCAAGGGCGATATCACCGTTCAACTTTTCGTGCACGAGCGTTACGAAGAAGGGGACGCAACCTATTTCACCGCCGCAAACAGCGCCTCTGTCTCCGCGGAACTCACCCTCACAGGGATCAAGCCGGAGGAAGTCAAAAAAATGGTCAAACTGAACCTCATTGGTCACAAGTGGGACCTCGGCACCGATGACGGTAATATCGGTTATTCAGTGGAAGTGTTCGATGCGGATCAGACATACCACGATGGCGCGTATATCTATGTGTATGACGCGACCGGGCATGAGGACGACTTGCAAACGTACGACTTCACAACGGAGCGACCCTTCGCAATCTATCATATCGCCGTAAGAGAATCTGTCGGTTGGAAGAAAGCTTACGGTGTCAACAAAGAAAACATTCCCATCGACGATGTGATCACCGCGGAATGGATCAGGCGCGTGAGATCGAACGGCGCGCCGCAGAGCTTTGAGGATATCACAACACCGACCAAATACACCTTTGTGTTCGGCATGCAGGCAAAGGTAAACGAAGCGGGGATAGAGGCGGGATACAGAGATTCCGAGATTGTCTTTGCCACAATAAAGGACGGCGAGAAGCAAGGCGAGCGCGCCTCCAAGCAGTACACATTCACGGAAGAAAGTGTGGCGGCAACGAGCGATATCCAGGTGAACTTTAATACAACCGGTTACTTCTTACTCTTGCGTAGCACCGAATTCGGCAACGGTTATATCTTCACCCAAAAGCACGCGTCGTATGTGGAGATGACGCTCACCAAGGATGAAGATTCTTACACCGTGTATATCTTTGCGGATGCGGGCGAGAACAACATCGTCGAAGACGGAGATTCGCTCTACATCAATACGGAAGTCGGCGTCAAAGAAGGCGCGCAAGGGTGCGGAACAGTAGGGAACGGCTATGTGGAACTTGGGACGTTCAATACATGGATGAATACAGCCTTCTCAATTACGGAATTCAATGCAACGGAGTGGTCGGTCACCACAAAAATCTTCGTTGAAAAGACGAAAGGCTCGGCATGTCTGTGGCTGCTCGACGGTCCCGTATCCGACCCCACTACCAATGAGGAGCAAGTAGTCGGCTAAACCACACCAAGGAACCAAGTAACAAGTAACGCAATTTCCCGCGCCCGCTTGCGGGCGCGGGATTCCTTTTGAATAGGAGAAAGTATGCTCTCGAAAAAAATCATCGCGCTTTTCATGGCGGCGGCGCTCTCCGCTTCCTTCACGCTCTCTGCGTGTTCCTCTGGCGCGCCCAAGGACCCGCCCGAGGACCCTCCCGCTCACCAAGACCCCGTGGATCCTCCCGCCGACCCTTCCGCGCCCGTCATTTCCTGTGCCGACATCAAAATTTTTGCAGGGAAATATTTCGATTGGTTTGCGGGCGTCACTGCAAAGGACTGTAACGGGAACGACCTTTCCGAGCGCGTCACCGTGGCGGGGGACCTCGACACCTCCCGCGCGGGAGCATATACCCTCACCTATTCCGTCACCGACGACGCGGGCAGAACGGCCACCCATGTCCGCAAAGTCACCGTCACCGAGAACGCCGCCCTCGGGCAGGAGCAGCCCGTGTACCTCTACTCTTCGGAGACCGCCTACAACATTGCCGCGGGCTGTATGGCCTTTGCCACCTCGGAACGGGGAGCCGCTTCCCGCGCCGTGGACGGCGACCCTTCCACCCGTTGGGAGAGCGAGTACAGCGACCTTCAAATGCTCACGGTGGACCTCGGCGCGGTGCTTTCGGTTGAGAGTATCGCCATTGAGTGGGAAGCCGCCTACGCGACGGCGTTTGAACTCCTCATCTCCGACGACGGCCTCACCTATGAGGAAGTAGCGCACGAGACGGATTTTTCCCTCACGGACGCGCGCGGGACGTACACAAAGCAACTTGACGTTACTGCCCGCTATGTGCGCCTCCGCTGTGAAGACAGGGCGACGGATTACGGCTATTCCGTCTATGAGTTCGAGGTCTACGGCAAGCAGGGGACGGTCATTCCCGCCGAGAAGTACCCCGTGCTCTTCGATGCGCGCAGTTCCGCTTCTCCCGATTGGGCGGTGGAGGACGAGCAGTGTCTTCTCGCCGATCTGGGTGCGGTCAAGACTTTCGACTACATGGAACTCTCCTTCAAGGATTGGCTCACGCCCGCTTCCTACGAGGTGCTTCTCTCCTCCGATGGGCAAACTTACACTCCCGCCTCCCGCGACGGCGACAACTACTTTGTTGAAAACAACGCGCGTAAGGCCGTTTCGGCGCGCTATGTCAAGATCGCCCTACATGCGCGCAGGTTTTATATGAACGCCTACCGCGTCAACCAGTGGCTCTTCCGCAATGGCGGAACGCAACTCACGGGCGTGACGGCGACGGCTTCTTCCTATCAAGAGGGGCACCCTGCAAGCGCGGCGACGACGCTTGACAACTACTCCACGTGGTGGGAGAGCGAGCACGTGAACGCGCCGCAGACCGTCGATTTGGGCGAAGTCAAAGAGATCGGGCGCGTGGACCTCTTCTGGCGCGGCGACGACGGCAGAAAGGGGAAATATTACGATTTGCAGATAAGTTCGGACGGCGCCGATTATAAAACAGTGTTCCGCCAGACGCATGGCGGCTTGGAACAGCAGAGCGTCTATGTCTATGCAGCGGCGCGCTATATCCGTATCGTCGACTATCAGAATACCGACGAAGGGCGGTTCCAACTTGAGGGCATGGTGGTGAACTCGCCCTATCCCAACGAAGAAAAGGGGGATTACGATGTCACGCTCGCATTCCCCGAGAAGCAAACGCTGGAAACCGAGAACGGCTCGTATCTTACGGGCGGCACGGATTTTCCTACGGCAAAACTTGTGACCTTCCTCGACGACAGCTTGCGCGGAAAGCCCGTCCCGAGCAACGATTGGTGGCAGTCCCTGCTCATCAACGACAAGGGGCACAATATGTTTTTGAACCCCCTCATGGCGAAGTTTGAAACGGGCGGGCTGTGGCTGACGAGCCCCGGCGACGGCTACTATTCGGGCGATAACCCCGGTAACGGCAGGCAGACCGTCGACGTGGACGTGCGCGACCTGCGTGTCGGCTATGCGGGCATGGCGCAGGATGCGACCGTCCGCATCGTGGGCTACGACGACTACTCGGTGACCGCCGTCATGACGGACAGCGCCGACGTGGATAAACTCACCGTGCATTTGGCACAGGGTGCGCTCTACGGCTACTTCTTCTATGCCGAACCCGAGCGCGCGACCCTTTACTCCGAAAATCTCATCGCCGTCTACGACCTCGCGGGCAATGCCGTTCTGACGGACGGCAAGCCTTACGCGGGCGACGGGATCATCGTCTGCGTCCGCACGCACAGCGGCTACGAGAACGGCGTGGACCGCGGCAACGTGGAGTATGAGGAACGCTTCTACGTGGTAAACGCCCCCGCCAATACGCAGTTTTCCTTGAATGAGGGCACCATCAACGCCGTCATGAAGGAGGGGAACTACCTCTCCGTCGGCGCCATGAGCAGTGTGAATACCGTTTCGGCGGCGGGGGCGCAGGAGAGCGCCGTTCACGGTGCCCCCAATCTCGAAGAGGCGGCGCTTCTGCATGCGCACGGCTACGCCTTTGTGACGGGCACTTACTGCGGGTTTACCTTCGACGGCGAGACCAACCTCGTTAACACCGAGTACCGCTTGCAGACGGCGCTTCTGCGCGAGGGCTATTCGCAGGAGGCGTATTCCGCCTTCATGCCGCACCACTACAAAAATTCCGACGACGACCTCGCAAAGAACTATTCCTACGCGTCCGTGCGCGGCAATGAACGGGCGTTTGTGGGCAACCTCTATGAGACGCACGACCGCTTCTACGGCATCGTCCCGCAGTTTGTGGAGCCCACCGACGACGGCTACTCCGCCGCCGTGCTTATGGATCAACTTCTCCTTCTCTATGCCAACGTCGGCGGCGACAAGGAGCCCGCGGAGTGCAATCTCATCAGCGGCGACCCCTATTGGCAGGGCAAGAACCTGCACCCCATGGCAATGGCGGCGCTCGCGTGCGATCAACTCGGCGCCTACGACCTGCGCGACGGCTTCCTCGAAAAGATCGAGTACATTCTCACCGATTGGTTCACCTATACCCCGGGGAATGAGCCGCAGGACGCCTACTTCTACTATGACAGCGAGTGGGGGACGCTGTACTACAAGAACAGCGAATTCGGCGCGGGCGTCAACCTTGCCGATCACCACTTCACCTACGGCTACTACACCTTGGCGGCGGGCGTGCTCTCCTCCTTCAACGGGGAATTTGCGGAGAAGTACGGCGATATGATCGAACTTCTCATCCGCGACTACATGAACTGGGAGCGCGACGACGAGGATTTTCCCTTCATGCGCAACTACGACGTCTACGCGGGTCACGGTTGGGCGGGCGGCTACGCCGATAACGACGGCGGCAACAATCAGGAATCGGCGGGCGAAGCGCTGAACAGTTGGGTGGGGGCATACCTCTACGCTACGGCGGTGGGAAATGAAGTCATCCGCGAGACGGCGATCTGCGGTTTTACCACCGAACTCGGCGCAATCAAGCAGTATTGGTTCAATTACGACGGCGACAGTTTTGCCGATTTCTACCCCTACGGCACCCTCGGGCAACTCTACGGCGCGAGCAGTTTCTTCGGGACCTTCTTCAACGGCGAGCCGCTGTACATGTACGGCATCCATCTCATCCCGGGGGAGGAATTCCTCACGAGTTACGCCCTCGATGCGCACGAGCGGGAGAGACTCGAGGCAATGATCGACGCCATGCGCGCGGAGCAGGCGCGGTGGAATGTCTCGGAAGATCATAAAACGATCTACGCGTGGCAGCATATCTTCATTCCCATCGTCGCCTGTTACGACCCCGCGGCCGCCATTGAATGGTACGAGGAGACGCTGAATACGCAGGGCAACGTCGGCAACACCTCGGAGCAGTTCAACGACTACTATATCATCCACGCGCTGAACAGTTTGGGCAGCCGTACGACGGAGATCTGGGCAAAGAACGGCGCCGCGGCGACCGTCTATCAGAAGGGCGAGACCTATACGGCGCTCTGTTGGAACCCCTCCGATGAGGCGGCGGAAATTATTTTCCGAAACAAAGAGGGGAACGTGGGCCGCGCGCTCGTCCCCGCACACGCGTTGGTTTCGTGCGATCCCACCGAGGTGACGACTTCCTTCCCGCACTATGAGGACGTCTCAAACTTTGCGCTCGGAAGCTTTTCCGAGAGCGCAAACGCGGACATGGTGGGGGGAGAACTCACATTCGGCGAGAACGGAAGCGCGCAATATCTCCTCGCATTCGGGCGGGAAGGGCAGTACCGCCGCGCAAAGATCGCCGCAACGGGCGAAGTACGGCTCTTCATCGATGGCGAAGAGGTTCCTCTCACGCAGGCGGAAAACGGCTACGTGAGCGCGCCGCTTTCGCTCACCTTCAAGCACACCGTGCGCCTTGCGGGGAACAACGTGACAGTGCGGGCGTTCTCCTTTGAAACGGTGGAACTTCACCCGCTCAATGTTCAAATGACGGTCTCCGCTTCGTCGGAAAACGGAGCAAATACGCCCGACAAGGCCGTGGACGGCATTGCGGACAGCCGCTGGGAGTCCGTCCATAATAGCGATGACGAATGGTTGCAACTCGAACTTGTCACGCCGCAGACCATCTACCAGATGAAGATCTTCTGGGAGGCCGCCTCCGCGAAGGAGTACAAGGTGTACTTCTCCGAAACGGGCGACGAGAATGATTGGGTGGAGGTCTATCACGGGAACTTCTCGCAGGGCGCTCGCACGGACACTATTGAGCCCTCCGTCATCATGCAGACAAAGTATATCAAGATCGTGGGTATCTCCCGCACGACGGATTACGGCTACTCCATCTACGAAGTGGAACTGTACGGCATATAGCGTGCCGAAAAACCATAAGTTGGGCATTACAAATTTTTATCAAGTGCAAGTCCCCAATGACGTCTCCTCGTAGCCGTGTATAAATGATTTTTATGCGTGTGCCTGTCCCGGCGGCGTCAGTCGTCGGGACAGGCACATTCCTTAATCGAACAAAAAGAAAGAAATCCGAAAAGCAAAGCGGATGGGGCAGGGCGTTCGCCGCGGAACCGCTTGGCGAATTGCCCCGCGCCTTTCCTCTCACAGATTTTCTTATCTTTTGCCGTTTGTTCCGTATTTGTTTTCGGCGGGCGGCGTGTGCGCAAAGTGTTATGGAAAAACAACTGCGGAGATGCGCATCCCAAAGCGATAAGTATTTATCAGTACGATATAGAGGGAAATTATAATATAAGAAAGAGGGACAGTATCTTTCAATAATAAGCGAGGAGATTTTTTTGCAAAGGCTTGACCGTCTTAAAAAAATGCGGTACAATAAAAATTAGGAGAATATAAGGAGAATACAATAAATAACACAGGAGAAAAAAGTATGAAATATTGTACAAAGTGCGGGACGCAACTTGACGATGACGCCATGTTTTGTTCTGCTTGCGGGGCGGCAACAGGCGCAAGTATGCCGCCGCCCGTGAATATGCCGTCCGTGCAACCGGCCGGAGAGAGCGGGATCAAAACCATCGCCAAGGTCTTTATGTTGATCAGCTGTATTTTTACGGGTATTTGGCTTATTCCGCTCGCGTGGATGGTCCCCATGACGGTGGTCTATTGGAATAGGGTGAAAAATCATCAACCTGTTGGTACAGGCTTCAAGGTATGCACCTTGATTTTTGTGAACCTCATCGCGGGCATTCTGATGCTGTGCGACGATACGCCCAACTGATACGCTCAAAAAAGAAACGCCCCGCGGGGCGTTTCTTCATGCCTTATATATGCTGTTGCCCTTGCTGTCGATGGCGACGACGAGGGGGAAATCTTCCACTTCCATTCTGTACACCGCCTCGCTCAAGAGGTCGGGGAAGGCGACGCACTCGCACGTCTTTACGGCGTTGCCGTAGCTCGCGCCCGCGCCTCCGATAGCGGCGAAGTACACGCGGCCGTTGCGTTGAATTGCCTGCCGCGTTTCCTCGCTCATCTCGCCCTTGCCGATCATGCCGCCGAGCCCCAAATTGAGGAGATGGGGTGCGAAAATATTCATGCGCGCCGACGTTGTGGGCCCACAACTGCCGCAGGCTTTCCCCGCGGGCGCGGGGCAGGGACCCGCATAGTAGATGAACGCGTCTTTGAGGTCGAACGGCAGTTTTTCGCCCCTATCGAGGAGTTCGAAAATGCGCCTGTGGGCGCAGTCCCGCGCCGTATAGATTGTGCCCGAGAGCAGCACGCAGTCGCCCGCATTCAGCGCCTTGATTTCGTCCGCGGAGAGGGGGAGGGTCAATTTTTTCATAGCGTCTCCTTTTCGCACCGCACGCAGTGGCACTGAATGTTGACGGCGACGGGCAGCCCCGCAATGTGGGTGGGGGCGACTTCGCAACTCACGCCGATCGCCGTGACTTTCCCGCCGAAGCCCTGCGCGCCGATGCCGAGGGTGTTGATCTTTGCGAGGGCCTCCTTCTCGATGGAGGCGACGTCGGCGCGGGGATTTTCGGAACCCACGTCGCGCAAAAGCGCCTTTTTGGCGAGGAGGGCACAGCCGTCGAAGGAGCCGCCGATGCCGACGCCCACGTACACGGGCGGGCAGGGGCGGGAGCCCGCAAGTTTCACCGTCTCCACAATGGCGTTTACGATGCCCTCGCGCCCCTCGGCAGGGGTGAGCATGTAGAGCCTGCTCATGTTCTCGCTCCCGAAGCCCTTGGGCAGGAAGCAAACGTTGACTTTGTCGCCTGCGACGATCTCCACATGCAGGTGGGCGGGGGTGTTGTCGCCCGTGTTGGCGCGGGTGAGGGGGTCGCAGATGCTCTTGCGGAAGTTGCCGTCCCGATAGGCGCGGCGCACGCCGTCGTCCACGGCGTCTTTTAAGGGCGCGCCCGTGAGGTGCACGTCCTGCCCGAGTTCGATGAGCACCACGCTCATGCCCGTGTCCTGACAGACGGGCATCTGTTCGCGCCGAGCCACTTTCTCGTTTTCGAGCACGGCGTTGAGGGCAAACTGCGCCGCGCCCGTCTCCGCATTTTCGGCGGAAAGAAGGGCGTTTCTGCAACTTTTTGTGAGCGTGAGCCCCGCCTTTCGCGCGAGGCGGTACACGCAGTCGGAAATTTCCCGTGTGGAGAGCGTTCTCATACCTCCATTATAGAACAAATTTCAGAAAAAGCAAAGTTTTTATTTGAAGTTTCCGCGAATTTCCTGTATAATGGCGGTATGGAACAGAGAGATCCTCAACCCACGCCGCGCGCACTCCCCATGGCGGGCGTCAGCTTTTCGGCGGCGGCCGTTCTTTCGGCGCTGTTGTCGTTTGTCGTGGCGCTCATCGTGCCGAGCGTGGCGAAGGACTATGAAAGCGCGGATTGGTTCAAATATCTTTCCTTTCTCATCTCGCCCGTCTGCATTGCGGGCGTGGCGCTCTATGCCTTCCGCAAGGGGGCGGTCTCGCCGCGCACGGTGTACGCACCCTGCAAGTGGTATTACTTTGTCATCGCGCTCCTCCTGCAATTCGGCGTATTGTTCTCTCTCTCCGAGCTCAACGAATACTTTGTGCGGCTGTTGGAACTCATCGGGTACAAGCGGTCGGAGAGTTTTCTCCCCTCGCTCGACGGGTGGAATTTGCTCCCCGCCATTCTCGTCATTGCCGTGCTTCCCGCCATTTTCGAGGAGACGCTCTTCCGCGGCATCCTCACGGGGGGCATGAACGCGGGCGGGTGGGGCACCGTGCCCGCCGTGCTCATCTCGGGCGCGCTCTTTTCGCTCTTCCACACCAACCCCGAGCAGACCATCTACCAATTCGTCTGCGGCGTGTGTTTTGCGCTCATCGCTCTCCGCGCGGGGAGCATTCTGCCCTCCATGGTCTCGCACTTTGCAAACAACGCCGTCATTCTCATCTTGACGGCGTGCGGCTATGCGGAATTTACCGATCTTCCCCGCGCCGTCTATCTCTCCCTCGTCATCGTGTCCGCGGTATGCCTTGCGGGCGCCGTCCTCTTTCTCATTCTCTTCGATAAAAAGAAGAACGTCAAGGGCGGCGTGAAGGAGGGGAAGAAGTTCTTTTGGATGGCGGCGGTGGGCATCGGCGTGTGCGCCGTGGAGTGGCTGGTGCTCTTCATCGAGAGGCTCATATGATCAAAATTCGCCTCGTCTGCGTGGGAAAATTGAAGGAAAGGTATTGGCGGGAGGCCGTTTCGGAATACCAAAAGCGCCTCGGGCGGTTCTGTGCGCTGGAAATTTGCGAACTTCCCGAGCAGCGGAGCCCCGCGGAGGAGGCGGAGGAGATCTTACGCGCCTGCCGCGGATACACCGTTGCGCTCGCCATCGAGGGAAAAAGTTTCACTTCGGAAGCGTTCGCCGAAAAAATCAAGACGCTCGCGGATGCGGGCAGGGAGATGACCTTCGTCATCGGCTCGTCGTGCGGGCTCGATAAAAGCGTGAAGGCGGCGGCGGATGCGCTCGTCTCGTTCTCCGCAATGACCTTTCCGCACCAGATGATGCGCGTCATCTTTTTGGAGCAACTCTACCGCGCGTTTATGATAGGCGCGGGCGCGGAATACCATAAATAGCCGCTTTTTTGCCGCCCGCATACAATAAAGGGTGGATATTTATGAGGAAGTTTCCGCCTTTTATGATGGCTACCGCGGCGAAAAGCGGGTCATCGGCACGAGCGCGGACGGCAGAAATCTATATGCGGTGAAGGTGGGCGCGGGCGAGCCGTGCGGCATTTCGCAGTACGCGATGCACGCGCGCGAGTGGGTGACGGCGCTTCTTGCGCTCGAACACGCGCGGCGGGGTGGCGTGAAGGGGAGCGTGTGGCTCCTGCCGCTCACCAATCCCGACGGGGCGATGCTCTCCATAGCGGGGCTTTCAAGCGTCAGGGATGCAGCACGGCGCGCATTTTTGCTGAATATCAACGGCGGGGAGGACTTCTCCCTGTGGAAGGCGAATATAAACGCCGTCGATCTCAACGTCAATTTCGACGCCCGCTGGGGCACGGGCAAGCAGAACGTGTTTGCGCCCGCCCCCGCAAATTTTGTGGGAAATGCGCCCTTCTCCGAACCCGAAACGCGCGCGCTCCGCGATTTTACGCTGGAAATCATGCCGCAGTACACGGTGAGCTGGCACACGAAGGGCGAGGAGATCTATTGGCGGTTTCGCCAGCCCGCCTTCCGCGC
>CANRDX010000025.1 GCA_947629485.1 uncultured Clostridia bacterium
GTGCGCAGATACCAGCGGCTGTTGCCTTTACTTGCCACATACAGACCCTGCGCCTTCGCATAATCTGTTCCCTGCAATTTCCGCGCTTGGTCATATGCCGATTCATCATTCAAAAATCCGTATGCGACCGACTTCATTTCCTCCCAGCTCAACAGGAACACCCTGTCCTGCGTGTTCTCGCAGGCATATTTCGCTCTGTCAAAATCCTCGTTTGACGGCATGGAGGATACACTGTTGTCCACCGTCGTCGTCGGGATGATGGCTTTCGTGTATTCGTCGAACGCGGTATCGAAGAACGTCCCGTTGAGCCATGTGCGGATGTCGCTCTCCTTGTAATTGCTGGGATAGACCGTGCTACCGTCTATCGTGCGGTTCTCGAGGGAGAAATAATACTGTTGGCTGTCGAGGATGACGTTCGCCATGAGGAGCGCCTTAGAGCCCTTCGTATCCAAAACGCGCCATTCGATGGGCTCGTATTTGAACCAATAGACCGTGTTCGTCTCGTAGCCGTTGTCCTTTTGGTAATCATGCGAGAAGAAACCATTCATCGTGAACAGCTCCCGATAGCGCGTAAAATACACCCCGCGGTAGCGGCTGCCTTGATATTCCACGTCGATATACCACATATACTCGGTCACGGCGTTCTCAATGTAGTAGCCGTAACTTGTCCACTTGCCGGGACTTCCCGCCGCAGGCGCGCTCCCCGCTACCATATTCAGGCTGTTGCGGAGCGATCTGTCTTTGTCGTTCTCGTCCGTCACCTCGGTCTGCGGATATTCCCCGAAGTAGACCTTTGTCATATCTTCGTTCACCGTGTAGAGCGGTCTTAACGCGCCGCAGACGGTGCAAGTGTAATCGGAATCCCATGTGTGATCCTGATGCGCGTACTCGCAGGTCGTACATATACCGTTTTCGTATTCATGCCGTTCCGTCACGACCTTCCCGCAGTCGGAACAGGTTTGCGAATGCCCGCTCTCCGTCTTTTCATATGCGCCATAGGTGTGATTTTGATGATCGTACGCGCAATCTTTACAGACGCCGTTTTCGTAAGTGTGTGCTTCCGTCACGGTTTTCCCGCACACCGAACACGTCCCCGTGTGTCCCTGTTCTGTCTTTTCGGAGTAGCTGAAAGCGTGGTTTTCGTGTTCGTACGCGCAATCTTTGCAGACGCCGTTTTCGTAAGCGTGCGCCTCCGTCACGGATTTTCCGCACACCGAACACGTTCCCGTATGCTGCGTTTCCGTCTTTTCTGAGTAAGTCCCGAACGTATGCTCTATATGGGCATAGTTGCAGGTGGTACATTTCCCGTTTGCATAGGTGTGCGCGCCTACATCACTGCGCTCCCCGGAATGTTCGCAGGTGGCCGCGTGCCAATGTTCGGTTTCATTGCTTGACCAGCCCAGCTCAAAGGTGTGCGCGTGTGCGCCGTTGCCACAGCCCGCAACGGACAGGCACAGGCTGAGAACGAGAAGGAGCGCAATAAAAGTGCGAAGTTTGTGTCTCATAGTTTTTTTCTCCTTAAAATGTATTGCGGGCTTGCGCGGCGCCTGCTTTTCGGAGATGTTTCGACTGCGCGGCAATGCCGCTCCGCTCAACATGACAAAATGAGTTTTGCGCGGCAATGCCGCTCCGCTCAACATGACAAAATGAGTTTTGCGTGGCAATGCCGCTCCGCTCAACATGACAGAAAAAATAAGGACGCCCCAATCCGGGGCGCCCGCTTCGAGTATCCCCGAATTGTTGCGACACAAACCCTAACAGTACATAGGAAAAAAGGATACACCGATGCCCGTTGTATCTTGTACTGTTAGTATTTGGTTGTGCCGCAAGGTCTATTCTATCATGGAAGGAAAAATTTTGCAATGCTTTTTATGAAAACAATATTGAAGGGCGGACAAAAAACTTGTCCGCCCCGCAGGACGCTTGCTTTATCTGTAAACGAAATGATTTGCGCCATTCCGTCGCCCGTCCGCCGCGGACGCTATGCTCCTCTCATTCGAGGGGGACGACGTTTACTTTGATCTTTGCCGTAACGCCTTCCATAAAGCGCACCTCGGCGTCGTACGTTCCGACGTTTTTGAGCGCCTCTTTCGTGGTGATGCGCTTTTTATCCACCTCGTAGCCGAGTTGCGAGAGGGCGGAGGCGATCTTGTCCGTCGTGACGGAGCCGAAAACCTTTCCGTTTTTTCCCGTGCGGATGGCGACCGTCACAGCAGTGCCGCTGAGTTTTCCCGCAAGCTCTCTGAGCGCCTTTTCGTTTTCCGCCTTGTGGTAGGCGTCTGCCGTTTTTCTCTGTTCGATCTCATTGATACTGCCAGAAGTTGCGATCTCGGCGAGACCTTTTTTGAGAAGGAAGTTCTTCGCGAATCCGTCGGAAACTTCGATGAGATCTCCCTTTTTTCCGCTGCCTCTTACGTCGGCTTTCAGGATCACTTTCATATATTTTCTCCTTTTGTATTATTTTACAGGGGGGAAGGGGGTTTGTCAAGATATTTTCAGAAATTTGCGCCATACTGTGTGAAAGGAGGGGTTTATGAGAAAGGAAATGAACGACGGCGTCTCCTGCGGCGTCACCGAATGCAGATTCAATTCCGACGGAATGCACTGCAAACTCGACAGGATCCACGTCGGCAACACCTGCGACTGCGAACATTGCACTTGCTGCGACAGCTTCCAGAAGAGATGAACCGGAAGGGAGGGCGACGCTCTCCCTTCTCCGTATAAAAGGCCGCTCGCGTGCCAAACTGATTGCAGCGGGAAGCCGCTTTCAGATATAGTTTTTGCCCTGTTGCGCCGGGCAAAAACGCGGACGGGACGCGAGCGATCGCGCCCCGTCTTGCCGTATGGTTGGGTATTTCGGGCTTGCGCGCGGCATAAAATAGCGCATATGGCGATAAAATGGAAAAAATTTCTTCCGACGGCGCTTGCCTATCTTACCGTCGCCGCGGTCTTTTTTGCGGTCATCTTCTTCCCCGAACGGCAGAGCGCGGCAGCGGAGAGCAGGATCGTGACGATCTGGAACGTGGATACGTTCGAGGGGGGAAGAGGCTCGCGCACGTCTTTTTTGAAAACGGTCGCGCGCAGGGCGGAAAAGGAGCTGGACGGCGTGCGGTTCCTCGTGACGAGCTATACGGTCGAGGGGGCGGAAGCGGCGTTCGGCGCGGGGAGCTACCCCGATCTTCTCTCGTTCGGCGTGGGGCTTTCCTCCTTTGCCGAGCGCTGTCTTGCGCTGCCCTATTCCTTTGCGGGGGGCATGCTGGACGGCGCGTGCCGCGCCGTCCCGTGGTGCAAGGGCGGCTATTTTCTCTTTTCGCTCGACGGCGACTTCGCCGCGGCGGGCGAGACGGCGATCTCCGTCGGCGGAAAAAATCTTCCCGCGCTTTCCGCAGGATATGCTTCCATTGCGGGGACGGAAACAGATTCGCAGGCCGCCTATACGGGATTTTTGAGCGGAAAATTCCGCTATCTTCTCGGAACACAGCGGGATATTTGCCGCTTTGCAAGCAGGAACATGCAGGTCGCGAGCAGGCCGCTTCCCGCCTACAACGACTTGTTTCAATATATATCCGTGCTTTCGCCGCGCCACAGAGAGGACTGTTTCACCTTCCTCGACATTCTTTTGGGGAAGGAGACGGAAAAAACGCTGGGTTCGATCGGAATGTTCGCGGTCGAAGAGGGGAGCGGCGAACGCACGGTAAACGTCTTTTCGGACGGCGCCGCGCTCGAACGTCTCGCCGCGCTCGCGGGGCAGGGCGGCGACATAAAAAAACTCGATAAATATTTGAAAACCATTTGAAATATAGCGGCGTTTGTGGTAGAATGTAAGGAGAAATTACAGTGGATATTGATACGCTCTTGCGCGAACATTTCGTCGGACTGCGTGCGGAAAAAAATTTTTCCTTTTCGGCGCATACCACGATCGGATGCGGGGGCTTCGCCTCCGTATGCGTCTGCCCCTCGGGGGAAGAGGAAGCGCAGGAATTGCTGCGTTTTTTGGAAAAGTGCGGCATTCCCTATTGCTTTTTGGGCGTCGGCGCAAACACGCTTGCCGCAGACGGGCTGTTTGAAGGCGTCGTGATCCGCTTCGTCCGCATGAAGAAGATCGCCGTCGAGGGCGGCGAACTTGCCGTCGGCGCGGGCGTTACCGGGGGTGCGCTCCTCCGTTTTTCGGAAGAAAACGGCGTCGGCGGGTTGGAATTTCTCACGGGGATCCCGACGTCGGTGGGCGGCGCGGCGGTGATGAACGCGGGAGTCCGCGAAGGGCACATGGGCGACGCGATCTGCACCGTAAGAGGCATCGAAAGGGGCAAATTGCGCACGTTTTCCCTGCGAGAATGCGAATTTTCCGAAAAAAGCAGTATCTTTCAGAGCGGCATCGCCGTGACGGAAGTGCGCCTTCGCGCAGAGCGCGCCTCCCGCGAAGTGATCGCGGCGCGCAAGGCGGCGCTTCGGGAACGCCGCAAACACCTTCCGCGCGGCAGGAGCATGGGCTGCGTGTTCGTCAATCCCGCGGGGCAGTCTGCGGGCGCGCTGCTCGCTTCGTGCGGGCTGAAAAGCGCGCGCGTCGGCGGCGCCGTTGTCTCGGCGGAGCACGCGAATTTCATCATCAACGAAGGGGCGACGTCGTCCGATGTCGCCGCTCTCATCGAATACATGCGAAAAACCGTATTGCAAAAGACGGGGATCCTCTTGCGCGAGGAGATAAGGCGGATCCCCGGATCCGTGCGATAGAGGGGAACTTATGGACTTGACGGCTGATTTTCATACGCACACACCGTTTTCTCACGGGAAGAATACCGTTCTCGAAAACGCGCTCGCCGCAAAGGAGCGCGGGCTTTCTGCCGTCGCCATCACCGACCACGGGTTTTCGCACAAGTGCTTTGCGCTCAAAGCGGGGAAAGTGGAGGAGCTGAAAATCCAGTGCCGCGCCGCGGAGCGGGAGACGGGCGTCAAGGTCCTCGTCGGCATGGAGAGCAATATCCGCGGCGTCTCCGGGCTTTGCGATCTCACCGAGGAAAACTACGGGGATTTCGATATTTTTCTCGCGGGGATCCACGTCGTCATCCGCTACGAGCACTTCTCCGACCGCAAGATCGGTTGGAGAAATTGGGCGAGGAAAAAATTCGGGCTGAGACCTTCTTCCTCCCTCGTGCGCGAGACGACGCGCGCCTATATCAACGCGATCGAAAAAAATCCCATAGATATTCTCACTCACCTCAACTTTCAGTGCGAGGCGGACGTCGTGGAGATCGCAAAATGCTGCCGCGACCGCGGGACATATCTTGAAATCAGCTCCAAAAAACAGCATCTGACCGACGAACAGCTCGCCGCCGTCGCCGCGACGGGCGTTCGGTTCGTCATCAATTCCGACGCGCACTCCGCAAGCCGCGTAGGGGATACCGCGCTCGCCGAAAAGCAGATCGCGCGGGTGGGTATCCCGCTTTCGCAGATCGACAACATCGAGGGAAGATATCCCGTCTTTCGGTTTGCGGAATTCAAAAAGCGCATGTGAGGCGCACCGTGAATTTTACGAGCGAGATCAAACGGGAACTTCTGCACGAAATTCCCGAAAAACAGTGCTGCCGCACCGCGCTGTTGCGCGCGTTCCTCGATACCGCGGGAAGCAGGGCGATGAGCGGGGGCGCAAAGCAGGGGGCGGCCTTTACGAGCGAGCATGAGGACGTCGCCGAATATATTCTCGCGCTCGCCGCGCAGCTCGGGTTTGCGATGACCCTGACGGAGGCGGTGCGCGATCCGAAGCACGGAAGGGACAAGCTCACCTTTTCCTGCCGCGACGCGCGTCTTGCCACTGCGCTCGGCGAGACGGAACGCGATCTTCAAGAAAACGAGTGCTGTCTTTCCGCCTACTTGAAGGGCGCCTTTCTCGGGGGCGGGAGCTGTACGCTGCCGCGGGGAACGGGAAAGACGGGGTATCACCTCGAATTTATTTTTCACGAAGAGCGCGCCGCCGGGAACTTCTGCGAGCTTCTCGAACGGCTTCAACTGCTCGGCAGCGTTGTGCGGCGGGGCGAGACCTTCGTCGTCTACGTCAAGAACCGCGATACGATCAGCGATTTCCTCTCCGCGGTCGGCGCGGCGGGCGCGCTGCGCAAGTTGGAGCAGGTCTCCGCCGTCCGCGAAGAGAACAATCAGGAGAACCGCGTGCTCAACTGCATGGCGGGCAACGCGGATAAATCGGCGATCGCGAGCGCCGCGCATGTCGTCGCGATCTCCGGGCTTCAACGGGAGGGACTGCTCGCCGCGCTTTCCAAGCCCCTCCGCGATACGGCGCAGGCAAGGCTCGCCTTCCCGACGTACTCGCTCGCAGAGCTTGCAAGCGAGCTTGGCATTTCCAAGAGCTGTCTCAACCACCGCCTGCGCAAACTGATGCAAATCTATTCGGAGAGTTCCAAATGACGGATTTTGTACATCTGCATCTTCATACCGAGTACAGCTTGCTGGACGGCGCGGTGAAAGTGGACGATCTCATCCGTCACTGCGTGGCGAACAAGATCGACGCGGTCGCCGTTACCGACCACGGCAACATGTACGCCTCCCTTAAATTCGCCGAAAAGTGCAAGAAGAACAAGATCAAGGCGATCATCGGCTGCGAATTCTATGTGGTGGACGACTACCGCAAACATATCGATCAGCATGCCGATCATCTCATCCTTCTTGCCAAGAACAAGGCGGGGTACATCAACCTTGTCCAGCTCGACTCGCTCGCCTTCGTGGACGGCTTTTATTACCGCCCGCGCATCGACTATGAAGTGCTCAAACAGCATACCGAGGGCGTGATCTGCCTTTCCGCGTGTTTGGCGGGGCGCATCCCGCGCCTTCTCGTGGCGGACGAATACGAGAAAGCGAAGGAATTCGCGCTCTCCATGAAGGCTCTCTTCGGCGACGATTTTTATTTAGAGATCCAAGATCACGGGATACCCGAAGAGAAGAAGGTTCTCCCGCTCATCGCCAAGATCTCCCGCGAGACGGGGATCCCGCTCGTCGCGACCAACGACGTGCACTACCTTCGCCGCGAAGATTGGGAGATGCAGGATGTTCTGATGTGCATCCAGACCAAGCGCACGCTCGACGATCCCACCCGCATGAAGATGCAGACGCACGAGTTCTACATGAAATCGGGCGACGAGATGGCGGAGCTGTTTTCGGGCTATCCCGAGGCGATCGCCAACACACGCGCGATCGCGGACAAGGTTTCGGAGACCGATACGCCCTTCCACCTCAAAGAGGACGGCACGCCCGTCTACGATAAGACGCTCATTCCGCTCTATACAGCGGACGACGGCACGCCCTCGCCCGAATATCTCACCCGCCTCACCTGGGAGGGACTTCCGAAGCGCTACGAAGTCGTGACGGAAGAGATCAAACAGCGCGCGGAATACGAGCTTGGCGTCATCATCAAGATGGGGTTTGCCGACTACTTCCTCATCGTGTGGGATTACATAAATTGGTCGCGCCTGCACGATATCCCCGTCGGCCCCGGGAGAGGCTCGGGCGTCGGGAGCATCGTCGCCTACGCTATCGGGATCACGAGCGTCGATCCTCTCCGTTACGATCTGCTCTTTGAGCGGTTTTTGAATCCCGACCGCGTCTCCATGCCCGATTTCGACGTGGATTTCTGTACGGAACGCCGCGTGGAAACGATCGAATACGTGCGCAAGCGCTATCACCCGGAGAACGTAGCGCAGATCGTCACGTTCGGGACGCTGAAATCCCGCGCCGTCATCAAGGATGTCGGCCGCGTGATGCGCGTTCCCTATTCCGAAGTCAACCGCGTGACGAAGGTCATGGACGGGAAATCGTCGATCCGCGAACTTTTGGGGCTGAACATCGAGGACTGCCGCAAGCAGGCGGAGGCCGCGAAGGGGGATCCCGACAAGTACGACGAGGCGATGAAGAAACTTGCCGACCAAGAGGGGAAGCGCAACAGCGAATTCATCGAACTCTACGAATCGGACGAGCTTTTGAAGCAGGTGATCGACATGGGGCTGAAACTCGAAGGCATGCCCCGCAACACCTCCATGCACGCCGCAGGCGTCGTCATATGCCGAAAGAGGATCGCCGACAACGTTCCGCTCTCGCGCAACGGCGAAGATATCACCACGCAGTTCGATATGAAGGAAGTGGAGTCCATCGGCATGCTGAAAATGGACTTCCTCGCGCTCGCCACCCTCACGGATATCAAAAAGGCGTGCGACTATATCTATGAAGACACGGGCAGGCGCATCGAATTTACGCAGGATTGCAACGATCCCAAAGCCTATGAACTCATCGCGGAAGGGGATACCGACGCCGTGTTCCAGCTTGAACAGGGGGGCATGAAGCGGTTCATGAAACAGCTTCAACCCAACTGCCTCGAAGATCTCATCGCGGGGATCTCGCTCTACCGTCCCGGCCCTATGGATTTCATTCCCGCGTATCTCAAAAATCGTTCCGATCCGCAGCATATCCAATATCTCACGCCCCTCTTGAAGCCCATTCTCGAAAAGACGTACGGCGTCATCATCTATCAAGAGCAGGTCATGCAGATCTTCCAAAACCTCGCGGGATATTCCCTCGGGCAGGCAGACTTGGTGCGCCGCGCGATGTCGAAAAAGCATCGCTCCGAACTGATGGCGCAGAAGGAAAAGTTCATCTACGGTGATGTGGACAAGGTGATAAAGACCGATGAAAACGGAAACCCCGTCTACGGCAATATCACGGGCTGCGTCTCGCACGGGATCCCCGCGGAGGTCGCCGCCGAACTCTTCGCCCAGATGGAGAGCTTCGCTTCGTACGCCTTCAATAAATCGCACGCCGCGGCGTATTCCGTGGTCACCTATCAGACGGCGTACCTCAAAACGTATTACCCGAAGGAATTCCTTGCGGGCGTTCTCAACAACAGGATCGACAAGATCGACGAGATCGCGAAGTACGTCGTCTACATGAAGGAGAAAAGCATCGCCGTCTATCCGCCCGACGTCAATTCTTCCAAAGCCTATTTCTCCGTACAGGGAAACGGGCTGCGCTTCGGACTGTGCGCCCTCCGCGGCGTGGGGCTTTCGGCAATGGAAAGCGTCATCGCCGAGCGCGAGGCGAACGGAAAATTCAAGGATTTCCCCGATTTTCTCATGCGGTGCACGAAATTCGTCAACAAGCGCATGGTGGAGAGCCTCATTTTCGGCGGCGCGTTCGACAGCATGGGGAAACGCCGTTCCCAATATTATGCCGTCTACGAAGACCTCATGCGCCGCATCGCGGGCATCGACAAACAGAAGAACAGCATGCAGATGTCGCTGTTCGGGGATATCATCACGGAAGAGGCGCCCGACGCCGATTATCCAGAGATCCCCGAATGGGAGACTTCGGAACTGCTTTCCAAAGAGAAGTCGGTGCTCGGCGTCTACGTCAGCGGCCACCCATTTGAAGCGTACGCCCCTCTCTTCCGCAGCTGCAACTTCGATTGCGGGCTGCTCGCCGACTTTGAAGAGGACGAGGACACGGGGGACAGGATCTATCATCAGATCAAAAACGACGACGCCGTGACAATGGGCGGAATCGTATCCGCCGTCAAGAAGGTCTCGACGCGCGGCGGCGCGTTCATGGCGTTCATCACGGTGGAAGATCTCTACGGCAGCGTGGAGTGCGTCGCGTTCCCGCGCGTCTACGAGAAGGCGAGGGCGTTTTTGAGGCGGGACGCCGTCGTGAAAGTGACGGGGAAGATCGATATCGCGCCCGAAAAGTTGCCCGTCATCAGGGTGGATAGCATCGAAGAGGTCGATACCGAAAAGCACGCCGCGGCCGAAGAGGATGCCGCGCTTCCCGAAAAGGTGCTCTGGCTGGACGCGCGCGCCCTCTCCGAGGAGGATTTCGACGAGATGATGGAAATGCTCGCCGAATATGCGGGGACAACCAAGACGAAGGTGCTGTTCGGCGGCAAGCGGTTTGAATTGCGGGTGAATCTCAACCGCGCTTTGACCGCCGAAGTGCGCGCCTTCCTGCCCGAGCGCTGCGTCAAGGTGCTCTGAAATTCGGGAAGAATTGGGAAAAAAAGAGAAAACACTCTTTTCTTTTTCCATTTTATTTGCTATAATCTACAATGTACGTCAAGCTGACAACGGAGGAACAAGATGAAAAGGATCGGATTATTGACAAGCGGCGGCGACGCGCCGGGCATGAACGCGGCGATCCGCGCAGTTGTGCGCACCGCGCTCTATTTCGGAATGGAAGTTTACGGGGTCGAACGCGGCTACGCGGGTCTCATCGACGACGAGCTGGTGCCGATGAACATGCGCAGCGTCTCCGATATCGTTCACCGCGGAGGTACGATGCTCCGCACGGCGCGCTGTCTTGAACTCATGGAAAAAGAGGGGCAGGAGCGCGCGGTCGCGACATTGAGAAAGAGGGGCATCGAGGGGCTTGTGGTCATCGGCGGCGACGGCTCTTTCCGCGGCGCAAAGTGCCTTACGGAGAATTACGGAATCCCCACGATCGGTATTCCCGGCACCATCGACAACGACCTCGAATATACCGATTATACGCTCGGGTTCGATACGGCGGTCAATACCTGTATCGAGATCATCAACAAACTGCGCGATACGATGAATTCCCACGAACGGATCTCCGTCGTGGAAGTCATGGGCAGGCACTGCGGCGATATCGCGCTCTACACGGGCATCACATCGGGCGCGGAGATCATCATCGTTCCCGAAGTCCCGTATAATATGGACGACGTCGTGATGCGTATCAACCGCTCGCGCGCCAGCGGGAAGCATTCCAATATCATCGTCGTCGCCGAGGGCGTGATGAGCGCCGACGCGTTTGCCAAGCAGCTGCAAAACGTGACCGAATATTCCGTCCGCTCCACCTGTATCGGGCACATCCAGCGCGGCGGCTCGCCGACGATGGCAGACAGGATGCTCGCCGCGCAGTTCGGCAACAAGGCGGTGCGCCTGTTGAAGGACGGGATCGGGAACCGCGTCGTGGGGATCCGCCAGAACAAGATCATCGATATGGATATCATCGAGGCGGTCTCCATGAAGAAAACGTTCAACTACGAGCTGTATGAAACGTTGCAGATGATCTCGATGTAAAACGTTTCCATAAAACAAAAAATGAATTATTCTCACAACTTTTTTTGAAAAAGGTCTTGAAATTTCAGGAAAAAAGTGGTAAGATAGAGGGGCGAAAAGGTGACGGAGCATGTTCCGTCACTCTTCGTGTCGCGGAAAATTGCGGAATAAGGAGACAGCATGATTTTAACCGTCTGCATGAGTCCGAGCGTAGACGTCACGGTCGAGTTGGATTCGCTGAACATCGGAAGGGTCAATGTCGTCAAGAGCAAGACGCTCTCCTTTACGGGAAAGGCGATCAACGTTGCGATCGGTGCGGCGCGGCTGGGCGAGCAGGCGCGGGTCACGGGATTTATGTACCGCGAAAACGGCGAGGCGTTCGTGCATTCGCTCGAAGAGGAAGGGGTGCCCTGCGACTTCGTCTGGAACGCGGGAAGAGTGCGGGAGAATTGGAAGTGTATCGACCATAGATCCATGCTCACGGAGATCAACGACGTCGGCGGGAACATTCTTCCCGAAAAGCTCGTGGAACTCGTTGCGTCCGTCCGTTCGTTCTCTGCCGAGGCAGACGTCACCGTCGTTTCGGGAGGTCTTCCGCGCGGCGTAGACGTGGATTACTACCGCGAGGTCTGCCGCGCCGTCGATCCCCATTCTCTCCGTATCGCGGATACAAAGGGCGCAAAGCTCTTTGCCGCGTTGCAGGCGGGCGTCGATCTCGTCAAGCCGAACCGCGAAGAACTCGAAGAGTCGCTCGGGAAGGAACTGAACGGCAAGGACGACGTGCTCGCCGCCTGCCGCGAACTTTTGGATCGCGGCGCAAGATCGGTGCTCCTTTCCCTCGGGAAGGACGGCGCGATCCTCACCAACGGCACCAAAAACTATTATTGTAAGAGCATCAACGTCGCGGTGAATTCCACCGTCGGCGCGGGGGACGGCATGGTCGCGGCCGCCGCGGTCATGATGCAGAAGGGCGCGCCCCTTCAAGAGATCTTGCGCGCGGGCGTCGCTGCGGGAACGGCGGCAGTCACGACGTACGGCATGGTCTCCTTCACCAAGCAGAAGTATGAGGAGATCTACAACAGTCTCAGCGTAACGGAGTTTTAGAAATGATAGATCTTGCGACCATCAAGGCGGACGGCGAAGTCGAGGCCATCATGAATATGGCGGAGAGCCAGATCAGGGCGCTCGGGATCACCGAGCACTCGCGCCGCCATGCCGGGATCGTGAGCAAATGGTCGGGAGAGATCCTGCGCGGTCTCGGCGCCGATGAGGAGCGCATCCGCCTCGCGGAGATTGCGGGCTATCTTCACGATATCGGGAACTGCATCAACCGCGCCGACCATGCGCAGAGCGGGGCTTTGCTCGCCTACAATATCCTCACCCGCCTCGGCATGGACAGCCGCAGCGCGGCGGAGATCATGATGGCGATCGGCAACCACGACGAGCAGTACGGCACGCCCGTCTCCGACGTTTCGAGCGCCCTCATCATCGCCGACAAAGCGGACGTTCACAAGAGCCGCGTCAAAAAGGAGATCCGCGACATCCGCGACGCCGATATCCACGACCGCGTCAACCTCGCCGCGGAGCGTTCCTACCTCACCGTCGAGGAAGGGGCGATCACCCTCCACATTCAGATCGACGACAAAATGTGCTCTGTGATGGACTATTTTGAAATTTATTTCGTGCGCATGAAGCTCTGCCGCAAGGCGGCAAAATTTCTCGGCTGCCGCTTCTCTTTGGAAATCAACGGGACCGTTCTCATCTGATCTTGCGTGTAACTTTTTGCGCTTTCTGTTTCACAACGCAAAAACCGCCAAAAATCGGCAAAACCACAATATATAGTGGTGCCTGAAAAATTTCTGTCAAAATATAGTGCGAAACCCTTGACAGGAAGGATATGGAAAGTGTATAATAGGAGTGTTCCCTCGCGAGGGGACGCTCTTATTCTTTCGGGAAGTAAGAAAGGGGAAAAGCAGCTCAAACGAAGGAGTTTGAAATGAAGATCATCAAGCGTAACGGTTCGGAAACAGCGTTCGACCGTGCAAAGATCGTCAATGCGATCCATAAGGCAAATGCAGAAGTGAGCGAGGGCAACCGCCTGAGCGAAGAGCAGATCCGCACGATCACAGATAAAGTCACCGCTTTGGCGTCAGATCTCAACCGCGCAGTCAACGTGGAGGAGATACAGGACTTTGTGGAAAACCAGATCATGGATCAAAAGGCGTTTGCCGTCGCCCGCAAATATATCACCTACCGCTATTCGCGGGAGCTTGTGCGCAAGGCCAATACGACCGACGCGCAGATCCTCACGCTCATCGAGAGCAATAACGAAGAGGTGAAGCAGGAGAACTCCAACAAGAATCCCACGGTGAACTCCGTCCAGCGCGATTATATGGCGGGGGAAGTCAGCAAGGATATTACGCGCCGTATTCTCCTTTCGCCCGATATCGTCCGCGCGCACGACGAGGGCTTGATCCACTTCCACGACGCGGACTATTTTGCGCAGCACATGCACAACTGCGACCTCGTCAATCTCGAAGACATGCTCCAAAACGGCACGGTGATCTCGGGAACGTTCATCGAAAAGCCGCATTCTTTTTCCACGGCGTGCAATATCGCGACGCAGATCATCGCGCAGGTGGCTTCCAACCAATACGGCGGGCAGAGCATCTCGCTCACGCACCTTGCACCCTTCGTCGATATCAGCCGTAAAAAGATCCGTGCCGAAGTCACCGCCGAGCTTGCGAACGTTGCCGTCATGGAGGATACGATCACGGCGATCGTGGAAAAGCGGCTCCGCGAGGAGATCAAGAAGGGGATCCAGACCATTCAATACCAAGTCGTGACGCTGCTCACCACCAACGGGCAGGCGCCCTTCGTCACCGTGTTCATGTATCTCGGCGAGGCGCGCAACGAAAGGGAGCGCGACGATCTCGCCATGATCATCGAGGAGACGCTGAACCAGCGCATTCAGGGCGTGAAGAACGAATCGGGCGTGTGGGTCACGCCCGCCTTCCCCAAACTCATCTATGTCCTTGAAGAGGATAACATCCGCGAGGGCACGAAGTATTGGGATCTCACCGTTCTCGCCGCAAAATGCACGGCGAAGCGCATGGTGCCCGACTATATTTCGGAAAAGAAGATGCTCGAATTCAAGGTGGACAAGAACGGCGAGGGGCATTGCTACACCTGCATGGGCTGCCGCAGTTTTCTCACGCCCTACGTCGACCAAGACGGCAAGCCGAAGTATTACGGCAGGTTCAATCAGGGCGTCGTGACGATCAATCTCGTGGACGTCGCGCTTTCTTCGCAGGGCGACGAGGAGGCGTTCTGGAAGATCTTCGACGAGCGGCTCGAACTCTGCCATAAGGCGCTCATGTTCCGCCACAACCGTCTGAAAGGCACACTTTCCGATGCCGCGCCCATTCTCTGGCAATACGGCGCGCTTGCCCGCTTGAAGAGGGGCGAGACGATCGACAAACTGCTCTACGGCGGCTATTCCACCATCTCGCTCGGCTATGCGGGGCTTTACGAATGCACCAAGTACATGACGGGCAAGTCGCATACCGATGCAGAGGCGAAGCCCTTCGCGCTCGCCGTGATGCAGCACATGAACGATAAGTGCAAGGAATGGAAGGCGAAACACAACATCGATTTCTCCCTGTACGGCACGCCGCTCGAAAGCACGACGTATAAATTTGCGAAGTGCCTGCAAAAGCGGTTCGGCGTGATCCCCGGCGTGACGGACAAGAACTATATCACCAACAGCTACCATGTGCACGTGACGGAACAGATCGACGCCTTCACAAAGCTCAAATTCGAGAGCGAATTCCAGCAGCTTTCGCCGGGCGGCGCGATCTCCTATGTGGAAGTTCCCAACATGCAGGACAATATCCCCGCCGTGCTTGCCGTCATGCAGTACATCTACGACAACATCATGTATGCGGAACTCAACACGAAGAGCGATTTCTGCCAGGTGTGCGGCTACGACGGCGAGATCAAGATCGTCGAGGAAGACGGAAAGCTCCTTTGGGAGTGCCCGCATTGCCATAACCGCGACCAGAGCAAGATGAACGTCGCGCGGCGCACTTGCGGATACATCGGCACGCAGTATTGGAATCAGGGGAGAACGCAGGAAATCAAGGATCGGGTGCTGCATCTCTGATGAATATCGCTGCGATCAAAAAGACAGACATTGCAAACGGAGAGGGAGTTCGCGTTTCCCTCTTCGTTTCAGGCTGTACGAGACATTGCAAGAACTGCTTTAACCGCGTCGCGTGGGATTTCGGCTACGGAACGCCGTTTACGCCCGCGTTGGAAGAGGAGATCATGGAAGCACTCGCCCCCGACTACATCGCGGGGCTTTCCCTGCTCGGCGGCGATCCCTTCGAGCCTTCTAACCAAAGGGGACTTCTGCCCTTCGTGCGCCGCGTGCGCGAACGTTTTCCCGCAAAGACGATCTGGTGCTATACGGGTTATACCTATCAGGACGGCGCACTGAAAGAGCCGCACGCAAACTGCGAGGCGACGGCGGAGCTGATCTCTCTTTTAGACGTGCTCGTAGACGGCCCCTTCGTCGAGGAGTTGAAGGATATCCGCCTGCGCTTTCGCGGCTCCTCCAACCAGCGCGTGATCGACGTCAAACGCACACTTGCGAGCGGGAATGTAGTACTATATCTAACATAATACTTTGATATCACGGTCAAATGACCGCTTTTTTGAGAATAATACAGTTTTGAGAGGTGATTCACATGAACAAATTACAGTTGCGCAGATATGCGAAGTTGCTCGCCAAGACGGGCGTCAACGTGAGGAAGGGGCAATGGGTCGTCGTGCAGGCGGAGCTTGATCAACCCGAGTTCGTAGAAATGGTGGTCGAGGAGTTGTACCGCGCGGGTGCGGGAAAGGTCACCGTCGAGTGGTCGCACCAAGCACTCACGCCGCTTCACTATAAGTACGCGAAGCAGGAAGTTCTCGAAAAGTTCGAGAAATGGGAGATCGAGAAGCTCGAACACCGTCTCAACGAACTTCCCGCGATGCTCTACCTCGAATCCGCCGATCCCGACGGGTTGAAAGGGGTGGATCAGGATAAGTTCACCGCGGTGCGCAGCGCGCGCAGCAAGGTGATTAAGCCCTATCGCGACAGCATGGAGAACAAGTACCAGTGGTGCATCGCGGCCGTTCCCGGCAAGGCGTGGGCGAAGAAGGTGTTCCCGGATAAGAATCTCGGCAACACGGGGGTGGACGCGCTGTGGGACGCCATCTTGCAGGCTTCGCGCGCCGACGGCCCCGATCCCGTCCGCGCGTGGCTTTATCACAACGATGAGCTTGCCGCGAAATGCGATCATCTTAACCGTCTCAAACTCGTTTCCCTCGAATACAGATCCTCGAACGGCACCGATCTCAAAGTCGGTCTGATCGAAAACAGCACGTTCTGCGGGGGCGGCGAGGAGACGATCGACGGCAAATATTTCAATCCCAACATTCCCTCGGAGGAGATCTTCATCTCTCCGAAAGCGGGCGAAGCCGAGGGGATCGTCTATTCCACCAAGCCGCTCTCCTATCAGGGCGAGCTGATCGAAGATTTCTCCCTGCGCTTTGAAAACGGCAGGGTCGTCGAGGTCAAGGCGAAGAAGAATCAGGCGCTTCTCGAAAAGATGATCTCGATGGACGACGGCGCGAAGATGCTCGGCGAATGCGCCCTCATCGCCTACGATTCGCCCATCAATCAGTTGGGAATCCTCTTCTATAACACGCTCTTCGACGAGAACGCGAGCTGCCACCTTGCCCTCGGCAGGGGGTTCAACGAGTGCGTGCGAGGCTATGAGAGCATGTCGGCGGAGGAACTTCATAAGAAGGGCATCAACGACAGTTTGATCCACGTCGATTTTATGATCGGCGCAAAGGATCTCGACGTCGTCGGCGTCACGAAGAGCGGCGAGCGCGTTCAGATCTTCAAGAACGGGAACTGGGCGCTCTGAGAAATAGGCTTTTGGGCTAAGTCCGTGCGGAATATCCTTCCGCGCGGGCTTTCAAATTGTAAAAAATATGTTTGAACGCCCCGCTTTGCGGGGTATATACTATACGATAATCTCTCAAAGAGGCGTATATTTATGATCCGAATCGATATTTTTTCCGGTTTTTTGGGTGCAGGCAAGACGACGCTCATCAAAAAACTCATTCAAGAGGCGTATCGGGGCGAGAAAGTCGTACTGATCGAAAACGAGTTCGGCGAAATCGGCGTAGACGGCGGATTTTTGCAGGACGCGGGCATCGAGATCACGGAAATGAACTCGGGCTGTATCTGCTGCTCCCTCGTCGGCGACTTTTCAAAGGCGCTTAAAGAGGTGGCTGCGCGCTTCTCTCCCGACCGCATCCTCATCGAGCCGTCGGGCGTCGGGAAGCTCTCCGACGTCATCAAAGCCGTCCAGCGCGCCGACGTTCCGAACAGCCGTCTCAATGCCTTCTGCACCGTCGTGGACGCGAAGAAATGCAAATCGTATCTGAAAAATTTCGGGGAATTCTTCCTCGATCAGGTGGATAATGCGAGCTGTATCGTTCTATCCCACACCGCCGACGCGCAGAAGACCGCGGAAGCCGTGGAGCTGTTGAAACAGCACACCTCGGTGACGATCGTCACGACGGATTGGGATCTTTTGGGCGGAAGCGACCTTCTCGCCGCGATCCAGCAGACCGATTCGCTCGCGAGCGAGCTTGAAAAACTTGCCCGCGAAACGCATGAGGAACATCATCACCATCACCACGATGAGGAGGAGTGCGACGATCCCGAGTGCGAATGTCACCACGACGGGGAACATCATCACCATCACCACGATGAGGAGGAGTGCGACGACCCCGAATGTGAATGCCACCACGGGGAACATCATCACCACCATGCCGACGAGGTATTTACAAGCTGGGGCGTCGAGACCGCGAAGCGCTTCACGCGGGAAGAACTTCAAAAGTGCCTCAAAGCGTTCGATACGGGCGCTTACGGCACAGTTCTGCGTGCCAAAGGCATCGTGGGCGGCGACGGCGAATGGCTGTATTTCGACTATGTGCCCGAAGAGGCGGATATCCGCACGGGCGGCGCGATCGTCACGGGGCGCCTCTGCGTCATTGGGTGCGATCTCGACGAAAAGAAGCTCGGGGAGCTGTTTTTGAAGTAATATGGCAAGGGAGATACCTGTTTATCTCTTTCTCGGGTTCCTCGACGCGGGAAAGACGAAATTTATCCAAGAGACGTTTGAGGACGAGCGGTTCGACGAGGGCGGGGAGCGGACGCTTCTTCTCGTTCTCGAAGAGGGGGAGGAGGAGTTCGATCCCTCGCGGTTCGCCGTGAAGCGGTTTGCGGTGGAAACGCTTTCGCAGGAAAATCTTTCTGCCGCCGCGCTCGCGGAACTCATGAAAAAACACAAGCCCGAGCGCGTCGTCGTGGAATACAACGGCATGCTGACGCTCGACAAGCTGTTCGAGGCGATGCCAGACGGCTGGCTGATCGCGCAGGTGATGACGTTCTTTGATTCGTCGACCTTCTCCGCATACAATAAGAACATGCGCCAGCTCGTCTTTGATAAGATCCAGTACGCCGACATGGTCGTATTCAATCGCTTCAACGAGAGCTATTCAAAAGAGGAATTTCATAAGATCGTGCGCGGCGTTTCGCGCCGCCCCGGGATCGTGTACGAGTACAGGGACGGAAGGGCGGAATACGACGAGATCGTCGATCCGCTTCCCTTCGACGTCGACGCGGATCTCATCGAGATCGAGGACAAGGATTATGCGTTCTTCTACCGCGACCTCATCGAAGAGACGCCCAAATACGCGGGCAAGCTCGTGCGGTTCAAGGGGCTTGTCGCAACGGATAAGCGCATGAAGAGCGGCACGATCGTCGTCGGCAGACACATCATGACGTGCTGTGAGGCGGATATTTCGTACAGCGGGCTTGTCTGCCTACACGCTTCGACGCTTCCGCTCAAAACGCGGGATTGGGTCACGATCACAGCGCGCATCGACGTTCAGTACCACCCGATCTACGGGCAGGAGGGGCCTGTGCTCAAAGCGACCGCGCTCGACTACGCTTCTCCGCCCGAGCAGGAAGTCGCAACATTCTTTTAACAAGTGTAAAAAGGGCGCTATTTAGGCGCTCTTTTTGAAAAATTATTTAATTTTTCGTGAAAAAAATCAATTACGGTTATTTACTTTTTTGGCAGAATATGTTATAATGAACTTGAAAGTATATGCGGAGGTATCGCATGAAAAAACTTGTTGTCTATTATTCTCTCGGCGGAAACACCCGCGCCGTCGCCCGTAAGATCGCACAGGCGTTGAAGGCGGACATTCTTGAAATCCGCACGGTGAAATCATATCCCGACGATTACGACGTTCTTCTCGGCCTTGCAAAGCGCGAGGTAAACACCGGTTATATCCCGCAGCTCGCTCCTTATCGCGTCGATTTCTCCAAGTACGACGCCGTGCTCATCGGAACGCCCGTGTGGTGGTATTCGTTCGCTCCCGCTGTGAAGTCCTTCATGACGGGCAAGAAGTGGAACGGGATGAAGGTCTTTCCCTTTGCGACGAACGGCGGCTGGCTCGGCCATACGCCCAGCGATTTCAGAAAGGCGCTCCGCGGTGCGGAGGTCGGTCCCGTCCTGAACGTAAAATTTGAAGATAACAAGCAGGTCACGCCCGAGAGCGATATCAAGGAATGGCTCTCGCTCATCTGACGGATCCGCTTTTCTTGCATATCGCGGCGCAATACGGCGAATCGCGCGCGCAAGAGATCTTGTCTGTCCGCGATCGCTCCGTTACGTTGCGCGTCAATGCCCTCCGCGCCGACGCAGAGGAGATAGTGCGCGTACTTTCTGCGGCGGGGATTGCCTGCCGCAACGTCGATTGGTATCAAGACGCTCTTATTGCGGACGCCGCAGAAGAGACGATCGAAGAGCTTCCCATTTATCGTGAGGGGAAGATCTATCTGCAAAGCCTTTCCTCCATGTTGCCGCCGCTCTATCTTGCTCCCGCCGAAGGCGAGAGCGTGCTCGATATGACCGCCGCACCCGGCGGGAAAACATGCGAACTCTATGCGCTCTCCCGCGGGAGGGCGCTTATCACTGCCTGCGAGCGCGACCGCGTCCGCTTTGAACGGCTGAAATTCAATTTGAACCGTCAAGGCTGTTCGCGCGTGACCGCCCTGCATATGGACGCACTGCGGCTGGACGACGCCTTTCGGTTCGACAAGATCTTGCTCGACGCTCCCTGCACGGGTAGCGGGACGGCGACCGCCTCCGCTCCCATTCGGTTCTCCGGGGAATACATGCGCAAATGCGCCGCCATGCAGGAAAAACTGCTCTTAAAAGCGTTGAAACTCCTGAAAAAAGGGGGAAAACTCGTCTATTCGACGTGCTCCATCCTGCGCGAGGAGAACGAGGAGATCGTGCAAAAGGCGCTCGCGAAGGGAGAGGGGAAGGCGCTCCCCGCCGAGCCGTTTTCTTCCCTGCCCGCGCTCCGTTCAAAGGTCGGATTCACCGTCTTGCCGACGTCGCTCTACGAAGGATTCTTTGTTTCCGTCATCACAAAATAATGCGTTGGAAAGTCCCGAAGGGGACTTTTTTTCAGAACAGCGACATTTGACCGTTTCCGTGTAAAAGGAAACTTGTCTGACGGCTCTGCGTAAGCGTATCGTCCTGCCGCAACGTTCCGATCAGAAGAGGGTACTTCGGATCGTGCCGTTCGTAATTTGCGCGCACCGACGACGGATCGCGGTTGGCGTTACAGTAGCGGCATTGGCTCAAACAGCTGTTGTACCACCCGAGATCGCGACTCTCGATACAGGCGCAATTCCGACGGTTTCCCTCGTGTTTGATGTCGCGGAAGCTGCAATCGTTCGCCCGCGCGATGTCCGATAGATTCACACACCCGCCCCGCGCGATCCCGAGCGACGCGTCGTTTCCCCCGATCCCGCAAAGGCGGATGGGGAGGGAATATTTCTTGCCGATGGATCCGATCCCCATGAGGATATCGCGGCGGTCGCTTCGCGCGATCATCATCAGCTCGGGCATGCGCTCGTGAAGTCCGTTCGCCATTTCCACGAAATTGACGATACAGCCCGAGACGTAGGGCGCGATCGCCGCCGCAAGCCGTTCAAAATTTTCAAAATGCCACGAAGCCGTGTACTGCTTCGTGATGAGAATGGGATCGTAACGCCAAAAAACGCGCTGTTTTCCGACGATGTGCGAGAGGGAGCGAAGCGTTTCAACGTTCGTCGCAAAGTCGGGCGTGTTCGGCTCCATATCCTTTCCGTAGGCGTTGACAGTGTAGTGAAAGAGCGTTCTGAACCGCGACGTGATCTCCCGAATGCGGGCGAGGGCGGGCGCATAATTTTTGGAACAGAAGAGCACGGCGTCCACCTTTTCGGGGTCGAGCGCGTACTCCGTCACTCGCCCGGGGAAGAGGGGATTGCGGGAGTAGGCGAACCCTTCGTGAAAGCGCTGAAAGAGCCATTCGGTGTAGTGATGTACGATGTCTGTGCGAAGTCCTACGTTGATCAACATGATGATATCCTCGAATACAGTTTATCATTTTTTGCGGGCTGTGGCAAATAAGTACAACTTCGGCGTATTTTTCTTGCAAGAATTTCGATGAGAATTCTTGGAATGGACGATGAAAACGCTTGATTTTTTCCGTGGGTTTTTATATAATTTTTCATAGAAGCCGGTGTGGTGGAATTGGCAGACGCGCTGGACTCAAAATCCTGTGGTAGAAATACCGTATCGGTTCGACCCCGATCACCGGCACCAAGTCAGTATAATCCGAACCAAATACTCGTAACGAGTGAATGGTTCGGATTTACTTTTATAATTTAGCGA
>CANRDX010000026.1 GCA_947629485.1 uncultured Clostridia bacterium
GAGATCGCCAAACTGAACCGCGGCGTGCGCTACTACCACCGCACCGACGAACAACTCGACGCGTTTGCCTCCTTCCGCCCTAAGTATGAAGAGGCGTAAGATATGAAAAATCTCATTGTTTACTATTCCCGCAAGGGTGAAAACTATTGGAACGGCGCGATAAAAAACCTGCAAAAGGGCAATACCGCGCGCGTTGCGGAGTTCATCCAAAGGGCCGTCGGCGGAGATCTCTTTGAAGTCGAGACCGTGAAGCCCTATTCCGACGATTATTACAAGTGCATCGAGGAGGCGAAGGCCGAACTGCGCGCAAATGCCCGCCCCGAAATTAAGGGATATGTAGAGGATATTTCGGGGTACGATATGATTTTCATAGGCTACCCGAATTGGTGGGGACAGATGCCCATGTGTATGTGCACCTTCCTCGAACACTACGACCTTTCGGGCAAGAAGATCGTGCCCTTCTGCACCAATGAGGGCAGCGGCATGGGTTCGAGCGAAAGGCAACTGAAAGACATCTGCAAGGGCGCAACCGTTGCCGCGGGGCTCTCCGTGCACGGCGCAGAGGCAGAGCAGTCGGAGGCGAAAGTTTCCGCTTGGGCAAAGAAAAACTGCTGAAAGGCAAATTCAAAATCATTGAAAAATAAAAAGGAGAATATATCATGAAACAGACAACCATCAACGCCATCCGAATCCTCTCCGCGGAAGCCATTCAGAAGGCAAATTCGGGTCACCCCGGACTTCCCCTCGGCTCCGCGCCCATTGCCTACACCCTGTGGCAGAACTTCTTGAAGTTCAATAACAAGGACCCCAAGTGGGACGACAGGGACCGCTTTGTCCTCTCCGCGGGGCACGGCTCCATGCTCGAATATTCCCTGCTCTACCTCTACGGCTTCGGGCTCAAGATCGAGGACATTATGAACTTCCGCCAACTCGGGAGCCTCACCCCCGGGCACCCCGAATACCGCCACACCGTGGGCGTGGAGACGACGACGGGCCCCTTGGGGCAGGGCATTGCCAACGCCGTGGGCATGGCGGTCGCCGAGGCGCACCTCGCCGCGAAGTTCAACCGCGAAGGGTTCCCCGTTGTGGACCACTTCACCTATGCGCTCGTGGGCGACGGGTGCCTCGAAGAGGGCATCTCCTATGAGGCGTGCTCGTTTGCGGGGACGCACGAACTGGGCAAACTCATCGTCTTTTACGACGACAACGACATTACCATCGAGGGCAACACCGATATCACCTTCAAAGAGGACGTCGCCGAACGCTTCAGAGCGCAGAATTGGCAGGTCCTCAGAGTGGACCTCGTGAAAAATCCCGACAACGTGCGCATGATCGCAAACGTCATCAAGAAGGCGCAGGCGGAGACCAAGAAGCCCTCCATCATCATCTGCAAGACCAAGATCGGCTACGGCACCCCCTTGGAGGGCAGCCACAAGTGCCACGGCTCCCCTCTCGGCGCCGAAAATCTGCAAAAGACCAAGGAGAAACTCGGCTGGACGTGGGCCCCCTTCGAGGTGCCCGAAGAGGTGTTGAAGCACACCCGCACGGCAGGCCGCCGCGGCGCCAAAAAGGAGCGCGCGTGGAAGGCAATGTTCGCCGAATACGAAAAGGCTTACCCCGAACTCGCCGCCGAATACAGGGCCGCGATGAAAGGCGAACTGCCCGACCTTGCCAAGATCGACGGGCTCTTCGACTTTGAAAAGCCCATGGCGACCCGCCAGACCTCGGCGCAGGTCTTGCAGAAGATCGCGGCGAACGTGCCCTCCCTCATGGGCGGCTCCGCCGACCTTGCGCCCTCCAACCTCTCCAACATGAAGGACACGGACGCCGTGACCTACGGCGACTTCCAGCCCGGGAACTATGCGGGCAGGAACATGCACTTCGGCATCCGCGAGCACGCCATGGCCGCCATCACCAACGGCATGCAACTGCACGGCGGCATTCATGCGTACTGCTCGACCTTCTTCATCTTCTCCGACTACTGCAAGCACGCAATGCGCCTCTCCGCGCTCATGGATATCCCCGTCGTCTACATTCTGACGCACGACTCGATCGGCGTCGGCGAGGACGGCCCCACCCATGAGCCCGTGGAGCAACTCATCGCGCTCCGCTCCATTCCCAACATGAAGGTGTACCGCCCCGCGGACGGCAAGGAGACGGCGGCGGCGTGGATCTCCGCCCTCACGGGGACGGCCCCGACCGCGCTCGTTCTCACAAGGCAGAACTTGCCGCAATACGAAAACAGCGGGCTCAAAGCCCTCAAGGGCGGCTATGTGCTCGAAGATTGCAAGGGCACGCCCGATATTCTGCTCATTGCCTCGGGCTCCGAAGTGGAACTGTGCGTGAAGGCGAAGGCCGCGCTCGCAGAGGAAGGCGTGAAGGCGCGCGTCGTCTCCATGCCCTGCATCGAGGAGTTCGAAAAGCAGAGCGAACGGTATAAGGAGAGCGTCATTCCCTCCGCCGTCAAGGCGCGCGTGTGCGTGGAGGCGGCCAGCCCGTACAGCTGGTACAAGTACGCGGGCGACAAGGGCGAGATCGTCGGAATGACCACCTTCGGCGCAAGCGGCCCCGCGCCCTTGCTCTTCCAAAAATTCGGCTTCACCGTGGAGAACGTTGTGGAGAAGGCGAAGAAGAGTTTGGAAAAGTAAGAATTTATGACAGAAAAACGGCTCCCCATTTGAGGGAGCCGTTTTTTTGCTTGGACGGGCGTCAAAGATTATTTCCTCTTGACGATTTCATGTTCGATAAATTTCCCGGCACGGCGAAAGACAAGCCATTTCATGCCTAAGGAAAAAATCACTTCTAATACAATCAAACTGCCCGCAACGATCAAGAGTATATAATTCAAACTCCCCCAAGCATCGATTTGAAATAGTATGTAATTGTAATATTGCGGAAAGAACTCCCAACTGCCCCAAAGGGACAATAAAACAATGATCGCTACGCTGAGAATTCCCGAAAAGGTCACCGAGAAGAGACGCAGCACGCTTCCTTTCCGACTCCCCGTTACATATGCGCAAACCATTTCATGCTGAAAGTCCAATGCTTCTTTTTCGGTCACTTCCACATATTTATCATAGGAATCCGTCACGTGTTGCAACAAATTGATATTCTCTTTCTTTACCCATTTTACAAAAGAATCTATCAGGCATGTTTCCCTTATCTCATCTGCGCATGTCAAAGTAATGACAGATACGCTCACGCTTATGACCCATAGGATCTTCGACGCCAACTGATAATGATGAAATTCCGAAACTTGTTTCAATGGGTCTGCCCCTTTCAAGCCGAATACAAGGAAAAATGACACCAATAGAATGAACAGATCCGCAAGTTCGATGAAAACAGAAAATTTGCGGGAGCGTTTCAGCCATGAGGCTTGCTCACCGCTATTTTCCCACTCTTTTATGTAGTCTCTCGGCTTGTAACTCTTGGGCGTATCCTGCGCGGAAGACGCTTCGTGAGGAACTTCGGTAGAGGCTTCGGGAACGGCTCCTGTCTCCTGAAACACAAAACCGCAGTGCTCGCATTTTTCCGCATCCTTTGCCAAAACTGCGCCGCAGTCGGGGCAAATTTTGAACGCAAACCCGCAATGTACACATTCTCCCGCCGTATCCGAGACCGGCCCTCCGCACTTCGGACATTGTATAAGCGACATTGTTTCTTCTCCTTTTTAGTAATTATACTTCTATTCTACGGTAATAAAATTGCAATGTCAAGCATTTGAGAAATATTTTAGATAAAATGTAGAAAATAAATTGGTAAACAGGCGGGGAATATGCAGTTAAAAATCCGCGAACTGCGGGAAGAATTTCAGATGACGCAAAAGGAACTTGCGGAAAAACTTTCGAGCGCACAGCGCAACGTGAGCAACTGGGAAAACGGCGTGAACGAGCCCGACCTCGATACCGTCGTGCGGCTGTGCGAAATTTTCCACGTCGGGCTCGACGAACTGTTCGGGCGGACGAGCGGCGCGGAACTCTCCCCCGCCGACCGCGCGCTTCTCACAAAGATCAAAAAACTTTCCCCCTCGCAGTCCGCCGCGCTCGCCGCCTTTCTCGATACCATCGCGCATTGACAAACGCGCATGTGAGGCGTATAATAAGAGCATGAAGTTTGAGGTCATCGGGTGGACAAATTACGAGGATGAGAAATACCCCGCGCACTGCGGGGACTACGACGCCGTGGACCGCGCCGTGGCAGAGGCCATCCGCACGGGCGGGTTCCGCTTCGGCGGCGACACGCACCAGAGCGACGACGCGTGTACGCCCGTTTTGAGCGACGGCACGCGGGCGCAGTTCTCCTTCCGCGAATGGGGCTACATAATGGCGGAGGCCCTCTCCCTCTACGACGAAAACGGCCCCGACTACATGGCCTGGTACATGGACATCGAGCGGACGCTCTTGGACGGCGAGGAACTCATGCTTCCGCCCGCGGGCGTGGACGAGAGCCGCATCCGTCCCCGCGCCGAACTTGCCGAGACCTTTCCCTTTGAAGTCTCCCCCGCCGCGTTCGACGCCGTCGCTTCGGGCAAGAAGACGGTGGAGTTCTGTACCCGTGAAAACGGGCTCGAAGCGATGTGCGAGGGCGATTTTCTGCTCTATCAATGCGGGGAAAAACAGTGCCGCGTGAAAGTAACGTCGGTGGAGAGTTTCCCCTCCTTCGCCGCGCTGTTCGGCGGGGACGAGGCGGACGAAAAGGAACTTCGCCGCCGCAAAAATCTTGTGCGGCGCGCCCTCTATCGAGGCTATGACGCGCCCGCGCTGCACCGCGAACTCGCCGAGAAATATCCGAACGGGGAGAGAGAACTGTACTTTGTGGCGGCGTTCACCTTTGCGCGCGCGGGCGAGGAGAAAGCATGAAATTTGAAGTCATCGGCTGGACTTACGATACGGACAGGCGGTTTCCCGACCACAAGGGAGACTCGGGGGCGGTGCTTCGCGCCGTGGTGAAGGCCCTCCGCGCGGGCGGCTATAAGTTCGGCGGGAACACCCACCAGGACGGGGCGACGGGAACGCCTGTTCTCAACGACGGCACCAAAATGTGCTACTCGTGGCGGGGCTGGGGCGGCGTGATGGCGAGGGCCTTGAACCTGCCCGACAAGAACGGCATGGCGTACATGGCGTGGTACATGGATACCATCGAGGCGATGATGGGAGAGAAGCGGCGGGAAATTATTTTGCCCCCGTGGGGCGTGGACGAAAAGCGCATCCAAAAGCGCGCGGAACTTGCCGAGACCTTTGAAATGCACCTGTGCCCCGAAGCGTTTGAGGCCGTCTCCGCGGGCAAAAAGACGGTGGAGTTGCGCCTCAACGACGAGAAGCACGGCTGTATCTGCCGCGGGGACTTCATCGAATTTCTCTGCGGGGAAAGGCGTTGCCGCGTGCGCGTGACGCGCGTCGATTATTTCGACGGCTTCGGCGATCTCTTTGAGGAACGGGGGCGGTTCGAGGGAGAAAAAACGTACCGCCACAGGCTGGCGCTTGTGCGGCGCGCGCGGTTCGGAACTTGTAAAACCGCGCAAACGCTATCGGATTTCCTCAATTCCGTCTACTCCGAGGAGAGGCGGAAAGCGTACCGCGCGATGGCGATCTCCATAAAACTTGCGGAAGAATAAAAAAGATACACTCATTGCGGAGAAAGGCTCCACATATCATATGGTCGCCTTTCCCGAAAGCCATAAGGAAGGCCCCCTGTGTCCCCCTCCCCGCTTGCGGGGAGGGGGATTTGGCGCCCCCCCTTCCCCCTCCCGAGGAGGGGGCGAAAAGAGGCTCCCCGCGAAAAGGTAAAAAACAAGGCTCCCCCGCGAGGGGGAGCCGAGCGTTTTATTGGTTGGGCGTTATGCGCCCGTCTTTGCTTCGAGGGTGAGACCCGCGCCCTTGACCGCGGTGATGGTCGCCGTAAACGTTGCCTCGGGCGTCGTGATCGTCCAGACGTTCGGATCGCTCTCGTCCTGTGCAAACGTCGCATTGAGGTACGTCTCCTGCGAGAACCGGAGAATATATGCGACCTCGAATTCTGCCGCGGTGCCCGTGTAGAGGAAGCGCAACGTGTAGCGGACGTCGCTCGTGGTGACTTCGCCGTACTCGTAATCCCCCGTCTTGTTCGCGCCCGTGATGAAGCCCTCTTCCTTATCTATGGTGAACACGAACGCCTGATGGTAGGTGTCCTCGGTGGCGTAATCGAAGCGCTGGCGCACGAGCGCTACCGTATTCTCATCGATCGCTTCCTGGAAGATGATCTGATCGGTATCATACTGCTCGAAGGAGACGCCCACGATATCCAGTTTGTTGCCCGTATAATGCGAACCCCTTTCCCAGAGTTGCTTGAACATGACTTCGCCCATCCCCTCTACCTCGACCGTCGTTTCGACGACGATGGAGTGCATGATGAAGCGTTGGACGCCCCGTTTATCTGTATACAGCCAGAAGCGGAGGACGTAATCCTTATCGTCGCTACTCTGCAAGGTGATGGCGCGCACGTTGCCCAATGTGCCCGCATCCGATTCCGATTCGGTGCGGATGGCGTCGAGCGGGCCCTCGTAGCCAAGGGCTACACCGAGACTATCCTCGACGCCGAGCGTGATCGTGAGGCCCTCGCCCTCCTTGGGTTCGAGGTTGACGACGCCGATATGGCCCGAAGCAATGTTGAAAGCATCGTTGCCTTCCATGGGCTGGGGCGGCGTCTGCGTTTCTTCGTCCGCATACTCATCTGCGTTCTCGTAGCGCTTGAACGTACCGAGCTCGTGCGGTTCGACGGTGAAGGTGTTGCCCTCTGCGCCCGCAAAGTGCAGGGTGAGCGCGTACTCCTCCACCCGCGTATCCATGCCGCTCGCAAGGTAGGTGAGCAACGTCTTGAGCGTAAGTTTGGCCGGCTTATCCTTTCCCTGCGAAACGAGCTCATAGGAGACGACGACGCGGTAGCCCTGCGTGATGCCCGCAAATTCCGCCGCCACCGCGAAGTCTGCGCCGTCGGGCGTGAATTTGAGCGTGAGGGGCGTCTTGTAGTCATCATTCGTGAAGGTGAGCTCTGTGCCCTCCGCGTACTTCGTATACTGTTTGGTATTGTACGTATAGGTTGCCTCGCTCGGGAGCGTTGTAGTGGTCGTCGCAAAGCCGGAGACGGCATAGAGCGTGACGGTACTGCCCGCGACGGTGTAGAAGTACTCCGCGCCGTCGATGATGAAGCGGGTGCCCGTGACGACGACGGAGGAGAAGTCCGCCGCGTAGTAGGCGGCGGCGTACTGCGCGTGGTTCCTGAAAGCATAGGTGTTGGCTTCGCCGATCTCGAATACGTCGCTGAACGAATCCGACTCGAACGCGCCGATCTTGTGCTGTTTATCGAACATGGTATAGGTGCCGATGATGCGGTCGCCGTACCTGTTGATATAGTGCGCGTCGCCGTAGCCGTTGAGCACGAGCGTCGTCCAATCCTCCTCGTAGAACAGCACAAAGTCGTTCGCTTCGTCGTGCTGTTCGTAGATATACACCGTTTCGTCGTCGATCGTCTCGGTGGAGAGGCGGAAGATGAAATTCACCTCGCCGTCCTCGGAGATAAACCGATACTCGTCGGAGCCGAGCGACGCGTAGGAGCCCGACCACAGGACGGTGGAATTGGAGCTGACGGTGGCGGCGGAGATGCCGTCGAGGTTCAAAACCCGCGAGGGATCGAGGAAGCCGTCGGCGAACAGCGCGTAGTCGCCGTAGGGAAGGGAGAGCGGAACGAGCTCGTCGCCTTCGATCTTGAAGAAGAAATCTTCGCTGACGGCGATCATGTTCGCCGCCGTGGGCTCCGAAGCGCCCGACCGCAGACGATAGAGCGCCCAGAAGTGCACCTGACTGCCCGTGACTTCGTTGACAAAGCCGTGATCGCCCGTGCCCGTGTGTACGGTGCCGATGTACATGTTGCCGAAGTACCTCTCCCCGAACATATCGACATAGGTGGCGAGGATGCCCGGATAGCCTTGGCTCGAGATCGTGCCCTCGCCGCGCACGTTAAATTCGCCCACGCGGTGCGGGATCTGCACCTGATAGAGGGGCATCGTACCCTGCTGGATCCCCGTGGAGTCGGAGTAAGGCTGTTCGGAGACATAATACGTCGCACGGCCCTCCCCTTCAAAGGTAATGTAGTACTCCAAGAAGCTGTTTTCGCCGTAGGGATCGAGATAATAATCGGCCGCGTGGGTGTACGTTCCCGCCTTGACGTCGGTAGTACCGAACATGTAATCGTATTCATAGTAGTAGGCGTTGCCCAAGCCGTCGAGCACGATATAGTGATCCTCGTTGATATTCTGGTTGCTCCCCATCTCATACCAATAGCCGACGTCGGGGCTATCCGTTACGTCGGTGACGCGCCTGCCTTCCACCTTGAAGATGAAATCGTAACCGCCGTTGTCGCCCTCGTCGAAGTAGATGATCCTGCCGTTGCCGATGCCGATGAGATCGGCAATGACGCCAACGTGCGGATTGCCCGCATCGTCGGTATAGGTATAGTTGCCGTAGCCATCGGCGACGAGGTTGTCGAACGAGAAATCGTCATGGCGGGGAACATACGTGCCGATGAATTCCTCATCGTCGTCATAGATCTTGAAGATAAATTTATCGTAGCCGTTGAAGTCGGAATTTTCCATGTCGGCAAGTTTTGCCGAGCGCGTAAACTCGTAATCACCCTCCTTCACCACCGTCGTGCCACGGCCGACCATTCGGAACATGCCGCTCTCGAGCTGGAAGGCAAGATAGGTCTCCTTCTCCCCGTCTCCCGTGGGCAAGCCGTCCACAAAGAAGAGCAAGCCGATATAGGAGGTCTCCTCGAGTTCGGGCGTGATCTTGATGAGGTACATGGAGCGTTCGGGAATGAGGTTAAATCCGTTGTGCGTATTCGCCTGCGTCCAATAGTACAACTGTGTGCCGTCCTGCAACGTAAAGGTGTACAGGTCGATATACCCGATGGTGTACTGATAGTTGACGGCATTTGCCTCGCTGTACGTATCGCCGAGGTAGGCATGCTGCGCCGTGTAGTCGAGGTGGAGCGTTTGTCCTCCGTCCACGTCGGTTGCGACGATGACGTCCTCGTGCTCATCGGGCAACTCGACGTGCGCCTTGTCGCCGCTGAGGCTGAACAGGAATTTGTTGTATGCGGAGCCGTCGTCATCGGGGGCGAAGTCGTACCGTTCGTCCGTCTTTTCCACCCTGCGGTTGAGCTCGGTGTAGAGGCAGTACACGAGATTGCCCTGCGTGGTCTGTCCGATGGCCGTCCAGACTTCCGCATCTCCGTTCTCAAAGATGATGACGAAAGCGTGCCGGAAGATGATGTTGAGCACGAACAGGTCGTTGTCGAAATCGAAGCGGCCCACCGCATCCGTGTAAGCCTCGTTTTCCGCGGCGGTGATGGTGCGGTCGATGACGTATTCATCGTAGGGAAGATCCATGCGGAAGTAGATGATTTCCTCGCTGTCTGACGGGTCAAAGCGGACGAGATAGTACTGTTCGATGGACTCGCCGTTCTCCTCCTCCACGCTCCTGAGCCACGTGAACAGCGTATAGGTGCCCTCTTGGGCGCCGAAGGTCGCTTTGCCGTAGCCGTCGAGGCTGAGTTCGTTTCTCGACTGATCCGTCCGCTTGGGAGAGAAGTTGCCGCGCACACCGTCATCCATATCGACGACGCCCTTGAGCACCGCATCCTCGGGAAGATCGGGGAATTGGGTCCTATCGATCGTCACGCTCGCCACGTGCGGATCCTTGAAGGTGAACTGTTTGAGAATGGAGACGATATCGCGCGTCTGGGCGAGGAAAATATCCCCGTCCGACGGGTTGTTCTGGGCCTCGTAGTAGCCGATGGCAATGTAGGTGGGATTGCCGTCGTAGCCCGTATACTCGGCGTTGCTCGTATGGTAGTAGTAGCGGAGCCCGCTGAGGCCGTCGAGATAGAGAATGATATTGGCGTCCGCATCGTAGTAGAAGCCCTCTTCATCCTTGTTTTGCTTGCGGAACTTGACGTTCTCGGTGCCGTCCACCATGGTATAGAGGTTGTAGAGGAAGTCGTCGCTCTCGCCCTCGTCGGCGTCAAAGACGAAGTAGCCGTCGCCGTTGATGGAATATTTGCCCGTGTGCTTGGCGCCGCCCGCTTCGGTGTACTCCACGACGCCGCCCGCCTTCATCTCGAGGGTGGCGTCAGTCTTGTCGATATCGCCGTACTGGCCGATATAATCGTCGCGGTAGTAGAAGAAATACTTGCTCTTGCGGAGCAACTTCCCCGTGAGGGTGACGGTGCCCTCTCCGTTGAGATCGAACACAAAATCGTCGCCCGTAAGGGTGCCCTCTTTGAGTTCCATTCCCTCGCGCTCGAGGTGCACTTTGTCACTGTGATACGTATCGGGATAGAGGATATCGTCGCCGTCGAACACGTCGGCATAGCCCTCTTCCCAAACGGCGTAGAGGGTGATATTCATGTTGTTGCCTTCGATCTTCGTGCCCGGCGCCAAGAGATCTTCTTCGGGCACGTTTTCGGACGTCTTTGCCCAGCCGAGGAAGCGGTAGTGGCCGCTCAACACAAAGCCGCATTCGCCGAGCGTGGGCTGTCCGCCGAAGACGTAGGAGCCCATGGGCATGACGTCGGAGACGACCTGCGCGCCTTCGGGCGCATTTGCATTGTAGAAGACATAGAAGGTTTGGAGGTCGAAGTACACGCGGAACGTTTCGTTCACGCCGAGACGGTCGGTCTGCACGCGGCCTTGGGAGCCGAGGTGGTAGTTCGCGGGCATCTCGACGCTCGCGCCGATGAGGCTCTCGCAGGAGAAGGGCTCGCCGTAGAACGCGGTGCCCGTGATCGTCGTGGGATCCTCGTAGGTCTCGTCCGCTTTCTGGCGGTACACTTCCACCGTATAAGTGGCGTTGTATTTCGCAGTGACGGTGACGCCCGCAGCGGGCACGGTGTCCCGATCCGTCACCTTGTTGTCGCCTTTATACCAGCCCGCGAAGTTGAGCCCCGCCTTGGGCGTGGGTGCCTTATCCGCGAGGAACGCCAAGAGGTTCTCCCCCACCTTCACGTTGTAGGAGGACTTCGCGAGCACGCCGCCGTCGTTTGTGGTGAGGGTGAGTTTTGCGCCCGCGCCCTCCACCCACTTGGCGTAGTACGTCACGCTCTTTTCGGGCATGACGGTGGGAAGATCCTGCGCCGCGCCCGAGCATTCCTTATCGAGATACCATCCCTCGAAGTAGTACCCTTCGCGGACGGGCTCATTGGGCAAGAGATCGGTGATATCCGTACCCGCGTCCGCCTCGATGGGCGGGATCTGCGTGCCCTCGCCCGTCTCGAATGTGATCTTGGGCGCCTTGCTACCGCACCCCGCGATCGCCAGCGAAAGGACGAGCGCAAAGAGCGAACAGAGCAGTAGGAGCGTCTTTTTCAATGTTTTCATAAATTCCCGTGTCACGGCCCCGCTTGGATTGGGCGATTTTCGCCTCGGGATGCCGCGAGTTTTTCTTGTTTTAAGACCCAAACGAGAGAAGAGGCGCTTTCCCCTTCTCCCTTTGCGTTGCGTTTGTTCGGCGGTTACACCTGCGCCTTATTCGGCCGCCTGCGTAAACGCAATCGATTGCGTCGTCCTACGGGCGAGATCGGTGTACCTCGTGAGCGTGATCGTGTGCGTCGTCTTATTGAAGTCGAACTCCCAATAGACGCCGTTGTAGATGGCTTCGCCGTTATAGCGGGGAACGTCGTCCATGGTGACATCCTCCGCAAAGACGAGGAGAACCTCCTTCGCCGCCGCGCCGCCTTCCGCGAACGCAATTTTTTTGTCGGCGGAGACGGTAAGCGTCCCCTCTCCCGCCGTCCACGTGCCCGCGGGCACGGAGGCCGCGGCGATCCCGGTGAGTTCCCCTTTTTTGTAATAGACGATATGCCCGTCGCCGTCGTCGAGCGCAAGCACGGTGCCGTGCTCGAAGTACATGACGGTCGCCTTCTTGCCCGCGTCCGTGATAAAGTGGAAGCCGAAATCGTGCAAATCGCGCGTGGTCTCGCGGGTCTTGCCCTCATAAGCGAGTTGGCCCTCGCCGTCGACGGAGACCGTCTTTGTGCCGTCGAGTTCCGTCCATTCGCCCCTGTATTCGATGGGCAAGGCAACGGGCTCGACCGCGGCGAACACGACGTTGTTCTGCTGGTGCATGACGATCTCGTTCTTGCCCGTGACGGCGTTGTACCGCATGTACATGGTCCACAAGAGGTTGTTGTAGTAGAAATAGACGACGGCATCCTTTCCCGTGCCGGAGACCGCAAATGCGTAGAGCACGCCGCTCTCGTCGATGGTCGCGCCCGACGATGTGATATCCAGCGAATAGTACGTTTCGTTCCACCACGCGCCGTAGAACTCCGCGGGGAACGCCGCCGTAGGCAGGGAACCGTCCGCCGTAAAGTAGAACGCGTTGCCGTTGCGGAAATCGAAATAGACGACTTTCTTTTCGTTATCGAGATAGCCGAAGAGATAGCGTTGCGGTTTGGGGTCGAGCTCGGGCTCTGTGGGATCGGCGGGCGCACGGTACTTCACATAATGCGAACCGTCGAACGCGGTATAGTATTCGCCGTACGTCCTGCCGAGATAGGTGAGACCGGCGGCGGTGACCGTAAGCGTGTTGTTCGAGCGGTACTGCTTCCACGTGCCCGCATAATCCGAAAAATCGGAGACGGCGGCGCTGTCGAAAATATATTCGGTATATCCCGCTGTGAACGTGAGGAAGGTCCCGAACGAAACGCCGTAAGCCGTATTCCCCACGCGCACGCTGATCTCCACCTTGGGAAGGCCCTCCGAGAGGTCGATGCCGGGCGTAAGGATGACGACGTCCTGCGCCGTGCCGTCGGACGCGGTGAGCGTCATGTTGTAGTCCTCGTCGAAGGTGAGGGTGCCGAGCGTATCTTCATGCCAAGCGATATTTGCCCAACCGACGTACTCGAACGCCGCGTAGACAACGGTGTCGCCCTGCACGTTGAAAGTATACTTGCCGCCGTTGAGCAACACGGCAACGTCGTTCACCGTCATTTCTTCCACAACGCAGTTCTGCGCAGGCGTGACGGTGACGGTGACCTGCTCGTCCTTCACATAGCCCTTGCTTTTCGCGGGGGCGGAGACCTCCACACTGCCCTTCTCCCCGTCGTAGGGTGCAACCGTGACGGCGTAGTACTCCGTGGTATCTTTATCCCCGAAACAGGCGGCAAACATCGCCGTGCACGCCGTGAGAACGGCCACGCACAGAATGGCAAAGATCGGCTTCCAACGCTTCATTTCAAAACTCCTTGCGCGCTTTCAACTTTCGCAAAAGTTGCATAAACGCATGAATACATTCAAATTATGCCCCGATTGTTCTTTCATAATATCATGCAGCGCCCCCGCTTGTCAAACGATTTCCGCCCCTGTCCGCAAATTGCTATTATGAAAATTATGTAAACAATATATAAGCAATGTGAATATAGAGAAAAAGCGGGAGAAAGCCCACTTCTTCCGCTTTTTTATAAAATTATGCAAAATATACACATAACGGACTGCCTATTTCGTCATGCCCTTCTTTTTGCGCAGTTCGCGTATGGTCGCCTCGTATCCCTTTTCCGACGGCGCGTAGAACACTTCGTCCTTCAAACTGTCGGGTAGGTACTGCTGTTTCACCCACCCGCCGTAGTTGTGCGGGTACTTGTACTTTGCGCTCTCCGCCTTCATCTCCTTGCTCCCCATCGTGTTGTCGCGCAGGTACTTGGGGATATCGTCGTCGTGCTTTTCGCGGGCGGCGGCCTTGGCGGCGTCCATCGCCATGACGACGGAGTTGCTCTTTTCCGCCTCGCAGACGTAGATGATGGCCTCAGAGAGGGGCAAGAAGCCCTCGGGCGCGCCCATATTTTGGAACGCCGTCAAGGCGCTCGTTGCCACCACGAGGGCACGGGGATCGGCGAGGCCCACGTCCTCCGCGCTGTGCGCAATGAGGCGGCGGAAGATGAGCAAGGGGTCGCACCCGCCCTCGATGAGGCGGAACGCGTAGTAGAGCGCGGCGTTGGAATCGCTCCCGCGGAGAGACTTGCAAAACGCTGAGAGGATATCGTAATAGAGGTCCTCGTTGTAGGAGAGGGCGCGGCGCTGGACGGACTGCTCGGCGTCGGCGAGCGTGACATGGATCTTGCCGTTTTCTGCGGGCGGCGTGGTGAGCACGGCGAGTTCCAACGCGTTGTAGGCGGTGCGCAGATCCCCCGCCGCCGTGCGCGCGAGGTGCTTTACGGCGTCCCCGTCCATTTCCACGTCGTACGTGCCCAGCCCCTTGCGCTTATCGTGAAGGGCACGAAGGAGCGCGCCCTCGATCTCCTCCTCGGTGAGGGGGAGAAATTCAAACACGCGACACCGCGAGACGATGGCGGGCGTCATGGAGGCGTAGGGGTTCTCCGTCGTCGAGCCGATGAAGATGATGGTGCCCTGCTCGGCTGGGATGTACCTTGTACACCTAAAGCCGACAAAAAGGCCTGCGGTATCACCCCGGCATCCACGTCGTTAACAGCTTCATGTTTGGATCCCCCACGCAAATACTCGCAACGGAATTTATATAAAACCGTAACCTTCTCATCGTAAACCGTTAAAGCAATAAGATGTATGCTTAGGCTTAGTCTCTTGAAACAGCTTAAAAAGCGATGGTAAGAATAAACCATCGGACAGCGAAGAACCGATTATCAGAAAACTATGAGTATATAGATCTGATTGAAAATTCAAATATAGATTTTTAAAGTTGGCTTCATAGCGCAAATAATCTTGTTCAGTGAGCACTTGATTGGGGACATCAAAGTCGCCATTTAGTTTAATAATAGAGACTCCCTCATATAATAGTAGATTATCTTGAGTCATGCTTGCTATTGGATTGCCCATACCAATACAATAACTGCAACGCGCATTGCAGCCAGTAGTCGGCAAAATAACCACTTTCAACGTATTGGAAACAGCAGAAAAAATAGCTCGTCTTTGTCTGTCCATTAATGAGCATTCATCTATGTTTTTGTTAATAAAAAAACCATTTTTATGTAATGTTTCAAACAGGATATCTTCTCCGTAAAAATGCATTTTAAGGATTGCTTCATATTCTTTCCGAGACAAGAACAAAATAGCGTCTGTCGCAAAAGAAAAAAGCACGTATTTATCAACGGAAACCTTTTGAAACATGGCGTATTTTGACAATGCTATTTCTTGGCGAGGATTACTGGTAAAATATTCCGGAAAAATTTCCTGAAGATTACTACAACTTCTAATTATTTTCATCCGATTCGATTCCTTTTGGTTTTACAGATATGGGGCAAAGCTCATTTGCATGAATACACATTGGATCTTTGGAAAAGAGATTGCCATTTTTAGAAATAGCTGTTGCCCTGCACCCTAAACAAATGTTACCATATTTGCAGGATGTGCTGGGTTCCACATTGATTTTTTGCAATTGCTCCATCAAAGAAGACTTGCTCAATATCTCAACCAACGGGGTATGCATTATATTTCCAATAATTGTATCTTTGTACAATAGTATCGGGCACGGGCTTACGTTACCAAACGGATCAATTCCTATCCACCGTGTGCCTGCACGACACGAGAACCCATGAAGCCACCTAAGCATCGCCTCGTCTTCACAAAATTTTGCTAAATTATCAAACAATATAGTGCCATATAATGGATCATGAACGTTAAATTTTATATCTTCATGCGTTACTTGCCAATGGTATATTTTTTTTAACGTTTCATAATTTTCTATTTTAGATAATCCAATCCCCCATGTATCTCCACGTCCGACAGGAAGCAAGCGCTTAAACGAAAGCGATTTTACACCCACCGCAATCAATCGTTCTATGATGGTGTCAAGATCCTGCACATTTTGCTTCATTAACGACACTTCAACACTGAGAGCCAAGTTGAATCTTTGTATCCTCTGTATGGCAGAAAAAACCAAACTCGGCACCTGTGCATTGCCATAAATTTTAAAAGCTGTACCAGCATCAATCGCCTGACAACTAACAACAATACCGTTAACGCCACCTTCAACCAGTTCATTCAATTTGTTTTCCGTCAATAATGTACCATTAGAACAAATAAAAACTTCTTCGCTGATTTGCTTTGCGATTTTTAAATACTTTTTAAAATTTCTATCAAGTATGGGTTCCCCGCCCGATAGAAAAACCCTATGAAAGTGAATCCCTTCAAAATTAGTATATATTTTTTGGAAATCGCTATTCTTGAAATCGTTTTTGCATTCTACCCCTGAGTTTGGATAACAATGAATACACTTCAAGTTACAGGCATTATTTATAATCCAAGATAATTTAGAAATCTGTTCGATATTTACCATATTAAAATCATATCACAAATAAAAGATTTTTTCAAGCAGATATAAATATTTCGTCGTCATTTTTCAATGGCATCTCCCAATCAAGATAAAGCGCATCCTTTGCGCATCTAATATGATTGCAGCCCTCCTCATTTGGTTCCCTTGCTTTGTTATCACGCACAATCCTCCCCTGTATTCTATTGTCTTAAAATTTCAAAACGCTAAAATCCTTTGCCCCATGAACAACTGTCGTTACATTTACAAAGTCATTCTCTACAAAATAAATCGTGACATAGGAGTAGGTCATTATGTAGCGATATTTGACATCAAACCCGACTTTATTGCTCAATTTTGCGCCACTTTCTGGAAAATCTCTTAGGCGATCCATGTCATGGAGTATCTTTCGAATGACTTTCTGCGCCTCTTCTGGGCTATCTTCGGAAATATGCTCCTTGATCATTACCAAATCATCATACACCTGCGGGTTGATTTTTAATTGTTTCATTGATTACACCCCAAGTTTTGTCCTTAGTTCTGCCATATCCATATAATGCTCGCCGTTTTCTATACGCTGCTCGGCGCTCATAACCCTCCCCATCAATTTTAATTGTGCCATGAGCAATTCATACTGCTCTACATCCATGAGAACATACTTGCCGCGCCCGTTCTTGGTTAGGAAAACTGGTGAATCCGCTTGGCAATCTTGTAATACCGTGCTATAATTTCTCAGATCCGAAATGGGTTTAATGGTCATTTTTTTCGACTCCTTATTATTTAGTTCCATTTGCTGTAAATATTATAGCATAATTTTACGAAAAATGCAACGGCAAAATAAAAATTTTTTGGGATTTCTCGATTTTTCTTCTTCAAACCGCAAAGAATATCGAAGCAGGTTCTTCCGTCTCTTATTTGCGCCAAAAGAGTTTCCGTGTGCCTTTTCAAACCATTAGCCGCCTTCCAGCGTAGCAATCAATTCAAGCCAAAAATCAATATCCTGGTTGGGAGCCGACCAAAGGCGAATCGAAATGACAGAAATTGCCTGCTCACGGAGCCGATAATAATGTCGTGAAGACAAATTTAAGCGATACAAAAGCTCGTTATGGTTAAATGTCTCTGGAACGATATAAGTCAAATATACTAGCTCATAGAGTCGCTCACCATCTCCCGGCATCTTTTTGAGAACGGTCAGCGCATCATTGATTCGGTCAAGAATCAAGCGAGTCTTCTTTATGCTCTCTAAGCGGTTCTCAAGGCGCCGATTACCGAAGGCCGTTTCGGCATCGATATGATCGATTAACTCATCTACCGCCTCAAAAGGCTTGTCGAGTTCCTCGGCGATTGTTTCCGGAAAACACTCTAAGATCCAAGCAATCGTCCGATACTCTTTTAACAAGCTCAATGTGTTATGATACACATTAACTTTTTTTCGTTGTCGTGCTTTTGAGGTATCGTCCCCCACTCCCGATTTTTTTGCAATGAGTCCCCTTTGGGTAAGTAGCTTCAAGACAACGTCGGCCTTGTTTTCTATTGTTTTCGTCAAATTCGCCATTTTAATCATCTCCGATTTTATTCCGCGAAATGCTCTCGCGTTCATAAATAAAAACGAAGTGAAAATAATAAGCCTAATCATTGCCCCCCAGGGTCATTACATTTAACGTTTTGTGACTAAGAAAATATGTACTCGATCATGTAGCAGATACCACCGATAAAAACGCTGATTGTGAAAAATCCTATCGTCAATTTCGCTATTTCAACAAGAAACGCATTTAATACTTTTATCATTCGCATAACTTTTTTTAAAAAATTATTTTGAATCCGCACGCGCGATTTATCACGAATAAAATCAATAAGTTTACTAAGCATATTTTATCGACCTCCTACAATTTTATTATATGCTTAGTTAATCAACTTTTTTACTTATTATGATTACATTTTTAACCAGTTAGTTAATTTTTTAGATACCAAATATCGTCTAAATGCTTATTTAACACTTCGGCAATTTTTAATGCTGTCTCTAATGATGGATTTGAATGCCCATTTTCATACCTTAAATACTGCTGCTCTATTATTTGAAGATGTGCAGCAAAATCTCTTTTGCTCATCAAATATTCGCTCATCCTAATTTCTTTAAGCCGATTTTTTACCATAAAAATATTTTACCAATGAATGAAGTCTAAAATTTCAGTATAAAACGTCGCAAATTATCAAAAAATAGAAAACAAACTATGCCAAACTTAATCCATAATAGTAAAACTTTTTATATGGCATTTACGATCTCTTTTGGGTTACATAACTATGTAACTTCATAAAAATATGAACTATCGTAATAAATATTCCGAAAGGTAAAATAATTAGTACGCAATAAACTGCGGCACGAAACAATTTATTCTTTCTCGCAATGATTCTTGACACTTGTATATTCTGCTGCGCCAAATCCTCAATCATCGCCTGTTTATCCGAAAAAGACTGTAGATAGTCCTCGGAATTACTATATCTTGCAATATCCCCCCAGAAAAAATCATTTTTCTTTCCTTGGTGCAATGTTCTGGTATTTGGGATGAAAGATGCCAGCGATAGCAAAAGACTGATCATCAATATTGTGCTAATACACCATAATGTAATGGAAAGCCAACATGGCGTTCCGCAATCGAAAGACCAGATCAAAAGGCTAACAATCCCTGCGCCCAATAATCCCACTAAGACGCCATTCTTTGCTTCTGCAAAAGTGAGTTGCCCATAAACAATATCATTCATCTTGTGCAACTCTTCTAATTGTAAATCACTCTGTTTCGCTTCATCCATTATTTTTCTCCTCGCTGCGGATGTGGATGACAATCCAAATCAAATCTCCCTGTATTATCATAGCGCCGATATTCAGTATAGAGATGCCACGCGCTTTGCAAACAGTTTATAATGATCCCTTGCGGCGTCAACCCAACAAGATCATCTGTGTGATGGGAACAAATCTGCGTGAATCCGTTTTGCGGCAAAAAGCAATGACGCTTTTCGCGGGGAATTTTCTCCCAAAGGATGCACCGTGTGCTGTCATAAATCTTTATCCCAATTATATGATAATCTACTGGAATGACCGCGAATACGGGTAAGGAAATATGCTTTTTTATTGCCGTATTCGCGCCGTAGATTCTAAGTTCCCACCTTGGAATCAAGTCACCGTAAATAAAAGATACCGACGGGCGAGACGTCGGCAAATTATGATAACTCAATAACGGAAAAGAATCCGCAAGCAATTTGCCCACACCAGACAAGGAACTGAAATATTCGTTCCAGCCGACAGAAGGATCGGCTTTTTCCGACATTACCAAATCATATATCGAGGAATCAAACTTACCAGAATAATCGAAAATTGTTACAGGCTTCCCCATGGCTTCACGCTTGTCCTTTTCGGAGCTTCTTTATGGTTATTCTTCTGCCTCTCCGCATCAATCTTTTCGATGACATCATCCCATCCTGATTTCGAAACATAATGCTTCCCCCGCGCAGTAAATACAGATTCGATGCATGCAAACTCCTTACTGCTTTTGTCCTCTAAGAGCGCGTAACAATCTTCTGTTACGGCAATTTCACTGACTGGCGTTCCTCGGACTTGAGTCCCCGCTATCTCATCTTCGGCATAATCGGCCGCCCTAACGGTTTCCCCCATCGCAACGTTGTCCTTTTCGCTGCGCTTTCCGAGCCTAGTCGCAAAAATATCACCAGATGCCATCCCTATCCCAATTTGTAATTTCTGATCTCCAAGTGCTTCTATTATGATTTCGTTCTCATTCAACTCCTTTACCATATCTATCAGCCGTAATGCGCATCGAAAGGCGCGAAACACATAATCCGCACTTTCATTATCAAACTTATGAAAGATTGCCGAAATTCGATCACCTTGAAATTGTACATGGACCCCATCATCACCGTGAACGCATTTGTTCATCTGCGATAAGATAAGTTGCGTAGCCTGTTTCATCTCAGGCAAATTTGAACCATTCGAATCAAATTTTTTAGTAAAGCCGCGGATATCGGCGAAGAGCATAATGCCGTCTAATGTCTTACAATTCCGAAGCGAGAGATCGTTGAAATCCAATAATTTGCGAACCCCATTTTCTTGGACTTCTCCTAAATTGGTCTTTTGCGCTCGCTCAAAGGCCCAATCTTCCATCTCGCTTATAGAATCGGAATAACGGGGATCTTCATCAGCAAAGAATTCATGCAACTCTCTTAGCGAACAGCTATACGCACTTAAATCGGTATACTTTTTCTTTACCTGTAAGGAAAGGTCTTTGTTTTCCCAAAATAGGTCTAAACAATCGTCCGGCAAAAGATCATATACCTCTTTTGACACA
>CANRDX010000027.1 GCA_947629485.1 uncultured Clostridia bacterium
TGTTCGATTTGCTTGGGAACGTGGGGCAGGCATAACATGGAAAACAATCGCATAACGCTCGGCAGCCTATTTGACGGCATCGGCGGCTTCCCACTTTGCGCAGAGAATTCCCATGGAAAAAATAATAGGAAAAGAAAGGTAGGCGGCATATTATGGAACTGACAGCTAAAAATGTTGAAAGTGTATTCAGCAAGTGTTTAGCAAAAGCAGAAAACGAACCCGAGGGCATTAAGGTCGAGGGCGTAGAACATGATTTTGTTTTTTCTAAAAGCGAAATCGAAAAGGAAAAAAACAAAATAGCTGAAATGCTTATTTGCTTGCCCAACGAATTCATGCAAGATCAAGGAGGCGGCTACAGCTTCTTGAAAGCATGTTACGATAAAAACGGAAATCAGTGGGGAGACCATCTCCAAATTGAGAAATTATTTGCGCTTGGAATCGCTGCCGAAAAAGTGAAATGCTTGCTACCGAGAGAAATGTGGGAAGTATTGCCGGGCGGTATGCCTTACTACGTCGTTTTGGGGATCAGTGGTGAAATCGTGAACCAGTGGCGAGGAAAATAGGCGCAGAGAATTTCCGTGGGAAAATGCAATTGGAGGTAAAAGATGATCCATGCACTTAAAACAGAACCGCAATTTTTTGAAGCGGTCATCAACAAGCAAAAGACTTTTGAAGTACGAAAAAACGACAGGGATTTTCGCGTAGGCGATTACTTGGCGCTGAACGAATGGGACAGCCCGACATTGGGATATACAGGTCGTTCCGTCCTGTTACGGGTGAAATACATACTTGCGGACGAAAGATTCTGCAAGGAAGGGTTTGTAGTTTTGGGGTTTCATCCTATCGCCGTATCTGACGTCGAAGAAATGACGATCTTGTACGGAGGGTGCAGAAAATGAACATTTTCCCTTATTTCGTAACAGCGGCGTCGATCATCGGGACGGTCGCAAACAGTTTGCAAAAACGCTGGTGCTTTTACATATGGCTTTGTACAAACGCTTTTTGGTGCGTCTACAATGCGGCAAATGGAAGTTACGCGCAGGCGGCTTTATATGCCTTTAATTTTGCAATGGCGGTTTTGGGGCTTATCAAGTGGCGCAGAAACAGCGAAAGCGGAATTTTAGATCAAATCAAAGGGCTTTTTGGCATTCATTCTCACTCAACACGCAATCAAGAAGGAGAAACCGACTGTGACCACCACGCGCATTGGATAATTGAAAGACACGCCTCGTATTCAACATTCATTTGCTCCGCGTGCGGATTTATCTTCAACGACGCAGACCCCGATACAGACCCTGTGGTGGATTGTATATTAAACCATTGTCCACATTGCGGGGCAATCATGGATGGAAAGGAAAATAAAAATGCGGCTGATTGATGCAGATGATGTCATTGCGACAATTGAAGAAAAACAAAAAGCCCTGTGTCCAATTGATGGGCGGCGGAACTCGGAGCGATCGGAGATATGGCGGGAGAGGGGGACAAAGCAAAATGACAGGAATCATCATAACAGCAATCATTTGCGGTACACTGATTGTTTTGGCTCTCATTGGCAAAAAGAGATAACAGAGGCGACGTATGAAAAAAGACTTTACAAGAGACTATGTAACAGAGATTTTCCGAATATATGCGGCGGCGGGGATGCCTACATACGAAAGCGAGCGCGAACGGATATACAACGAGGAATTAACAAAATGTGATTGTGCAGACACCGAAGCGGCGGTCATACGGGCAGAGACTGCGACGGATAAAAGGACGCCTTACTTGTTAGATATTTTAGCAGCGGAAAAAACGATCGAGTTTTTGGAGCATGGCGGGAAGTCTGTTATTGTACGTGCCGTCAAAGAGATATATTGTGCTTACCCAACGTGCCCGCTTCGGCGCGGAGATATAACAGACCGTGTGCATCGTTTTTCCCTGTCGTGTCCGGCAGACGAAAGCACAGTCTATCGATGGCTAAAGGAAGCTCGCTTGTTATGTGCTGCCATACGCGGGCTTCGCATATCAGATGACGATATTAAGAAATATCATATCGACCTGTAAATGTGCGAGTAGTGAGGTATGTTTTTATGGCACAATAAACACAATGGAAGAATGCAAAGAACCACAGTTCGCTGTGGTTCTTTTCTTTTGGGACTATTCGTTGCAACGGTACGTGAATCGCAAGGGGTGGGCGCGGCAACGATAGAGCGGTGAAAGCATGAAAGACTACGCAAAGAAATTTTATTTGTCGCCCGCTTGGAGAAGGACGCGCGACGCATACTTCCGTTTCCGCTGTGGTATATGCGAGCGGTGCGGAGCGGCCGGCGACATTGTTCATCACAAAATATATTTGTCGCCGCGAAACATTCACGACCCGAATGTCGCATTGAACTTCGCAAATCTTGAATTGCTTTGTCAAGATTGCCACAACAAAGAACACTTCGAGCGGGCGAACAAGCGATATTCGTTTGACAAAGACGGAAAGGTACTCCCCCCACCCGCGAAAAAATAATCGCCCGAAGGGAACCGGTGCAGGGTACTCAAATTTTACTCCGCGGGCGCGCGCATAACGGGTGTACACGGAGGGGGTGGGGTATCAAACGAGGAAAGGGGGCGTTTTTATGGCTGAAAAGAAAGACTTGACGAAAGATGAAAAGATCAAGAAAGAAATACGCCGGATTCGCAAGGCTTTACGCGATCTTGACAAAAACAAGCTGGCAGTCGTTGAACCGTTGATACAAACGGCGGCTTTCACCGCTGTATCGCTGGCGGAACTGGAAGCAATCATCAACGAAAACGGCTTTGTCGTTGAGTATAAGAACGGCGAAAATCAATTCGGCACAAAGCAAAGCGACGAAGTAAAGACTTTGATCGCGTTGCAGAAAAATCTTGCCGCCGCTATTAAAACGCTTGCGGATATAGCGCCGCCGACCAAAGAAAAGAAGGGTCGCCTTAAAGAACTAATGGGCGAATGATGAATGGCGGCAAGAAAGAACTATATCCGCGAATATTACGACGCGATCTGCACCGGGCGCGTTATCGTCGGAAAATGGGTTCGGCTTGTTTACGAAATTCTGATTTCGGGGCTTGACAGCGGCAAATACAGATTTGACGCACGAAAGGCAGAAAAGGCGATCAAATTTATCGAAAATTTCTGTCATCACAGCGAGGGGCGGAACGATCTTCTGAAACTGGAACTATGGCAAAAAGCGATTGTTTCAGCGATATTCGGCGTCGTTGACGAAGAAGGATACCGTCAATTCCGGGAAGTCTTTATCATTGTCGCCCGGAAGAACGGAAAGACGCTGTTTGCGGCGGCAATTATCGCATATATGGCGTATATCGACGGCGAATACGGCGCGAAGGTATATTGCCTTGCGCCGAAGTTGGAACAAGCCGATCTTGTGTATGACGCATTTTACCAAATCGTGCAGAGCGATCCGGAACTTGGCGATCCGGGATTCACAAAGAAGCGGCGTTCTGACATCTACATCGCGGAACTGAACACAAGCATTCGTCGGCTTGCGTTTAATTCAAAGAAATCGGACGGCTTCAATCCGCATTTGGCCGTATGCGACGAAATCGAAGCGTGGCCGGGCGAACAAGGGTTGAAGCAATACGAGGTTATGAAATCGGCGCTTGGAGCGCGGCGGCAGCCGTTGATACTGTCAATATCGACGGCCGGGTACATTGACAACGGTATATTCGACGAACTGATAAAGCGTTCGACCGCGTTTTTGCGCGGCGGCGAGGAGGCGCGGCTTCTCCCCTTTCTGTACATGATCGACGACGTCGACAAATGGGACAATATCGACGAACTACGGAAAGCGAATCCGAATCTTGACGTTTCCGTATCGCGCGATTTCTACGAAGAAGAAATCAAAATTGCGCGAAATTCGCTGTCAAAACGCGCGGAATTTCTCTGCAAATACTGCAATATCAAGCAAAATTCCGCTGTTGCGTGGCTGTCATACGAAGACGTCGACCGTGTTTCGCACGAATCTTTAACGCTGGAGGATTTCCGGGGCTGTTATTGTGTCGGCGGGATCGACTTGTCGCAAACAACAGACTTGACCGCCGCGTCTGTGGTGATTGAGCGGGACGAAAAAATGTACGCTTTCACACAGTTTTTTATGCCGCGGGAGCGGATCGAGCGGGCAACGGAAGAAGAAAACGTCCCGTATAAAGCGTTCGTCGAACACGGCGTACTGACATTATCGGGCGATCATTTCGTCGATTACCGCGACGTCTACAACTGGTTTATCGCGCTTTTGCGGAACTACAAAATACGTCCGCTTCAAGTGGGATACGACAGATATTCAAGTCAATATTTGATTCAAGACTTGAATAAAGCGGGCTTTCATACCGACGACGTATTTCAAGGCACAAACCTTTCCCCGATTTTGAAAGAGTTTGAAGGCACGCTGAAAGAACAAAAAATCGAGATCGGGCAAAATCAACTCCTGAAATCGCATTTTCTGAATGTTGCCGTTCAGATCAACAGCGGCGACGGAAGAATGAAGTCCGTAAAAATCGAACCGCGTGCACATATCGACGGTTTTGTATCGGTGATCGACGCGCTGACCGTGCGGAGTAAATACTATGTGCAGATCGGGAAGCAATTAAAAAATGACAGGCGAAAGGAGGGCAAAAAATGAATTTTTTCCAGCGGTTTTTATCGCGTTTCAAGCGAAGTTTGCACGTAATTTTCAACCGAAGCGAATACGCCCCGTCCAGCAGTCTTCGAGAAAACGAGATTGTCGGCGCGGTTGCAAACGTGATCGCGACGAACGTCGGGAAACTTGCGCCGCAAGTAATTCGTAAAGATACCCGCGGCGTGACGATAAAAAATGACCGTCTTTCGCGGCTTTTGAATATACGCCCATGTCCAGAAATGTCGACTTTTGACTTTCTGTATCGTCTTGCGTCCGATTTGGCGTATACGTCGAATGCGTTTGCGGTAGTTTTTTACAACGAAGACTTCACAGATATAACGCGGATTCAGCCCGTCACCGTCCGTTCGCACCGCGTCTTTGAGGATGAAAACGGAAATATCTTATTTCGCTTCGTGTGGGATTACGACGGGCAGGAATACACTGTGCCGTATGATTTCGTAATACACATAAAATCGCGGTACAACAAAAAGAGGTTTCTTGGGACGCCGCCGGATGCGGATTTGCAGAATACCGTCGATCTGCTAGATACGACATACGACGGTATCAAGAACGTCATAAAAAATTCCGCGTCGCTTCGCGGATACTTGAAATATAACAACTTCATCGATGACGACGAATTAAAGGAAAAAGTCCGCGAATTTCAGCGGGCGTATATGTCTGCCGAAAACGAAGGCGGAATCGCCGGACTTGACAATTCGATTGACTTCAAGGAAATCACACAGCAACCCCGGCAAATCCCGATCACACAGGTATCGTTCTTCCGTGATAACATTTACCGCTATTACGGAGTGAACGAAAAGATCTTGACGTCGACGTACACCGAAGCGGAATGGAACAGCTTCTATGAATCCGTGATTGAACCGATCGCAATTCAGCTTTCGCTCGAATTTACATTCAAACTATTTTCGGAACGGGAACGCGGATTCGGAAACAAAATCATATTCACGGCGAACAGGCTGCAATACGCTACACTGACGACACGCGCAACGATAGGACAAGATATGTTTGATCGCGGGATCATCACGGTAAACGAATACCGGGAGCTGATGTATTTACCGCAAATCGACGGCGGCGACGTCCGTCAAGTGTCGCTGAACTACGTCAAAACCGACGATCAAACGCTTTACCAAACAGGCAAAGAGGGCGACGACGGAAAGGGCGAAGGCCAGCAGGACACACAGAAGGACGGCAGCAGGCAAATAAAAATTCAATCTTTAATTCGGGAGGTGTGTAGAAATGGGCAATAGTAGAGCGGGCGGAAGCGCCGCGCCGCGTGACAACCTCAAACAGTTTTTGACCGTGAAAAACGAAACGCTGACAAGCGCGGATTTGTATTTTTACGGGGACATCGTTTCGGACTGGTGGGGCGCATGGACGGACGCGGATCAATACCCGGAAGCAATCCGCGACTTTCTAAAAGAGCAGGACGGAAAGGCGCTGAATATTTACATAAACAGCGCCGGAGGGTCGGTGTTTGCCGGAATTGCAATTTACAATATGCTGTTGCGGCATAAGGGATTCAAGACCGTATACGTTGACGGCATGGCGGCGTCGATTGCCTCCGTGATCGCACTTGCGGGGGATCGCGTCGTCATTCCGTCAAACGCGTTCATTATGATCCACAAGCCGTGGTCGTATGCGGAGGGAAATGCAAACGATCTTCGCAAAATGGCCGAAGACTTGGACGCCGTGGAAAGCGGGATCATGAACGTATACAAAGACCATATCGTCGACGGTGTGGATATGGCCGACATTCAAGCAATGGTAGACGCTGAAACGTGGCTAAACGGAGAGGAGGCCGCCCGATACTTCAATATCGAAGTTGGAGCGGCAAAGGAATACGCTGCAAAAGTTACAGATGCCGTTTCCAAGTTTGGAAACGTGCCAAAAGAGATTATCAAGTCCGCGCAAGCGGCTGATGATACCGTCGTTTCGGCGGCGGAAAAAATAAAACGCCTTTACTTAAAGGCAATTACGAAAGGGGTATAAACCTATGACAATCAAGGAAATGAAAGCCCGCTTGCGCGCGATCGACGCGGAGGCGGACAAGCTCGGCGCGGGCGAAGGCGAAAAGCTGGAAGCCCTGCTTGCGGAGGCACGGGAACTGTCTGCGAAGATCGAGGAAGCAAACGCCCGCGCCAAATTAAAGCAGTTCGCCGATGAAGCGGCAGACGACCCGGCGAAAAAAACGTCCGGTGAGGGCGGGACAGATCCGCAGGACGCCGCGACGAAGCGCGGCGCGGCATTGATGGCCGGCAAAAAGGTGCAGATCAAAGACACTTTGACGTCTTCTTCCACCGTGCTGACGAAGCACAACGCCGAAGACGTGAAAGATACGTTTAACGACGTTTCAAGCCTTGTTGACCGCGTGAAGATCGTCCCGCTGAAGGGAGGCGAAACCTACAAGCGCGGCTTCGTCAAGGGGTACGGGATCGGCGGCTACACCGAAGAAGGCGCAGATTACAACGTCGCCGAACCGACTTTCGGTTATGCGGAAATGGCGAAAACAAAAATTACCGCATATTGCGAAGAACCGGAGGAAATTACCAAACTCGCCCCGGCGGATTATGACCGCGTGATTGGCTCTTCTTCCGAACGCGCCGTGCGCAAGTACCTGTCCAGACAGATTCTTGTCGGAGAGGGCGGCGCAGGAAAGCTGTACGGCATATTCCACAATCCGGCAAGCGATTCCGACGACATCATTGACCGCAAAACCGATATTGCGATCGAGAAAATCGACGAAACGACCCTTGACGAAATCATTTACGCATTCGGCGGCGATGAAGACGTCGAGGACGTGGCGGTTCTGATCCTCAACAAAGCCGATTTGAAGGCGTTCGCAACGTGCCGTCTTGTGGACGGCAGAAAGGCATACACTGTCGTCAACCGCGGGAACACGGGTACGATCGACGGAATCCCGTACATCATCAATTCCGCGTGCAAGGCAGTTTCCGCCGAGGCGACGGAAAAGGACGCCTATTGCATGGCGTATGGCCCACTGTCAAACTATGAGCTTCCCGTTTTTTCCGACATGGACGTTCAGCGTTCGACCGAATACAAATTCAAGCAGGGGCAGATCGCACACCGCGCCGACATCTTTGTCGGCGGCAACGTGGCGGCGTACAACGGCTTCCTGCGCGTAAAAAAAAAGACGGCGGAATGATGAAGGCTAACCTTTCCGCGACGGGGAGCAAAGCCGTAACAGCGAAGAAAACAGCGGCAAAAACGGCAAAGAAATAAAGGAGGCGCACATGGTTACGCAAGATTTGTTGAACGCGGCGAAACTGCGCGTTCGGAAAACGTCAAGCAATGTTCTTGACGAAGACATCAAGCAGCTTGCGGCGGTAGCCTTGCGCGATCTCGAAAGAATCGGTGTGGCCGACATCTATTTGTCGGCCTGTACCGATCCGCTGATACGCGAAGCCGTGCTGACGTTTGTAAACGCGAATTACGGCGCGAATCCCGACCGCGAGAAGCTCATGCAATCATACGATATGCTGCTTACCAAGATCAAGGGAGGCGGCTATCGTGTTTGACGACCTTGTAACGCTGGTATGGCCGACCGACGAAAAGGCGGAAGAAAAAACGGATGTCTTTGCGCGAATTGAAAGCATCGGTCAAAAGGAATTTTTCGCCGGAGCGGAAACGGGTCTAAGGCCGGAATACAAAATTTCGTTGTGGGCGGACGATTACGCCGGACAGCCGATTGTGATTGCACGCGGGAAACGGTATTCCGTATATCGCACGTACATACGGCAGGATCAAAAAATCGAGTTATACGTGTCCGATAAAGCGGGGGTGCGCGGTGGCAAATAAGGTTGACATCGGCGGGATTGCAGACGCGATCGCAAAGGAACTTTCAGGTTACACAAAAGAGGTCGCGGAAGGCGTAAAAGCGGCAACGGACGAAACCGCCAGAGAACTTTTACAAAACACGCGGGCAGACGCTCCAAGCAGATATGGTAAATACAAAAAGGCAATGGCGCTCAAAACGCGATTTGAAAGCGACTACGATAAGCGCGTTACGTGGTATGTAAAATCGCCGTACCACCGTCTTTCGCACTTGCTTGAAAAGGGACACGCAAAACGCGACGGCGGCCGTGTAAAGGCGTATCCGCATATTGCAAAGAACGAGGAAAAAGCAAAACAGGATCTTGAAAAACGGGTAAAGGAAGCGATACAAAATGCCGGGAAGTAAAGACATTAAAAACGCGCTGGAAACGGTCGGTATCCCGGTTGCGTATCGCCAGTTTATCCCGCTGAAAGACAAGCCCGTGCCGAATCCGCCGTTTATGGTGTATATCATATCGCCGGAGGACGCGAGCGGCGCGGACGGGAAAAACTTTCTTGTTAAGCGTCATATTTCCATCGAATTGTACACAGACGCGAAAGACATCGCGCTTGAACAAAAGGTCGAGGCGGTACTCAACTCGACAGAGTGGACCAAAGATGAAGACTACATCGAATCCGAAGCCATGTACATGGTGGCATGGGAATTTGACACTTTTGAAAAATTAGGTTAGGGAGGCAAAAACAATGGCGAAGGAAAACAATACCGAATACATCCAGCTTGGAAGTGGGGATCTCTATTGCACGGAATTCACAGAGGAAATCCCGCAGGACGCCGACATCGAAAAGCCCGAAAATCTGATCGGTTGGATCAAGGGCGGCGCAGAAGTCGGATATAAGCCGACATTCTACACCGCGAAAGACGATTTCGGTCACGTGCAGAAAACGATCGTTACGGAGGAAGAGGCGTCGCTGAAAACGGGGGTCATCACCTGGAACGGAAATACCCTTGCGAAGCTGTCTTCGACGGCTCGCGTCACCGAAACCTCCGACAAACGCACAGTCAAGATCGGCGGTGTCGGAAACGACAACGGGAAGAAGTATCTTATTCGCTTTCATCATAAAGACGAGACGGACGGCGATATTCGCGTGACAATCGTCGGAAAGAACGAAGCGGGCTTTTCCCTTGCGTATGCCAAAGACAAAGAAACCGTGATCGATGCGGAATTCAAGGCACAGCCGCACGACAAGGATGGAACGCTGATCCAGTACGACGAAGAGATCAAGACGGCTTAACAGGAGGGACTTCAAATGCTGGATTACACGATGCGCGAAAAGAAAGTCTTGCCCGTGAAGCTGATAAACGAGAAGACGGTGCTTTTGACAGCGCCAAAAAAGTCGCTTTACACAGAACTGACAGGGCTTGAACGCAAATTAAAGGACGGGCAGGATGTCGACAATTTGTATGATGAGATTTTGCAATTGACTGCAAACATTCTTTCGACAAACAAGACAGGCGCAAAATTCACCGCCGCAGATGTCGACGACCTCATGGATATTGAAGATATGGCGTTGCTAATCTTCGAATATTCCAAATACGCCGGACAGCTGGTCGGAAACCCAAACTAAAAATACCGTATTACCCGCAGCCCGAGGGTAACGCGGTACTGCACTATGACGTATACACACGCGGCGAAAAAATGGTCGCAGATTATTCCGGGCTGAACTTTGTTCAAATCGAGGACTTGCCGATTGACGTATATCTGCTTCTGCTGCGCGATGCCTTTATTTATAGGCAGGAACGGACGGAAGAAGGTCGGGAATATCTTACCAATTGCTGGAGATTAGAGCAAACAGAGCCAGACAGGAAAAAACTGCGCAAGCGGTTTGGAAAGGAGGGGTCGAAAAACGGCTAATACGATAAAGGGAATCACGATAGAGATCGGCGGAAACACCGAACCTTTAAGCAAAGCCCTGTCGGGGGTAAACAAAGAAAGCCGGAGCGTCCAGAACGAATTAAAGGCTGTCGAAAAACTGTTGAAGCTCGACCCCTCCAACACCGAACTTGTCGCGCAAAAGCAAAAACTTCTCGCCGACGCCGTGAATGCGGCAAAATCAAAACTTGACGCGCTGAAACAGGCGCAGGCCGCCGTAGAAGCGCAATTCGCTTCGGGCGATATGGGCGAAGCGGAATACCGAAAATTTCAGCGTGAAGTCATAGCGGCCGAACAGGCTGTACAGCAGGCCGAAAAGGCGCAAGGCGATTACGCCGAGAAGTGTGCAAACGCCGGGAAGGATGCCAAAGAGGCCGGGGAACAATCTGAAAAAGCGGGCAAGAAGGCCAAAGCATCCGGGGACGATGCAAAAGACGGCGGCAGCGGCTGGGAAAAATTCGGAAATCTTGCAAAAAATGCCGGAAAAGTAGCCGTCGCAGGGGTGACGGCAATTGCGGGCGGCGCGGCGGCGACAGGCGCGGCAATGTGGAGCATGGCAAAAGACACGGCCGCAGCCACCGATACGATCGACAAGCAAAGTCAAGCTGTCGGGCTTTCAAGAAAAGCATATCAAGAATACGACTACATACTCTCGCAAAACGGCATGGATATAGCAGCGCTGACAGGCGTCTCGAAAACGCTCACAGCGCAGATGGATAAGGTTACAGAGGGAAATGCTGCCGCTGCGGCAAATTTTGAAAAGCTGGGCGTTTCCGTATATGACAGTAGCGGGAAATTAAAGTCACAGGAACAAATGCTTGCAGAAAGCATTACCGCCCTCCAAGGGATGGAGGACGGAACAGAAAAAGCGCGTCTTGCGACAGAACTGTTTGGAAGGCAAGGCCAAACACTTATGCCATTATTGAATGGCGAAGCGGGGTCTGTTGATGAATTAAGACAAAAGGCGCACGATTTGGGAATGGTTCTTGATGACGAAGCTGTGAATGCTGGCGTCAATTTTACAGACACGCTTGACACTGCAAAAAGAGCGGCTTCCGGGCTAAAGAACTCGATTACCGCAAATCTGCTTCCTGGGATCACGCAGTTAATATCGGGATTTACCGAGGCTATTTCCGGCAGCGAGGGAGCGGGCGACGCTATGACGGCGGGTGTCCAGTCGATGATTGCAGGGCTGCACGAATCTATCCCGAGAATATCGAACGTACTCAAAGCAATCATTGGAACAATCGTGGCTATTGCCCCACAAATCATCGCCATGCTGACTTCCACGTTTTTAGGATTTCTCCCATCTCTTGCTGACTTAGCTTTGCAAATGGTTCAGGGCGTTTTATCGTTCATTGAATCGAATTTGCCGCTTTTCATCGATGTTGCCATACAGATTATGGCGAGCATCATAGAAGGACTTGGGCAGATGTTCCCGCAAATTACGATTTTGATTGTGCAATTGGTAAATCAGATTGTAACTGCGTTAATTCACGGCATACCTGTTTTACTCAATGGAGCGATCCAATTTTTAAGCGCGATCATAGATGCCATTCCCGAAATACTATCCGCCCTGCAAGACAATCTGCCGGAAATCATAAACACGATAATTTATGGCCTATTGGACGCAATCCCTGTTCTGCTGGATGGCGCGGTTCAGCTCCTTACAGCAATCGTTGACGCCATACCAAAGATTATACCGGTTCTCGTTTCTGCGTTGCCGAGCATAATCGACACAATTATCGATGGGCTTTTGGACGCAATCCCAATGATCATCGAAGCGGGCATCCAGCTGTTAACTTCTTTGGTGTCTGCTATGCCGGAGATTATTACAGGCATAGCCCCGGCCGTCCCGCAAATCATAAGCTCGATCACAAACGCCTTAGTCGGGAATATCGATAAAATCATCACAACGGGCGTTCAGTTACTGGTTGCACTGGTCGAAAACACGCCACAAATAATTGCGGGGGTAATAAAGGCTGTTCCTAAAATCATAGACGGGTTGATTAAAGCAATTATAGGCTTTGTGCCAAAGCTGGCAGACGCAGGCCTGAACTTGATTAAAGGCTTATGGAACGGAATTTCAGACGCAAGACAATGGCTGTGGAACAAAATTTCCGGTTTCTTCGGCGGAATTGTCGATAAGATCAAGGACTTCTTTGGTATTCATTCCCCGTCGACGCTGTTCCGTGACATGATCGGCAAGAACCTCGTAAAAGGTATCGCAGTTGGCGTTGATGTAGAAACACCGAATTTGCAAGAGAACCTCGAAAATAATCTTTCCGCAGCGACGGCAGGCTTAAAAGCCAACATCGAAGCGGAAGAAATGAAACTGAATGTTTCGGCATCAAACGCGACAGGCAGCAGCGGCATTTCGCTTGGCGGATTGACAATTCATATCGACACGTTTATCAACCAAACGGACAAGGACATGGAGCAGCTGACCGAAGAATTCATGTACGCTGCGGAAAACTATATCAAACGCCGGGGAGGTGCTTTCGCATGACAAACACAAATCAATTTATCTATAACGGCAAGCGTTCGTACGACGATATGTGTTTGATTATCACCGAAACGCCTCCTTTCGTTGTGGCGGAACGCGAAGTAGAATTCACAAGTATTCCGGGCAAAAGCGGCGATCTGATCGAGGACGGCGGAAGATATAAGAACGTCACAATTTCGTACACTGTGGCCGCGCTGACAGATCCATTTGATCTGCCCCTTTTGGTGAAAAAAATCGCCGCGTGGTTGGGAACGCCCGGCGGGTACTTTGTTCTTTCTGATACATACGATCCGAATTATTTTCGCTATGCGAGATATAGCGGGAATCTCAACATTGCAGATATACTTCTGAAAATCGGAACAGCGCAGCTAAATTTCAACGCAAAACCGTTCAAATACAGTTTTGACGGGCAGCAGACAATCACGATTGGATCGTCGGCCGTGATTCACAATCCCAAAGACTTTGCAAGCATCCCGTATATCAAGATCACCGGGCACGGGGACATTACGCTTTCGATTGAAAATTCATCGTTCGCCTTTAAGGGTGTCAACGGATATATCGAAATCGACAGCGAAATTATGGCAGCGTACAAGGGTGAGGAACTTCAAAACGATAAAATTTCATTTTCAGACTTCCCCACCCTTGCACCGGGCGCGAATCATATTTCGACGGTCGGTAACGTGTCGAAAATCGAGATCGTGCCGAGGTGGTGCACACTATGATCCCGATTTTATATCAAGCAAAAGAAAAAGACTTCACGCACGGCGGGATCGGCGCGCTGACGGAGGCGACGTCCTGCATTGCGACGGAAAATAGAAACGGCGCGTTTGAATTGGCGCTTGAATATCCGCTGACGGGGCGGCTTTACGATCAAATCAAAGAAGACTGTATCGTGAAGGCAAAGACAAACGAAACGTCCGCCCCGCAGCTTTTCAGAATCTACAAATCATCAAAGCCGATAAACGGCCGCGTTACATTCTACGGGGAACACATTTCCTATGCCTTGAGCGGGTTTCCGATCGAGAAAGTCGAGATAAAAAGTGCAAACGCGCAAACGGCATTATCGAAAATCCTTTCGGCGTCAATCTTTGAACACGATTTCACGGCGCAAAGCGATATTTCAACGCTAAATTCAACGACGCTTTCGTTGGTGTCCGTCCGCGCCGCGCTGGGCGGTGTGGAAGGTTCGGTGCTGGACGTGTGGGGCGGCGAATACGAATTCGACAATTTTAAAGTAAAACTGCACGAACATCGCGGAAAAGACACGGGAATCAAGATCGCATACGGAAAGAATTTAACCGACTTCAAGCAGGAACAAAGCATTTCGGAGGTTTATACCGCCGTTTTCCCGTATGCGAAGTACACGCCGCAAACAGAGGAAGGCGCGAGCGGCGAGGAAGTCACCGTGACGCTTTCGGAAAAGGTACTTTACAGCCCGCACGCGGAAGAATATGCCCGCGTACGCGTTCTTATGAAAGACTTTACAGAATCGTTCGGAGAGGGCGAAGAAGTCACGGAAGAACGCTTGCGCGCAAAGGTGACGTCTTGGGTCAACACGAGCGGCTTTGACGTTCCGGCGGTAAATATAACGCTTGCGTTCAAGAATTTATGGCAAACGGAAGAATATGCGAAATATGCCCTTTTGGAGCGGGTTTCCCTCTGCGATATAGTGGACGTCGAATTTGCAAAGCTGGGAATCACAACGAAGGCAAAAATCATAAAGACCGTTTACGACGTGCTGAAGGAACGGTACATTTCGCTTGAATTGGGCGATGCGCGTGCGAATTTTGCCGACACGATCAATCAAAACACGTCGGCAGTCGAAAACGTAAAGCAGGAAATCAAAAAGCAGGCGACGGCGGCAAATGTCAAGCTGGCGCAGGCAATCGCGGACGCGACGGCGGCAATCACCGGGCAAAGCGGCGGGTATGTGGTGCTGAACCCGTCGAACAATCCGCAGGAAATCTTGATCATGGATGTGCCGAATATATCCGAAGCCGTCAATATATGGCGCTGGAACTCCGGCGGCTTGGGACACAGCCGGAACGGATATAACGGCCCGTACGAACTGGCAATTACGAGCGACGGCGCGATTGTTGCGGACTTTATCACCGCCGGAACGCTTCGCGGTGATTTGCTGGAAGCGGACAGCGTACGCGCAACGGCGATTTCAAGCGGGTACAAAGCGGAAGTTACCGACGAAATCACGAATGCGACAAACGAGGTCGAACAAGCCTTCGTCGCCGCCGATGAACAATTGCGAAGCCTTATCAAGTCGGCGACGGAAACGCTGTCGGGGGATATTACACAGACGGAAGCGCGTATTTCCGAATTGCAGCAGACGGTCGAAAGCCTTTCCCTGACCTTCACGAGCCAATACACAGGCGGTATTAACTATGTCGCAAACTCCTCCGGCTTAAACGGCGTATCGAACGATTGGACGTACACAGGAACAGTTCAAGCATTGCAAGACACGGACACGAAAAACAACACGATTTCGGGGTCGTGCTTTTGGCTGGGAGCGGGTACACTTTCGCAGGAAATTGCTGTGATCGCCGGACTTACGTATACATTGACGTTCAAATCTAAAAAAAGTGCGGTTCGCGGCTGGGTAAAAATAATTTGTGCAGGAACGGAACATGAGGTCTTGAACAGCGCGGCGGCCGAAGATTGGACGGAATATTCAATTACATTTGTCGCACCGTCAAATATTCTCACGATTGAAGCATACTCATACGCAAATTATCTGTACTTCGCAGACGCGATCTTGACGGAAGGCACGTCCAAACAACATTGGATGCCCGCCCCGAACGAGATATACACGACGGACGTCAAGATTGACCGAAGCGGAATCCATATCGTAAACACCGAATCGGAAACGTCGACGATCATCAACAACGTCGAATTTGCCGTACTGCATCGAGGGTCGAAAGTCATTACCGTAAACAAAGACACGACCATATTAAAGAAAACCGTCATAGAGGAAGAACTGACGATTGGCAAGCTAAAAATTGTACCCGTTTCCAATGGCGTCGACGAAGTGTTGCTGGATTAAAAAAAGGGGGCGGTAAAACGTGGCTACATGGAACAGCGGATCGTACAACGGGCGGTACTTGCAGCTATACATATCTGAAACGGTAAACGCGATTGCAAATACTTCAACACTGAAATGGACGCTTTCAAGCATCGGCGGGTCGTCGAATTATTACACGACAGGCCCGACTACCGTAACCATAAACGGGACACGGGTGTATTACAAAGAAAGAACGTCGTGGGACAGCAAGGCGTTTCCGGCGGCAAAAGGGAACGTGTCCGGGACGATCACCGTCGCCCACAACGTGGACGGAAGTAAAAGCATAAGTGTCGGATTTTCGACAGCGATCTATACTTCCTCCGTTACGGAACACGGCGGAACGATGGCGCTCGCCAAAATAGATCGTGCCGCGCCGACAATCAATATATCGACAAGCGAGATCACAGCTTCCTCGGTCACTGTATCTGCGACCGCTTCGACGACGTGCGACGCTTGGCAATACAGCACAAACGGTGGGGGTACGTGGACACAGTTTTCAACGGTAGCAGGCACAAGCGCGCGCATTACCATAACGGGACTTGCTGCAAATACATCATACTCCGTTCGGATTCGCGCACGAAAGAAAGCGAATCAAGTATACGGCGCATCATCGACAGCAAGCGTAAAAACGCTTGGCAACGCGGTTTTGAACAGCGTTTCCACTGTAACAGCGGATGATTCTACCGTGCTGATCGCATTTAATCGCACGGTCTATTCGTCAGCATTTACATACACGCTGGAAATCCGCAACGGATCGGCGTCCATCCTGACACTTTCTATACCGGCGCAAAGCGCAGGAACGGGAAACCAGGCAATCACACTTACATCGGCGCAGCGGGAAACGCTTTTAAATGCCTTAACAACAGCAAAATCGTTTACGGGTACGTTTGTATTAACAACGAAGAACGGTTCATCAACGATTGGAAGCACATCGAGCAAAACCGCGACCGTGCAAACCACCGCTGAAAACAGCGCTCCAACATTCAGCAATAAAACAGGGTTTACATATGTAGATGGAAACGCAACGACCGCAAGCGTCACCGAAAACGCTCTTTTGATGGTGCAGGATTATTCAAGCCTACAAGTAACGGTATATGACGCGGTTGCAAAGAACGGCGCATCGATCACGCAATACGAAGCGGCAATCAACGGAAAAACCGTCAAATCAACAGGGACGTCTTTGAACCTTGGAGCTATAACAAAGGCGGGAAATCTGAATCTTACCGTTACGGCAGTTGACAGTCGCGGCTATACCGCATCCGTAACGAAAACCGTTACCGTCATTGCATATTCCAAAATCAGTATTTCCGAATCGACTATGCGCCGCGTGAATGAAGTCGAAGAGATTACGCAAATCGACTTCGCGGCGGATATTTCCCGCATACTTGTTTCGTCCGTCAACAAAAACGGTTTCACGTCTCTGCTATACCGATACAAGAAGACGTCGGAAACGAAATACAACGCATATACGCCACTCACTTCTTCGGCGGTCGCAAGCGATACACGCGTGACATACAAAAACAATGAATTCGTTTCGCTTGATGCTGATTATTCCTACGATGTCCAGTTCTACGTTTCGGACAGAATCACAAGCGATACAATCGTGATTACTCTGCCACAAGGAACGCCGTTGATTTCAAAACGGCGAAAAAGGGTTGGGATAAACAATCGAAATCCGACCGCCGCGCTTGACGTTTCCGGCGAAATCAAAATGAACGGGTTTTTTGTACTTGGATACGTTGGAGAAGTCAGCGAGGATTTTAACAATTACAAAGAAGGCGGGATCTATAGCTACAACGGGCTTTCCGTATCGAACGCACCCGACGGCGCCGGCCTTCTCGAAGTCTTGACAGACGGAAACAATGTCTTGCAAAAATTTACATCGATAGCGAACGAGTGCGCTTTTTATGTCAGGTCATACATCGCGGCGTCCAAAATTTGGACGGCGTGGACGCAAAAATAAGAAAACTGGAGGAAAGGTATAATGCAGTACATCAAAGAGTTTACGGTCGATCTGTCCGGCGAAATGTACTTTAATTACATTACGGCGACGCAAGGGGACGAAAAATCGCGCTTCGTAAAAATTACGATAGTTTCCGGCGGGCTGAACTTTTCGGTACCGGAGGGTGCGACGGCGGTTCTGCGCTGCAAAAAGCCGGATGGAACTTTTGTGCTGAACAATGCGGAAATCGGAGAAGATGGAACGATCACGGCCGAATTAACCGAAAATATGCTTGCGGCGGTCGGAAATTGTCGTTGCGAAGTGACGATCTACGACGGCGAAAGTAGCTTGACGACCGTTCCGTTCATCGTAAAGGTGACGCCCGGTGCGGTTGATCCGCAAATCGAAAGCACAGACGAATATCAAGCGTTGGAAAAGGCGCTTTCCGAAGTGCAAGAAGTTGCGGATGTTGCAAATACGGCGCTTGAAGCAGCGACGGACGTGCTGAACAAAATGTCTTCCGTGGAAAAAGACATCGATGCGCATACCGAAGCGGCAAACGAAGCGACCGAACGAGCAACCGCCGCCGCAAGCGCTGCGGCAGAGGCGGCAACAGCGGCTGAAAATGTAGACGTTTCCGCCGAGCAAACGCCGACAGGAGCAGACATTACGGTAACAAACAGGCAGGGAAGGCAAACAACCGTACATATTGATACGCTCTTTGCGGTTGACTCTTGGACAGATATTCGGAATGCAGTACGCCTTGGGGTCGGCGAAAAACTTTTCCCCGTCGGCTATGAGTTCACTACGCACGACTCCGACGAAGATACTACAATAATATGGGTGGTTCGCGGCCATGATCAGCACTTGGCGGCGAACAAGAATTACAAGCACACTATGACGCTTGAGACGAAATATGTTTGCATTAAATCGGCTGGAACATATAAAGACATGACATTCGACGCGATGGAGGCGCTTTACTACGCGGAAAGCGGACTTGCTGCAGGGACGTATCATTTCACGCTGTTAAGTGGCTATAATACAGAAACCGGCGGCGGGAAAACACTCATGTTTACGTTAAAACAGCCTATTCCTGCGGGCGGGCAGATAGTGTTTCCGTTTGCTGGTAGTGCGCAGGCCACAGATATTAAAATAAAAACATATCCGAGCGCCGACTCAACGCAGGCGATAGAAAGAGACATTCCTGTAACTGAAGGTGCGGACGGAACTATGCTTGGCACGGCAGATGGAAGTACAGAAAATATGAATCATACGCACCGCATATCATTGGGGTCGAACAACTACGCGCAGAGTGCCATAAGACAATGGCTTAACAGCGATGCAGAGGCGGGCGCAGTTTGGAAGCCGACGAACCGATTTGACCGTGCCCCGTCCTGGGCTACGAAATACCATGGTTTCATGCATGGCTTGCCGGATGAATTTTTAGAGATCGTGCAGCCAGCTGTGATTCCCTGCCGTACAAACTCTATTTATGAGGTTGCGAGCCTTGACGGTACGAAGTTTACAACCAACCAAACCTACAACCTCGAGGACAAGTTTTTCCTGCTATCGCAGCCGGAAATTTACGGAACGTGGGATGATGCGAACTATAAAGACGGCGAATTGCTCCAGTATTATGACGGATTAACCGACATCGAAAAAATCAAACGCGACGTAGCAGGTACGGCGCATCATTGTTGGCTCCGCTCTCCACGAAGCAATAGGGCAGGCGGTACGTATATAGTACACACTGACGGCAGTTTGCACACCACCAGTTCTGCTTATAACTATGCAGTCGCGCCCGCTTGCATAATCGCCTAAAATTGGAGGTACAAAACTATGAAGAATGAAAGCATTTACAAAAGGCTCGCCCAAGTGGAGGCCATGGCTAACGCGCAAAAGGCAGAACTGATGGAAACCATGCAAGCTGCTTATGAAAGAGCCTGCGCGGCTGAGGATGCAGAAGAGGCGGCGGAGATTGCCCGAAAAATTCGAAATAAGCTGCTCGATAGCAGCGATAAGGAAATGACGCTTGACCGCCTTGGACTTGACACCTCATCAGCGACGAAGTTTATCGCCTCGCTTGCAAAAATCTTTACTGGAAAGTGGGCAAAGTATCGGCAGCTTTTGAGAGATTTACCCGAGCAAAAAGGTTTTCCGTTCAACATTGAATTCCCGACGCCGCCCGACACCGAGGAGGCGACAAGCGAATGACAGAGGGAATCATAGTAGCCATCATCAGCGGCGTAGTGACCTTGGCGGGCGTGATCCTGTCAAATATGGCGGCGGGAAGAAAAACGCAGTCGCAGATCGAGATCGCTCAAGCCGTGACCGATACCAAAATCGATGAGCTGACCCGTGAAGTCCGCGAACATAACAATTTCGCAAAACGCATCCCCGTCGTGGAAGAACAAATCAAGGTTATCAATCACCGCATAAGTGATTTGGAACAAAAGCAAAATTAAGGAGGAAAAAAACATGAAAATCAACTGGACAGTACGTTTAAAAAGCAAAACCTTTTGGCTGGCCATGATCCCTGCGCTGATCCTGCTCGTGCAGGTCGCAGCCGCAGTATTTGGGCTTGAACTTGACCTCGGGGATCTCGGAAACAAGCTCTTGGCTGTGGTCAACGCGCTGTTTTCCGTGCTGACGATCCTTGGCGTCGTCACCGATCCCACTACAGCGGGACTGTCGGACAGCAAACAGGCGCTTACCTACATAGAACCCAAGGAGGACTGAACCATGGCGGAGATCAAAGGCATAGAC
>CANRDX010000028.1 GCA_947629485.1 uncultured Clostridia bacterium
TCGCCGCCGCAACCGTGAAAAGCAAGATCGCAATAACTGTCAGAATTAGTCCCGCCGTCATATGGAAGATCTCCCTTATAAATTAGAAATCCATGAATATGGATTTCTATTATACTTTATCACCATATCAATGGATTGTCAATGGAAAAATCCATATTTATGGTAAAATTTTTACAGAAAAAAATAATGAAGGTGAAATTATGTCATTTTCAGAACGTCTCAGAGAATTAAGACAAGAACACGGATTAAGACAGAATGAGCTTGCAGTGATTAGCGGTTTATCGCCGCAAAGCATTTCTGCTTTTGAAAATGGGGTCAACAGTCCGACCGTTCCGTCTTTGATTGCGCTTTCGGGAGCATTGCACGTATCGGCTGACTATCTGCTCGGGTTATCCGAGGAGAACAGCGCGCCCGAGGGCGAGAGTTCTCTTGCGTTGTCGTCCGACGAGGAGCAACTTGTCATGCTCTTCCGCGCAATGTCGAACGCGCAGCGGACCCGTCTCGTCGCCTTTGGAGAAGGGCTTTTATCCGGATCCGAAATATGGCAGAAACCGCTTAACCGTACAAAAAAGCCGTGATAAAATGACCTTCCCGACGAAGGCTGCCGGGAAGGGGGTTTTGTATGGCGTTGGATCTTACAGAGGCGGAGGCCGCGGCGGTTGCCGATGCTGCGGAAAGCATACTTAAAATCATCTCATTCGCGCAAGGGCGCGCCGAGAGCTATAAAGCCCGGAGGGACGAACTTCGCCTCGTCCATTTCCCCGGCATGAAAGAAGATAGCGAAACGAACGCACAGGAGGAGGCAATTTTTTATTCGCAGGAGGAGATAGATAAATTGCCACGACTTCGTGATGGAAGGTATCGCATGACGCGCGACGGATTACATCAGATCCGTTACCGTCGCGAAGGCTTCAACGTTCAATTTACATCGAAGGATAAAAAGACTGTCGTAAAGCGTTTTCGAGAGTGGGTTCGAAGCGTGAACGACGAAACCCGTGATCGCTTACCTGTGAAATCGGAGACCTTTGAACAATTTGCGAGCCGATATTTTGAGAAAGTGAAGATCGCCAACGTCGAGACGCAGACGTATGAGGATCTGAAAAAGCAGGCGAGACGCCACATCTACCCAATTATCGGTAAGCTGAAATTGAAGCAGATCTCCCCTCTTCGATGTCAGGAGGTCCTTCTTCATCAGATCGAAGCAAATCACGGACGAACTGCGGAGACATTAAAAAACTTGCTGAATGAGATCTTGCGCGCAGCCGTCGGTGAGCACCTCATTCGCGAGAACCCTATGAATTTTGTGAAGATCCCGAAGCACGAGCGCGAGCTTGGCGTCTCCCTCACATTGGAAGAGGCGCGCGCCTTCATCGAGGCATGCGAGCGATCGCCCTATCAGAAGCAGTTCATGACTTTGCTCTATACGGGCATACGGCGCGGCGAACTTAAAAGCGCCATGATCGACGAAGGCTTTGTTACAGTTCGGAACGGGAAATGCCGCAAAGGTCAGCGGCCGACGTTCAGGCGGATCCCGATCGCCGAAGGGCTGCGCGCCTACTTCCCGTTATCGCCTGCGGATCTCACGGTCAAAGAGGACGTGCTTACGCGCAACTTTAAGAAGCTCTGCCCAAATCATCAACTCAAAGATCTTCGGCACACGTTCACGACGCAGGCGATCCAATGCGAGATCCCCAAAGAACTTGTGGACGTATGGACCGCCCATGTCGATAAAAAAGACATGACTACTGCCGTCTACACCCACTTTTCTGCGGAATTTCAGCTTGAAATGATACGGCGATTTCATTTCTAACTACCCAAATTACTACCCAAAAAACGATCTTTTTTTGTGTTTTTGCAAAAAAGGACAAAAAAAGAGACACAACATATTGTACAGCTGAAATCTAACCCACAATATGTTGTGCCCGTGGTTGAGGTGACGGGACTTGAACCCACGACCTCTTGGTCCCTAACCAAGCGCGCTACCAAACTGCGCTACACCTCAATATTACGACCTCTTGGTCCCGAACCAAGCGCGCGATCGCGCTATGCCCGTGCCTTCGGTAAAAGCATATCTTATTATAAAGAAAATTCTTAAAGTGTCAAGTAATTTTCCGCGTCTTTCGGAATTTTTTTTGAAGGGGGAACTTACCGCAGCGTTTTTTCCGAATTGCCGTCTTGACAAAGAGGCGGATATCCGTTATAATGGAGTTACAAAAAATATACAGGGATCAAAATGGATATTCGAGAGATTTTAAGCAAATGCGATCACACAAACCTTTCCCAGACCGCGACATGGACGGAGATCAAGGCGCTCATCGACGACGGGATCAAATATAAGACGGCGTCGGTGTGCATTCCGCCCTGCTATGTGGCGAATGCCAAGCGCTATGCGGGCGATCGGCTTGCGATCTGCACGGTGATCGGCTTCCCCAACGGGTATCACACGACGGAGACGAAGGTGTTCGAGACGCGCGACGCCGTCCGAAACGGCGCGGATGAGATCGACATGGTCATCAACATCGGCGATCTCAAAGCGGGGCTATACGACAAAGTCTTGGGTGAGATCGTCGCCGTCAAGGAGGCGTGCGGGGGGAAACTTCTGAAAGTCATCATCGAGACCTGTTTGCTCACCGACGAGGAGAAGATCAAGATGTGCGAGATCGTCACCGCGGCGAAGGCGGACTACATCAAGACATCGACGGGCTTCTCCAAAGGGGGCGCAACGCGCGAGGATGTGGCGCTCTTCAAGGCGCACGTCGGCAAAAACGTTAAGATCAAGGCGGCGGGCGGCATCGCGTCCGTCCGCGACGCGGAAGATTTCGTTGCCCTCGGCGCCGAGCGGCTCGGCACTTCGCGCATCGTAAAAATCGTGAAGGAGGAGAATTTGTTATGAGCGGGCACCCCAATGTTCCCACGCCGCACATCACGGCGAAATACGGCGATTTTGCGGAGACGGTACTCATGCCGGGCGATCCGCTGCGCGCGAAATTCATCGCCGAGAACTTCCTCGAAGAGCCTGTTCTCGTGAACAACGTACGCGGCGTGAACGGCTACACGGGCAGATATCGCGGCAAGCGCGTTTCGGTCATGGCCTCGGGCATGGGGCAGCCGTCCATCGGCATTTACTCCTATGAGTTATTCAATTTCTACGGCGTGGAGGCGATCGTCCGCGTGGGTTCGTGCGGTTCCTTCGATAAGGATCTCCATGTGCGCGATCTCATTCTCGCACAGGGCGCATGCACGAACGGCAACTATGCCAACCAATACGATCTCCCCGGCGTCTTTTGCCCGATCGCGGATTTCGGGCTTCTTTCCCGCGCCGCCCGCCTCTGCGACGAGGCGAAACTCCGCTACAAAGTGGGGAACATCTTCTCTTCGGATATGTTCTACGACGACGCGCAGAGCGGCATGCGGTGGGCGAAGATGGGCGTTCTCGGCGTGGAAATGGAGAGCGCGGCGCTCTATTGCAACGCCGCCCGCGCGGGGAAAAAGGCGCTCTGCATTTGCACCGTGAGCGACAGCTTCATTTACCCCGAGGAAAACACGACGGCGGAGGAACGGCAGAATTCGTTCACGGCGATGATGAAGATCGCATTGGAGCTTGCATAAATTATGGCGAAGAGATTCTTTTTGATCGTGCTCGACAGTTTCGGCGTGGGAGAACTTCCCGACGCGTACAAATGGCACGATGAGGGAAGTAACACCCTCGGCGCGGTGCGCGATCACCCGAATTTTCATTGCCCTACGCTTACGCGGATGGGGCTGTTCAATATCGACGGCGTGGGCGGCGGCATACCCATGCCCGAGGCGAGCTATGCAAAAATGGCGGAGAAGTCGATGGGGAAGGATACCACGATCGGGCATTGGGAGATCGCGGGGATCGTCTCGCCCGATCCGCTTCCCACCTATCCCGAGGGCTTCCCGAAGGAAGTCATCGGGGAATTTGAGCAAAGGACGGGGCGCCGTGTGCTCTGCAACAAGCCCTATTCGGGCACCGAGGTCATCAAGGACTACGGGCGCGAACACGTGGAAACGGGCGACCTCATCGTCTATACCTCGGCGGACAGCGTGTTCCAGATCGCCGCGCATGAGGACGTTATTCCCATCGAAACGCTGTACGAATATTGCAGGATCGCGCGCAAGATCCTCGTGGGCAAACACGGCGTGGGCAGAGTGATCGCCCGCCCGTTCGCGGGGGAATACCCCTATGTGCGGACGGCGCACAGGCACGACTTTTCCCTTCTGCCGCCCAAAGATACCATGCTCGACGTGCTACACCGCGCGGGTCTCGACGTCATCTCCGTGGGAAAGATCTACGATATTTTCGCGGGAAGGGGCATCACGGAGAGCAATTTCACCACGTCGAATACGCACGGCATGCAGGTGACGAAGGATTTGCAGGGGCGCGATTTCGAGGGGCTTTGCTTTGTCAATCTCGTCGATTTCGACATGAAATACGGGCACAGGAACGACGTGGCGGGCTATGCCGCCGCGCTCACCGAGTTCGACGGCTTCCTCTCCTCCTTCCTCGAAGGCATGAGAGAGGACGACGTTTTGCTCATCACCGCCGACCACGGCTGCGATCCTTCCACGCCCTCCACCGACCATTCGCGCGAATTCACGCCCATGCTCATCTACGGGAAGAAGATCGCAAGCGGCGTCGATCTCGGCGTCCGCCCGAGCTTTGCGGATATTTCTGCGACCGTGCTCGATTTCTTCGGCGTTCCGCAAGAGGGGACGAGCGGCGAGAGCTTTTTGAAGGAAGTCTTAAAATGATCGACGATAAAACTTTGATGGAAGAGGCGCAGAAAGCGCGCGAAAGATCGTATTCGCCCTATTCGCGGTTCCGCGTGGGGGCGGCGCTTCTTACGAAGAGCGGGAAGGTCTACACGGGCAGCAACATCGAGAATGCCTCCTATCCCGCGGGCGTCTGCGCCGAACGGGTGGCGATCTTCAAAGCGGTGAGCGAAGGGGAGCGCGCGTTCGAGGCGCTTGCCCTCGTGGGCGGGAAGGAGGGGGAGACCGCCGATTTTTGCGCACCCTGCGGGATTTGCAGGCAGGTGATCTCCGAGTTCTGCCCGAAAAATTTCAAAATTCTGCTCGGGAACCCCGAAAAATTCGAGGCGCACACCCTGCGCGAGCTTCTGCCCCTTGCATTCGGGCCGAACGATCTATAACCTATGATGAAACGTAAATTTTTCAAACTGATCACCCTAATCCTCTCCGCGGCTTTTCTTGCCGCAGGACTTGCCGCTTGCGACGATCGCGGCACGACCACGGGCGGCGGCGACGACGGGACGGACGACGACGATACCTCGATCGCCCTTCTCTCTTTCTATGCCGTCAACGACTTGCACGGCAAGTTTATGGACAGCGAAGACCAGCCCGGCACGGACGAACTGACGACCTATTTCAAAGATCTCTATGCCGACCCCGCGCGGGAGGAGATCTTGCTCTCCTCGGGGGACATGTGGCAGGGGACGGTGGAATCCTCCACCAACCGCGGTGCGCTCATGACGGAGTGGATGAACGAGTTGGACTTCGTTTCCATGACGCTCGGCAACCACGAATACGATTGGGGGGCGGACGCGCTTCTGCCCAACAGCGAGAGCGCGGAGTTTCCCTTCCTCGCCATCAACGTGACGGACGGCGGCGTCATGCCCGCCTATTGCAAGGCTTCCACCGTCGTCGAGAAGGCGGGGGTGAAGATCGGTATCATCGGCGCGATCGGCGATTGCCTCTCCTCCATCTCGGGGGAATTTCAGGGCGGGCTGCAATTCGCGACGGACGACGCACTCACCAAGATGGTGAAAAAAGAGGCGACCCGTCTGCGGGACGAAGAGGATTGCGATTTTATCGTCTATTCCATTCACGAGGGATTCGAGGATACATACGCCTCCAAAGACGTTCACGACGTGGAGCAGGCGCAGATCCCGTATTACGACGTTTCCCTCTCCGACGGGTATGTCGATCTCGTGTTCGAGGCGCACACCCATCAGCGCTATATTTTGCGGGACGAACACGGCGTCTACCACTTGCAGGGAGGGGGAGAGAACGACGCCGTCAGCTGCGCCGACGTCGTCTTCGACCGTGAGACCAAGAACTATAAAGTGACGCCCAAACTGATCGCAAACGACGTCTACGGAAGAGCGGATATCGACGACGATCCCATCGTGGAGACCCTCTACGACAAGTACTGCGCAGACGACCCCTATGCGAACGTTATCGCGAGATTGCCCTATACCATGTCTTCAAGTGACGTCTACAATGTGCTCCCCGAACTCTACTATGAGGCGGGCATGGCGCAGTGGGGAGAGACGCAGCCGAACGAGATCGTCCTCGCCGGTGGATTTCTCCGTCTCCGCTCGCCGTACAAACTGTATGCGGGGCAAGTCACCTATGCGGACATCTTTTCCGTTCTTCCCTTCGACAACGCCATCATTTTGGGCAGGATCTCGGGGAGATATCTCAAATCGCAATTTTTGAACTCGACGAACCGGGACTATCACATTTACGCGCCTTCGATCTCCGCTTCCTCCGTCTCGGAAAGCAAGACGTATTACATCGTCGTGGACAGCTACACGGCGTATTACAAGTACAATCACATCACCGAGATCGCCCGTTTAGACGGCAAACGCTATGCGCGCGATCTCTTGGCGGACTATCTTCATAAGACGTACGACCCCTCGTAAATATCGTTCAAAATAATGAGGAAGAGTGTTTTCTATGCGAATGTACGATATCATTAAGAAGAAGCGGGACGGTGGCGAACTCTCCGCCGAAGAGATCGGATATTTCATCGGCGGCGTGACCGACGGCTCTATTCCCGACTATCAGATCTCCGCGCTCTGCATGGCGATCTATTTTCGGGGCATGACGGTGCGCGAGACGTGCGATCTTACCTTTGCGGTGCGCGATTCGGGCGATAAGTTGGATTTTTCCGCCATCGGCGGCATCCGTGCCGACAAGCATTCCACGGGCGGCGTGGGGGATAAGACCAGCCTTGTCGTGGGGCCTATCGTCGCTTCTTTGGGCGTCAAAGTCGCCAAGATGAGCGGCAGGGGATTGGGACACACGGGCGGCACCGTCGATAAGCTCGAATCCATCCGAGGGTTTCAGACGACGCTCGCCGAAGAGGACTTTATCCGTCAGGTCAACGAGATCGGCATTGCCATCGTCGGGCAGTCACGCGAGTTTGCCCCCGCGGATAAGAAGCTGTATGCTTTAAGAGACGTCACGGCGACGGTGGACAGTATGCCGCTCATCGCCGCGAGCATCATGGGCAAGAAACTTGCCGCCGACGACGACTGCATCGTTCTCGACGTCAAGACGGGGAGCGGGTCTTTTATGAAGACCGCCGAAAAAAGCCGCGCCCTCGCCCGCCTCATGGTGGATATCGGAAAGCGCGCGGGCAAGAAGATGGTCGCCCTCATCACGGATATGGACGTTCCGCTCGGCTATGCCATCGGCAACTCTCTGGAAGTGATCGAAGCCGTCGAGACGCTCAAAGGAAGAGGCCCCGAGGATTTCACCGAAGTCTGCCTCACCCTTGCCGCCTATATGCTCTCTCTTGCGGGCATGGGTACGCCGAATGAGGCGAAAGCGCTTGCAAGGCGTGCGATCGACGACGGGAGCGCGCTCAAAAAACTCAAAGAAATGGTCGCCGCGCAGGGGGGGGATCCCGCCTGTATCGACGATACCAATCGATTCGACAAGGCAAAATATGCCTATGCCGTAACAAGCGCACGATCGGGCTATATCGTCCGCGTGGATACCGAGGCATACGGCCTTGCGAGCCTCGCCCTCGGTGCGGGGCGCAACAGGGCGGAGGATACGATCGATCACAGCGCGGGCATTCTCTTGAAGAAAAAGACGGGAGACTATGTGGAAAAGGGCGCTCTACTTGCGACGCTCTACGCGAACGACGGGGAAAAGTTCGCCGAGGCGGAGCGTATTTTGCTCGGCGCGACCTCTTTCGGCGATACCATGCCCGCAAAGACGCCGCTCATCTGCGACATTGTAGAGTAATTCGAAATCGTAAAGGATACTATGGCAAAACTCTACTTCAAATTCGGGGCGATGGGCTGTTCCAAGACGGCGCAGGCCCTGATCACGAAATTCAACTACGAAGAACGCAACATGAAGGTGCTTCTCTTGAAGCCCTCCGTCGATACCCGCGACGGCGCGAACACCGTTCGCTCGCGCATAGGGCTGCACCAAGAGGCGTACTCGATCGGGAAAGACGAAAATATCTACGAAAAATATGAGAGAGAGCATGCGGAATGCAACGTCATCATTGTGGACGAATGTCAATTCCTCACCCCCGAACAGGTGGATCAGCTCTCGGATATCGTGATAAAAAAGAATATTCCCGTGCTTTGCTTCGGGCTGAGCACCGACTTTACGACCCATCTCTTCCCCGGCAGTAAGCGCCTCTTCGAGATCGCCGAATCCATCAGCGAGATCAAATCCGTGTGCACTTGCGGGGCGAAGGCGACGGTCAACGCCCGTCTCGACGAGAACGGGAAGATCGTCACCGAGGGTTCGCAGGTCCTCCTCGGCGGGAACGACAGATATGTGGCGATGTGCAGAAGATGTTGGCTCCAACGAAGGAAAGAACAGGAAGAAAATCTATCTTAAAAGAAGAAAGGTTATGGGAAAGAGTTTGAAAAAGGCGATTTCGTTTTGGCTGTGCCTCGCGGTCGGCTTCGGGCTTGCGGCGTTTTATCCGAGCGTCGTGAGCGAGACGACCGTCGCCGGGGCAGCGTCTTCCGCAAACTATTACAGCGGCATCACGGCAACGGGCGGAACACAGCTTTTGGGGCAGGTGCACGATCTCATCGTCGAGACGCACACGCACTACTCTACATATACCGACTGCAAAACGCCCTCCATTATCAAAAAGACGGATCCGGGATCGGATAGTTCGCATGTGATGGAGTTCTATTCACAGGCGGATATTTCCGCTTCGTGGGGAAGCGGCGCCGTCGGCACATGGAACAGAGAACACGTCTGGTGCCAGAGCCATTCCAACGGCCTTTGGGGAGAGAGCGGCGGCGGCGGCGATCTCCACCACATTCGTCCCGCCGAGAGCCGTGTAAACAGCACGCGCAACAACAATCAGTACGGCACCGTCTCCAATCGGGACAGCCATAAAATATATTATAAGAATGCGGGCGGCAGCGTCGTTGCCGACGCGGGTTACAATGCGGGCGGCACCTTCGAGCCACTTGACAAAGTCAAGGGCGACGTCGCCCGTATCGTCATGTATGTCTATACCCACTATAATAAAGGGGCGAATGTCGGCGGAACGTTGAACAGCAATACGAGCGGCACCTTGCATTTTACCGACATCATGGCGCCGTCGAGCGAGAGCGCGGCGATCGAACTTCTTCTCGAATGGAATGAATCCGACCCCGTCGATGCGATCGAGCGCACCCGCAACGAGGCGGTCTACGAGATCCAGGGCAATCGCAATCCCTTCATCGACCACCCCGAATATGCCGACGCCATCTGGGGGGACGGCCATTACGATCCGCCCGTCTCCGATATCAAGCCCACTTCCCTCACCATCACGCCTTCCGCGGTGACCATGTCCGTGGGCGGCACGCAAAATCTGACGGTCACGCCCACTCCCTCGAACGCTTCGGGGGAGGTGAAATGGTCGGTTGAACCCAAAAATATTGTCACCGTCGCAGACGGCAAACTCACGGCATATGCCGAGGGGCAGGCGACCGTCACGGCGACGAGCACGCTGGATCCCAATGTGAAGGCGACGGCGAGTGTCACCGTCAAGAAGCCGGAGGGCGGCGGAGACGGCGGCAGTACAACCGCGGGTTCGTTCACGATCACAAGAAGCAGTTTCAGCGCGAAGAGCGGCGGCTATGGGTTCTACGAATGGTCGGCGGGCGGCGTGAAGGGGATCGCCTTCATCTATGCCTCCGAAACGGGCAAAATGCAGTTCAACAGCGATAAAGACAGTTGCTATGTCGCAAGCACGACTGCGGCGCCCGGCCCCATCACCAAAGTCACCGTCAAGATGCAAACGGGCAGCAAGAGCTGGAAGCTCCTCACTTCCTCCTCGGCATACGGGGAAGTTGAGGGAAAGCCCACGAACGGCAACGATCATGGCACCGAGACGGTCACGACGGGCGGCACCTCATGGAACGTCTCGGGGACGGATACCTTCTTCGCCCTCACCTATCAGGATACGAAAGCCGCCTATATCGACAGCATCACGGTGGAATACGGCCCTTCGCAGGGCGAAGACCCGACCCCGCCTCCTCCCGTGCACGAGCACGTGTTCGAGTATGAGGACTATACGGAAGAGACCCACCTCGTCGGGTGCAAGACGTGCACCGATTATCTCGAAGAGGAACCCCATGTCTATACCGACGACGCGGATACGACGTGCAACCTCTGCGGACATGTGCGCACCGTTCATACCCATGAATATCAATACGAACAGTTAGACGAGACCTATCACACCGTCACCTGTAAGGGCTGCAATGAAGTGCACGACAAGGAAGTCCACGAATACAGCGACAGTGCGGATACGACGTGCGATAAGTGCGGCTACGAGCGCACGATCGGCGGGGATGAGCATACCCATTCCTATCTATATACCGATCGGGACGACGATACGCATACCGTGACGTGCGAGACATGCGGCGACGTCAACGAGACCGAGCCGCACGAATATTCGGGCGATACCGATACGACGTGCAATAAGTGCGGCCATGTCCGCACCGTCGCCGATGAGGAGAAGCTCGCCGCCTTCCGCGAGGCGGTCGCGGCGATCAGCTCGGAGGGGACGCTCGCCGCGTGGAGAGAGTCCATCAACGAAGCCATCGTCGCTTATAACGCGCTCTCGGAGACCGAGAAAACGATCGTAGAGAGCGAAACGGAGACGCTGCTCCAAGAGATCGCCGCCTATGATCGGACGGTGCAGGCGTATAACGAAGCGGCGCAAAAGGCAAACGGGACCGCTTGGAAGGGAGCGGGAAGTTTTTTGAACGGATAGAGGGGATGAAATGAAGAAACAGTTTGTTATCGTTGCGGCGGTCTGCGCCCTTACCTGCTGCCTCGGCGCATGCGATTGGGGCAAAAAGCCGCAAAACCACGATCCCGAGGACCGCTATGAGGCGCTCAACGACATGCTCGACGCGTCTTATTCCAAGATCGTTCTCACCGTCACGAACACCTTCGACGAGAGCGCTTCGCTCGTGAGCGAATACACGATCGCCCATGCGGACGGCGCCGTCAAGGTGCAGTATTCCGTCGAGCGGTTCGCCGAGATCGGCGATCCTCTCACCGCGCCCCTCTTGGGCGAGAAGGAAACGCTGACGGGCGAGGCGGTGATCAGAGACGGCGCGCTCACCTTCACGGGGGACGACGTCGGCCTTACGCCCGACTTTGCGGATACGCGGCTCACCTTTGCGGAGCAGGTCTTCGACCGCATCGCCCTCACCGAGACGTCGCTGAAAGCGGACGTCGTAAAGCCAGGCGCCTTCCTCGGCTCGCAGATCACGTGCACAAACATGCACGTCGAAGCCGCTTTCGGCGAAGTGTTTTCCAAGATCGATATCACGTATACCGCGGCGGACGGGAGCACCGTAGAGTATCTCTTCCTCTTCACCCCGTAACATCGTTCGGCAAGAGGGGAGATGTAATACACTAATTTTACTATTATAAAATCATTTTGAAACATTGACTTTTCATCGGCAATGTGATACAATGGAGGCAAGCGGGAGTGGGCAATGTTTGAACTGAGGAAAATCGGGATCGTGAGAAGAGCCTCCGCGTGGCTGTTGGACGCGATTCTGCTCGCGGTTTTGGCAACGGGCTTCATGTGGATCATTTCCCTCATCTGCGATTACAGCCATCAGGAGAGCCTCGCCCGCGCGTATTTCACGGCATGGGAAGATTACCGTAAGGAATATATCGCGGATATCGCGCCGCATTACGGTTTCACATATTGGGAGGAAGACGAAGGCGCTTCCTACACGATCACAAGAGAGGGTGAAAGCGCTTCTCTCGAAAATTTGATCGACGCGATGCTGGCGGACGAGCCTTCCGAGGAAAAGGGGAGCGATCCCGCCGTCGTCGAAGCCTATCAAGCCTATTTGGAGCTTGTGAACGGCAAGACGGACGAAGAGGGGAACGTGATCGAGGGCATCCCCCCGCAGAGGGTCAACCAACAATACGAGTATGTTTACCACTTACTCTTCCTGATGGTAACGTTCGGGATCCTGCTCTCCTATATCGTGCTGGAATTCGTTCTGCCCATCGTCTTTAAGAACGGGCAGACGGTCGGAAAGAAACTGTTCTCCATCTGTCTCGTTCGCCCGAACTGCGTCAAAATCACGACGCTCTCCCTCTTTGCGAGGACGATCCTCGGGAAATTCGCCATCGAAACGATGTTTCCCGTGCTGCTCGTGTTCATGTTCCTCTTCGGCGGGATAGGGCTGCTCGGCGTCATTCTGCTCGCAGCGCTCCTGTTGCTCAACGCCATCCTATTCTTTGCGACGAAGAACAGAACGCCCATTCACGACCTGCTTGCGGGCACGGTGGCGGCGGATATGAGATTGCAGATGATCTTTGTCTCCGAAGAAGAACTCATCGAGAAAAAGAAGCTTGCCCATCAGGAAAGCGTCGAAAACTCGAAGAACTGAAAATAGAACTAAATAATAAACAGCCAAAGGAAGAAAGCATGAAAGTCGTACTTCAAAACCTTACCAAGATCTTTCCAAGCCGAAACAAGAAGGATAAGAACGCCGAAGTAGTTGCCGTGAACGATTTCAACTTGGAGATCCCGGACGGCAAGCTGATCGGTCTATTGGGTCCGTCGGGGTGCGGCAAGAGCACCACGCTGTTTATGATCAGCGGGTTGCAGACGCCGACGAGCGGAAAGATATTTTTCGGCGACGACGACGTGACGAAGCTCGCGCCCGAAAACCGAGGCATAGGGTTGGTATTCCAGAATTACGCGCTCTATCCACACATGACGGTACAACAGAATATTCTATTTCCTTTGCAGAACTTAAAAGGTGAAAACAGGCTCTCCAAAGAGGAAATGCTCAAACGCGCTGCCGAAGTTGCAAAACTTGTCCAGATCGACGAGTACATGAACCGGAAGCCCTCCGAACTTTCGGGCGGACAGCAACAGCGCGTTGCGATCGCCCGTGCACTTGTCAAAATGCCGCGCGTGCTCCTCTTGGACGAGCCTCTTTCTAATCTTGACGCAAGGCTCAGATTGCAGACGCGCGAAGAGATCAGAAGGATCCAGCGCGATACGCAAATTACGACGATCTTCGTCACGCACGATCAGGAGGAGGCGATGTCGATCTCCGATTTCATCGTCGTGATGAAGCTGGGCGTCATCATGCAGACGGGCAAGCCCCAATGGGTGTACGACGATCCCGCCAATCTCTTCGTGGCGAAGTTCCTCGGCGCGCCGCCCATCAACATGTTCTCGGGCAAGGTGGAGGGCGGAAAGCTCTACATCGGCGAGGAAGCGGTGCTAAACGCAGACGGCGTGGAGGATCAGGAAGTTTACGTCGGCATCCGCCCCGAGGGATTCATTCTCTCGCGGGAGGGAAAGCTCACCTGCGCCGTCTCGGGTATCGACGTCATGGGGAGGGATATTTCCATCGTCTCCACGAACGCGGCCTCTCTCAATCCCGTGGTCCGCTCCATCATCTCGGCGGACGAGATGTCGAAGATCGACGGGTCTGTGGCGAAATTCGATCTTAAACAGCACAAGGTGTTCATCTTCAATAAGGAGACGGAACAGCGCATCTACTTCGGCGAGCAGATCGCCGCGCACGAAGCGATGCTTGCAGAGATGGAGGCGGAAGGGCAGGCCTACGCCTCCAATCAAGGGCCGCTCCCCCGCGAAGCGGACGACAAGGCGAAGGCAGACGCGCCCGTCGCGTTGGATAAGGGGAAGTTTGCGAAGGTGAAAGACTGCTTCAAAGGGCTTGCCGCAAAGTGCAGACGCAAGAAGGCGCCCGCCGCCGAAGAGGAGGCACCCGTGTCCGAGGCAGAGCCGAACGATACGGCAGAACCGAGCGAGGTGGATCATGAGTGATGAAAAGATCGTGACCGAAGAAGCCGAAGCGTTGGTTGCTTCCGAACAGACGGAAGCGCCTGCGGCGGACGGGGGCAAGAAGCAAAAAAAGCCGCCCCTTTCCAAAGAGGAAAAGAAAATTCTTTGGCAGGCGCGGTGGAGCCGTTGGAAGGCGTGGGTCTATCTTTTGCCCGCCATCGTCATCCTCGGCATTTTCACGGTGTGGCCCATCATCAATACGGTGCGCATCTCCTTTATGGGGCAGTGGACGACGGAGGGCGGAAGCACCTGGTGGGAGGGCTATTCCTATTCGGCGGCGCTGAATCCCAATACGCACTATGTGTTCGGCTTCAATAACTTTTCCAGCGTCGTCTCGGATATCGATTTCGTGACCTGCCTCACCAACACGCTGCTCCTCACCGTCATCACGGTGCCCATTTCCACCATGCTCGCGCTGCTCATCGCAGTCGCGCTCAATTCCATCAAACCGCTGAGGAAGGTGTTCCAGACCATCTTCTTCCTGCCCTACGTCACCAACTCCATCGCGATCGGCATGGTGTTCGCGGCGATGTTCCAAATGGTATGGCCCAACCCCACGGGCGAACCCATGTCCGTCGGTATCATCAACACCATCATAGAGGCGTTCGGCGGCACGAGGATCAACTGGATGAATCAGGGGTCGTCGCATTTCGCGAACATGGTGGTTCTCGTAATCTATATCGTGTGGAACGCCCTGCCCTTCAAGATCTTGGTGCTTCTCGGCGGCTTGCAGAGCGTCAACAAGCAGTATTACGACGCGGCGAAGGTAGACGGGACCTCCCGTTTCCGCACCTTCTGGCGCATCACCGTGCCCCTTCTTTCCCCGATGATCGCCTACGTCGTCATCACGGGCTTTATCGGGGGATTCAAGGAATATACGAGTATCGTCGGCATCTTCGGAGAAAAAATGGGGCCGGTCGGCAACGATTGGAGCCTCGATACGATGGTCGGCTATATTTACAAGAGCATGGGTGTGAGCGAAGGAAAGGCAGGCGCGGCGGCGCTCATCCTGTTCGTCATCATCTTTGCCGTGACAATGGTCAACCTGTACGTCAGTAAGAAGAAAGTCCACTACTAAAAGGAGAAAGGTATGTCGGAAGAAACAATGGTACTTGAAACAGTCGATACCGCTCCCGAAGAAGCGGCGAAAGAGCCGTCGAAAGGGGCGCCCGCGCCGAAAAACGACATCGAGAAGACCTCCAAAAAACAGAAAGTGGTCAAGGTCTTCGTGTATATCGGGCTATATACCTTCCTTACGTTGGTCGCGATCACCGTTCTTTTCCCCTTCTATTGGATGCTCATCTCCTCGCTCAAATCGCTCGACGAGTACAACCGCACCGTGCCCACGCTGTGGCCCACGCAATTCGTCTGGTCGAACTACGGGGCGGCATTCACGGGGGGGCTGAATCTCGGCAGGCTGTTTTTGAACACCGTCATCGTCGGCGTCGTTTCCACGCTCCTGTCGCTCGTCGTCACCGTGCTCTCGGCATACGCGTTCGCGCGGCTGGAATTCAGAGGGAAGAACCTCATGTTCGGCGCCATGCTCGCGACGATGATGATCCCGGGCGAGCTATTCACGATCTCGAACTATCTCACCGTATCCGAATTCGGTTGGCTCAACACCTTTACGGCGCTCATCGTGCCCTTCCTCGTGAGCGTGTTCTACATCTATCTCTTGCGGCAGAACTTCATGCAGATCCCCAACGAGCTGTATCTCGCCGCGAAGGTAGACGGAACGAGCGATCTCAAATACCTTTGGAAGGTCATGATCCCGCTCGCCGCGCCCACGCTGATCTCCATCACCATTTTGAAGATGATGGGTTCGTGGAACTCCTACATCTGGCCCCGCCTCGTCGCGAACGACGATTTGCACAGACTGATCACGGTGGGCTTGCGCGATCCCTCGGCATTCATTTACGTGGATCCCGCGACGGGGATGACAACCAACTTGGTCAACTTCCCCGCGCAGATGGCGGCGGTCGTGCTCGTCACCATTCCGCTCCTGCTCGTATTTATGTTCTTCCGTAAATACATCATGCGCGGCGTCTCGCGGAGCGGCTTGAAGGGCTAACTCGGCGCCCCCTCATACGAAGTCATGGGCTGCCGCGTCATCCCGAACTCGCGCAGCGGGCGAGAGGATCCCCTCGTACGAAGTCATGGGCTGCCGCGTCATCCCGAACCCGCGCAGCGGGCGAGAGGATCCCCTCGTACGAAGTCATGGGCTGCCGCGTCATCCCGAACCCGCGCAGCGGGCGAGAGGATCCCCTCATACGAAGTCCTATTCAATCTCGGAATCCAAAAATATCAATATAAGGAGAACAACATGAAGAAAAAAATCGGCGCAATTTTCATGGCGGGCGTAATGGCTTGCACGGTGGCGGCGACCCTCGGGCTTGCCGGGTGCGGTGCGTCCGGCGGATCCGCAGGCACGTTCGAGATGCCAGAGGGCGGGTTCGATGTCAATAAACCCGTCACGATCAGCTTCTACCATACGATGGGTCAGACGCTCCGCGATAAGCTCGACTATCAGATCGCGGAATTCAACAAGCTGTTCCCGAACATCACCGTCAAGCAGAGCAAGCTCGGCACATACGACGATATCAACGGCCAGATCAAGACGGAGATCATCGGCGGGAACCAGCCCAACATCACCTATTGCTATGGCGACCATGTTGCCGACTACAACCGCTCCAACGCCGTGTTGGTCCTCAACGACTTCTTGCCGGGCGGTGCCTATGAGAACTACAAGATCACATTGCAGAGCGGCGAGGAATACAACCTCGGCATGACGCAGGAAGAAGAGGACATGTTCATCGAAGGCTTCTACAACGAGGGGAAGCAATTCGGAGACGGCTCGAAGATGTACATGCTTCCGTTCGCAAAGTCCACCGAAGTCCTGTATTATAACGAGACCTATTTCCTCGAAAACGGATACGAAGTCCCCACGACGTGGGAGGAAATGTGGACGCTCTGCGGCAAGATCAAGGCGGCGGAGACGGCGAAGGCGAAGGAGGAGGGGAAGGAGAATACCGATTGCATCCCTCTCGGCTACGACAGCGAAGCAAACTGGTTCATCACCATGTGCAAGCAGCTCGGCACGCCCTATACGCAGGCGACGGGCGCTCCGCAGGATCGGTTCCAGTTCAACACGCCGGAAAACCGCGCATTTGTCGCCGATCTGAAAGAGAAGTTCGACTTGGGTTATTTCACGACGCAGGAATTGAACAACGGCAGCTATACTTCGTCGCTGTTCACCGCGCAGACGTGCTTTATGTGCATCGGCTCCACGGCGGGCGGGCAGTATCAGAAGCCTCCGCTTCAAGGAACGGAATATGCCTTTAACGTCGGTATCGCGCAGATCCCGCAGGTAGATCCCGCGCATCCCTATGCGATCTCGCAGGGTCCCTCCGTTTGTATCTTCAACAAGAAAGATCCTCAGGAAGTGCTCGCGAGCTGGCTGCTCGTCAAATACCTCACCACGAACGTCGAGTTTCAGGCGGATTTCTCCATCGACTCCGGCTACATGCCCCCCCTCAAAGAAGAGATCATGACGGCGTTTGCGCCTTACAAGACGGAGCTTGACAAGAAGAACGGGACCGACCATCTGGCGGCGCTCGCGGCAGATATGTGCTTGAAGAATGCAGACGCTTATTTCACTTCTCCCGCCTTCCTCGGCTCCTCGCAGGCCCGCCAACAGGTTGGCTCGTTGATGACGGCAGTCTTGGGCGGAACGGACATCAACACCGCCTTCTCGGATGCAGTGAACAGATGCGTCCAATATTTGACCTAATGCGTTTGAGAATCCATTGAAGGAAGAGATAACGGCATGAGAAAATATTTCAAAAGTTTTATCGCGCTCCTCTGCGCCGCCGTGTTCGCGCTGCCTATCTTTGCGGCATGCGGCAAAGATGACGACAACAAGGGCGATGACGGCAAGGGCGACGACGTCGAAGCGGTCGACTATGCGGGTCAGCTCCAACTCGATTTGACCACGAACACCAAGAAGCAGGAAGTGAAGGTCAAGAACTATATCGACGGCGACACGACCCACTTCACGCCCATCCAATCCGATCTCACGGGGTACACCCCGTCTGACTTCGCGGCGACGGACGGCGTCATCAAGGCGCGTTACATCGCGATCGATACGCCCGAATCGACGGGCGACATCGAGAAGTGGGGCAAGACTGCCTCCAAATTCACCCGCTCCAAGCTCGAAACCGCGGAGAAGATCATCGTCGAATCCGATTCTACGAGATGGGATATCGACTCCACGGGCGAACGCTACGTCCTTTGGATCTGGTATATCCCCGAGGGCAAGACGGAGTTCCGCAACCTCAATGTCGAGATCTTGCAGGAGGGCTATGCATGGGGTTCTTCCACGGCGCAGAACCGCTACGGCGAGATCGCTTCCGCCGCGCTCAATCAGGCGCGTCACCTCGAACTTCACGTCTTCGCGCCCGCCAACGTGGTGGACGAAAACTACTATGAGGGCGACGCGAAGCCCGTCACGCTCAAACAGCTCCGCTACCATATCGAAGATTATACGGATATCAAGGTCCGTTTCAGCGGCGTCGTCGCCACGCTGATGTCCAGCGGCAGTTGGATCACGGCATACGTGGAGGATTACGACGAGGCGGACGGGCACAGCTACGGCATGGCGGTGTTCCTCCAAACGGGCGCAGGTTCGGTCATGGACGTGTTCCAGGTCGGAAATGTCGTCAACGTTGTCGGCGTATGCACGTATTACGCGATCGGCGATACCTATCAGGTCTCGGGCGTAAAGGCAAGCTCCATGCGCCCCGGTCCCGATCATTCCCGCGTTGAAGGCACGGACGAGGCGAAGTATGTGGAACTCACCGCAAAAGAGCTGACGAAGGGCACGATCACGGGCGAATTTGAGACCGACGATGGGATCGACCGCGTCACCATCCCCTGCGGCGAGGCGTTCATGAGCACCTCCGTCTCCATGAAGAACTTAAAGGTCGTGGATGTGTACACCACGCCCGACGGCGACAATAAGGGCGCGATCTCCCTCACCTGCCGGCAGGACAACGGCGACGGCACCACGACGGAGATCATCGTCCGCACCACCGTTCTTCACGACGAGAACAAGCAGCTTGTGACGGAAGATATCTTCGTCGGCAAGACGATCAACGTGAAGGGCATCGTCGATAAATACAATAACGAATATAACGATAGCCCTTATCAGATCAAAGTCAACATCTTCTCTAACATCGAGATCCTTCCTTGACCCGCTATTTCGCCCACCCGCACTTTGCGGGCGGGCGAACACTGTGAAGAAGGGCCTCACCGAGCGCAACCCCGAGGCAGACTGACCTGCCCCCTTTGAAGGGGGCGGGTGTCACGGCAAAAGCCGTGACAGGTGGGGGTTGAAATTCTCGCTGTCCCTTTTAGGGAAAGTACCCGCGTAAGCGGGGGAAAGGGTTTTAACCCTTCTGTCACTTCATGACATCTCCCCTTGCAGGGGCGCCAAGCGCAACCCCGAGGCAGATTGACCTGCCCCCTTTGAAGGGGGCGGGTGTCACGGCAAAAGCCGTGACAGGTGGGGGTTGAAATTCCTCAAATTCGTCATACTGAATGACGTAAAGAGAACGCCACCCCCTCAGTCTGCTACGCAGACAGCTCCCCCTCAAAGGGGGCGCCAAGCAATACGCAGTCCTAAAAAAACGAAAAAAATTTTATAAAGGAGAACATATATGAAAAGAAAGTGGCTCATTGGTCTCGCTTCTGCGGCAATGGTCTGCACGCTGGCATTCGGCTTTGCGGCATGCGGCGGCGACGACACGAGTGCGGACGACGCCAAAACCGCCCAAGATGCGATCAGCGCGGTCAAGCTCGAATATCTCGATTCGCTCGGCAGCACGCCCAGCGATTTCGAGGTCTGGGGTCAGACGCTCGTCGGCGAAGTAAATGTCCCCATCACATGGTCTGCCGCCGCGAAGGACGCAGGCGTCACGATCGGCGACTATGTCACCATCGGCGAGAAGAACGCGACCACAGGGCTTGTCCCCATCTCCATCACGAGAGGGGAAGTCGACATCGCGTACACCCTCACGGCGACCGCGCAGGTCGGCGAAGCGAAGGCAAGCACGAGCTTCAACTGCACCATTCCGCTCCTCGAAAGGATGTCGGGCGACGTCAGTTTCGACTTCAAAGATGTAAAATATGCCGACTATTCCGGCGAAAACTACGGTAAGCTCGACAATGCGAGCACACTGGCTATCCTTCAAGCCGCGGGCGGTGCGGACAGTAGCCTTACCGCAGTTACCGCTACCAATCTCTACGGCGGCACCGACGGAACGAGCGGCGGTATCGGCGGCGTGACCGACGGCTATGTGAAGTTCGGTAAGAGCGCCGAGGGCGGCGTGCTCTCCCTCACCTTCGCAAAGCCTGTGAATAAGGTGCAGGTCAAGGCGCAGGGCTGGAAGGACGGCAG
>CANRDX010000029.1 GCA_947629485.1 uncultured Clostridia bacterium
CTCTTCATGGCGGGAGCCTTGATGGTCACGGGCGCCGCCGCGTTGAGAGGACTCACGGCAAGCGCCGCCGAGGATCCGTCTTTATAACTTCCGAAATAAAACCATACGCAAAAGGAGCGAGAAAATCATTCCCGCTCCTTTTTTATGCCTTTTTCCATGCCCCCGTGGGAGGGGGACTAAGAGGTGGGGCGTGTTTTACTTTCTCAAAACGGTTCAACGTGGCAGACCGTCGTCCCTTCGTCGAGCAACGTTTTCAGTCTCAGCTGCTGCCCGTGCGCACCGCCGAGTGTGAGCTTCAATGCCGCAAATGCCTGTTTTCCGACTTCATCGAAATTTTGCACGATGCGCGAGAGCTTGCCGTCCAAGTTGTTTTCATAGCGCAGATCACCGAAGCCGATGACGGAAATATCGTCGGGAACGGTCCGTCCTCCCCGTCCGATGTGCGTCATGAACCCCTTCGCCAAGTCGTCCGAAGCGCAGATGATCGCCGTGAAGTATTTGATACAGCTCAAATAATATTGCGCGGCTTCCTCGCCCGAATCTTCCGAAAAGTTCCCGAAATAAACGAGGTCGAATTTATAGGGCAAGCCGTTCCGCGCAAGCCCCAACACATATCCCGCATACCGTTCCGCCCCCGCCAAAGTGTTTTGCGGTCCGCCCAAAAAGGCGATCAGTTTATGACCTCTTGCCACGAGATAGTCCACCGCGTCGCTTACGGCATAGAGATTGTCGCTCTGCACGCAGGAGATAAGCGGGTTATCGCCGTCGTAGCCGTCGAGCAGAACGACGGGGTATTTTATGGTGTGAAGTTGGAGATAGGTAGATGAATTGAACACGACGTCGGGCATGAGCGCCCCGCATAGCTTGTTCTCTTTGAAAAAGGCATTGAGATCGACTGTTTTTTCGAGATGCAACGTCAGCACCCTGTAATTTGCCGCCTCTGCCGCCGCAGTGAAAGTTTTTACCGCTTCCATCGAGGGCGGCGTGCCTTCTTTGCACCACAGAATGCCAACTGTACCGCTCGGTTTCGGCTTATATCCGATCTCCGCTGCACAGGCAAAAATTTTCGCTTTGAGCTCATCGGAAACGTCTGTCGCTCCGATGAACGCTTTGGAGACGGTCGCACGGTTGATGCCGAGGCGGTCGGCGATCTCCTGCGATGTATAACTCACTTGTTTTTTTCTGCCTTTCATTTCCGATCCACTTCGCTTTGTAATGCTTTCAGTATAGCACGAAAGTCGTGATTCGGTCAAGGGAAAAGCGCGTTCTCCCTGTGGAATTTTTATCGGTGCGCTGTGCGCAGATGTAATAAAATAACAAGGATGTTGAAAAAATCGATTTTATATGCGCACAAAAAATTATTTATGTTCATTTTTAAGTTTATGACGAAATAATATGCGCACAATTTGTTGCGAACAAAGAGCCGCTGTGCTATAATGGAGATATCATATGAGAAAATTTTATGAAACTGCGGGTAATGCTCAGGGGAAGGAGCGTGCGGCGGGGATCTTACTTCCGATCTCCGCGCTTCCGTCGCGGTGCGGGATCGGAGCACTTGGAGAAGAAGCGTTCCATTTTGTGGACTTTTTGTGGAACGCGGGGTGCAAGGTATGGCAGATATTGCCCTTGGAACCGACTACGTTCGGGAACAGTCCCTATTCCTCCTGCGCTTCGGGAGCATTCAATCCCTATTATATCGATCTCGACCTTCTCCATGCGGACGGCTTGCTCGAATTGGACGATTATCAAGGTTATGATTGGTATGAGGATATGCGGCGCGTCAATTACGGCAAGCAATACCGCGTGCGGATCAATATCCTCAAAAAGGCTTTCTCGCGTTTTCCCCGCGAGGGAGATGAATGGAACGCCTTTTTGAAAATTGAAAAATTCCACGATTATGCTCTCTTTATGGCGCTCAAAGAGCAATTCGGCGGCATTTCTCACGAGGAATGGGGCGAGTATTCGGAGTATGACGAGGCGCGTGTTTCGGAGTTTGAGCGCAACCACCGCGATGAGGTGGAGTTCTGGCAGTTTACGCAATACGTTTTTCTTCGGCAATGGCGCAACTTAAAGGCCTATGCAAACAAACGCGGCGTGAAGATCATGGGCGACATTCCCATTTATGTTGCCCGCGACAGCGTGGAGATGTGGAAGTACAAGCGCGACCTGTTCCAGCTCGATGAACAGGGCAATCTCGCGGCGCAAGCGGGAGTTCCGCCCGATGCGTTCTCCGATGACGGTCAGCTTTGGGGCAATCCCGTCTACGATTGGGACAAAATGCAGGCGGACGGTTTCTCTTGGTGGCATCGCCGCATTGCGGACGCATTGGAAATATATGACATTCTCCGCATCGACCATTTTATCGGTTTCGTGCGGTATTGGTGTATCCCCATCGGAGCGAAGAACGCTAAGGTCGGCGAGTGGAAACAGGGACCGGGCGCAGAGCTTTTCCGCGCGTTTGCAAAGAAACCGATCGTCGCCGAAGACCTTGGGCTCATCACTTGGTCGGTGCGCCGCGAACTCGATAAAACAGGCTATGCGGGTATGAAGATCTTGCAAAATGCTTTTGACGGCGATTTCGCAAACGAACACAAGCCGAGCCGATACACGGAAAATCTCGTCGCGTACACGGGGACGCACGATAACGTGCCCCTTTTGACCTACGTCCAAAATTTAGAGGGAGAAAAGAAAGATAGTTTTATTTATGATCTGAAAGTGGAGTGCTTCCACGCGGGTGCACAGTTTGTTGATGAAACGGACAAGGGCATCTGCTGCAGTGTTTTTGCCCTTCTCTTTGCAAGCAAAGCACGGCTCGTGGTCTTCCCCTATCAAGACGCATTATTGCTCGGGGAAGAGGCGCGGATCAACGTCCCCTCCACTGTGTCGAACGAAAATTGGTCGTACCGTTTTGTCAAAAAGGATTTCCATGACAATATCCGCTTGCGGATCTTCGAATTGGCAAAAACCTACAATAGACTTTAAGGATACGAGGGGGAAATCATGAAAAAAGTCAGTTCGGTAATTGCGTTATTCCTTGCGATGTTGTTCGTGTTCTGCGGATGCGCGGGGAAAACAGATCAACCTCCGCAGGGTGATACGGAGGATCCTGCCGCCGGGGAAGAATATACCTTGCCCCGCGAGGACGGAAAAAATCAAATCACATTCTACTTCAACCGCATTGGTGACGATTATAGTGATTGCGACCTGTGGCTTTGGGAAGAAGGCGGCGCGGAGGGGAGAGGTTTCCTCTTCCATGAATGCGCTTACGGCGCAAAAGCCGTGGTCAATATCAGCGCGGATACTTCGAGAGTCGGGTTCATTGTCCGCACGGGCTGTTCCGATCCGGGCGGCACGTCATGGGGAACAGCGACGAAAGACGCCACGCAGGACGATAGGTTCATCTCCATTAAAGAGGAGGAAACCTTTGTGTATCTGAAAGCAGGGGATAAGAAAGCATATTCCAGCCCAGACGGTGGGGTAACGCTTCTTGAAATTAAGAGCATTGATATGGCGGATCTCCGCGATCTGAACACGATCCGTTATTCCGTCAGTTCCGCATCCGCGATGACAATGGATCTTGCGGAAGTAAAAATAACGGACAGCGACGGGAAGGAAGTCGAGATCGACAAGATCACGAAAGTGTCCTCCCTTGTGGCGACGATCAAGACAAAGCAACCGCTTGTCCTTGACAAAGCATATACGCTCCATGTGGCAGACCTCGACCCCGTGCCTGTCGTTCCTATTACATATTTCAATTCGGAAGACTTCGCGGAACAATACAACTATGACGGCGCGCTGGGCGTGGAGCTTTCGGGAACGCAAACAATATTCCGTCTTTGGGCGCCGACCGCTTCTTCCGTGGTGCTGAACCTGTACGATGCGGGAAACGGCGGGAGCGCGATAAAGACGATCTCTCTCGAAAAGGGAGAGAAAGGCGTGTGGGCGCATACCGAGGAACAAAACCTCAACGGGAAATATTACACCTATACCGTGACGACCTCTGCGGGAACGAACGAAGCGGTAGATCCGTATGCGGTATCTGCGGGAGTAAACGGCGACCGCGGCATGATCCTTGACCTTTCGTCTACCGACCCGACGGGCTGGACGGACGATAGGTTTGTCCCGCCGATTGCAAAGAATGGGGTTTTCAATTATACCGACGCGGAATTGTGGGAGATCCATGTCCGCGACTTCTCCAATAAGCTCACGCAATCGCAATACAAGGGCAAATATCTCGCATTCACCGAAACAGGGTTGAAGAACAGCAATGGGATCCCCGTTGGGGTCGATTACTTAAAAGACCTCGGTATTACCCATGTTCACCTCATGCCCTCTTTCGATTATGCCACGGTGGACGAGAGCAAGGGCGGCTTTAATTGGGGGTACGATCCCAAAAATTATAATGTTCCCGAAGGTAGCTATTCTACCGACCCGACGGACGGCGCAGTCCGCGTGAACGAGTTCAAGCGTATGGTGCAGGCGCTTCATGCGCAGGGCATCGGCGTTGTGATGGACGTCGTGTATAACCATACAAGCGGACTTGACAGCAACTTCAACCGCATCGTTCCCTATTACTATTATCGTTTTAAGACGGACGGAAAGGCTTCCAACGGTTCTGGGTGCGGAAATGAAACGGCATCCGACCGCTATATGTTCAGCCGTTTCATGGTCGATTCCGTGACCTATTGGATGAAAGAATACAATGTAGACGGTTTCCGTTTCGACCTTATGGGACTTCACGATGTCGCCACTATGCAGAAGATCGAGAAAGCTGTCCATGCGATCAATCCCAACGCTTTGATCTATGGGGAAGGCTGGACGGGCGGCGGCACAACGCTTGAAAGCAATAACCAAAGCACTCTCGCCAACATCAAATACGTTAATTCCGAAGTCGGCGGCGGGCATACGAACGGCATTGCCATGTTCAACGATGTTCTGCGTGATGCGATCAAAGGCTCTACCAACGGCACGGATACGGGCTTTGCAACGGGCGACAAAGAGAACTTGTCACAAGCTGTGCGCTTCGGGTTGAACGGCGGCGTGATGAACAGCTCGTTTGGAACGGCAAACAATAAGGGAACGTGGTCTACCTATAACCCCACAAACATCGTCAATTATGCGTCGGCACATGATAATCTTTCCCTTTGGGATAAGATCTGTTCGGCATACGGCGAAGGTGCGGATACGCTTGAAATGCGCTTGCAGTGCAATAAACTTTCCGCGTTTATTGTGCAGATGTCTCTTGGTATCCCGTTCATGCAGGCTGGCGAAGAAATGCTCCGCGCTAAAAAGAACGCAGATGGTACTTACAATGAAAACAGCTATAACGCCTCCGATGAAGTGAACAATCTCAAGTGGGATGAACTCTCTCCCTCGTCGTCTCAATATCTGATGTCGAGATACTATAAGGGACTCATCGCTTTAAGACAGGCGTTTGAAACGCTTCGGCTTCCTGTGGCTGCGGACAGAGGGACGACCGTCAATGTACTTGATACGTCGGTCACGAAAGGGGGAGTGATCGCCTATACGATGAACAACCCCTATAAATATGAGAAAATCTATATTGTCATAAACAGCGGATCGAACGATGTAGAGGTCGATCTGCCGTCCGGGACTTGGAGGCTTTATGCTAACGGCTCAGAGGCGAGTGCAAGTGCAATCAAATCAAGCCTAAGCGGGAAGCAAACCATAACAGGGAAGTCGGGCTACGTCTTCATTCAACAATAAGCTCATCCTAATTTCCCCCATATAGGCCCGCAAGGGCGACCAACCCTCTCGCCCGTTAGGGCCGATAAGTTTTTAATTCGGAATCCCCCCGCAAAAGCGGGAGAAAATCATAGGAGGTAAGCATTATGAGAGTAAAAAAGTGGCTAAGCTGTATGCTCGCATTCGTCATGCTGTTTGCAGTAGCGATGAACGTTGCGGGTTGCGGCGACAATTCCGGCAATTCAAGTGACACAGCAACCGTTACTTGGTATGACGGAAGAAAAGAGCTTAAGAGCGAGGAAGTAACAAAAGGCTCGAAAGTGACGGAATGGACGCCTGAGAAAGACGGCAGTGAGTTTTTCGGGTGGTATGCGGACGCCGCATACGGCTCGGCGTTCAACTTCGATGAACCGATCGAAGAAGATACAGACATCTTTGCGAGATTCCGTTCCGCAACCCCCGATGAGGATAACCGTATGTGGTATGTGATCGGTTCGGTCGCGGGCGAGAATTGGGACTTCCTTACCGAGCTGAACGACGACGGCGAATGGGTGAAGAGCGCAAGAGGACAAGTGGCAAGCAATCAAAAGTATTTCTTCACGAACGAAGGGAACAATGTGTTCTCCGTTACTTTGACGCTTCGTCCCAACTGCAAGTTCCAATTCGTCACCAATCTTACTGACCCCGCGACATGGGATGGCGACGAAGGCAAAGGTCGTATGGGACTCGGCAATCTCAAAGGCTTTGAATATGCCGAAGGCATCAACCCCGAAGCAGACGGCGGTCTTGACGGCTATCATGCTTTGGAAGATAAGATGTATGGCGAAGTCAAGGACGAAAACGGCAACGTTGTGTTCAACGGCGGACAGGGCTATGATGTGGCTACATACTGCTGGAACATCTATCCCGCAACGGGCAGCGATGGCGTCTATGAGTTCAAGTTCAAGAGCTATCCCGGCGATGAAGCGATCAATGTCGTGGAATGGAAGTGTATCGAAAAGCTCGAACCGCTTGAATCTTTCTATGATATGTACTTAACGGGGAGCTACCATAACTCCGCCGACGATGTGAATCCCTCCACAAACACGGGACCTGCTGACGTATGGGACGATGACCCCGAAGCAGATTGGTGTGTGCATTTTACGAAAGTAGAAGGCACTACCATTCATAGAGCATTTATCACGATCACAGAGGATATGTATCCCACTTGGTCCGCAACCGAAAATCCTGCAGGAGTTTCCGCGGTCGCTTTTAAGGCAAAAAATCTTATCGACGGAAATGATTACGGATGCGGCGGATCTTCGGGCGTCCCCGGTTCTGCAAACTGTTGGATCACAGCAGGGACATGGTGCATTACATTTGACGAAGCGACCAGTGCGGTTTCTTGGGAAAAATGTGATTACTACGTCATCGGCACCTTTATGGCAGGGACGAGATATTATAATTTCACGGTCGCAGATCCTATTGTCACGCCGACAATGACGTCAAGCGATAACGGGAAGACTTATACCGCAACGGTAAACGTTCCCGACGTCGCTGTAGCAGAGCCTTATAATTGGCTTTGGGATCACAACGCGGTCTTTGCCGTTGAGGTGGCTCATGGTTGCGAGCTTGGCGTGATGGAAACCTTTGGCGTCCATGCGGAAGCCAGCGAAACGGCAGAAGAAAACTATCTCTACTTTGAAACGGTCGGGACTTATAAAGTAACCTACGATGTAGAGAGCGGCACGATCAGTTCGGAGAAAATCAATAACAATTACTACGATCTTGAACTCGTGACCGTCACCTATTACGATGTACAGGCGAGCGGCCCTGTTCAAATCGAGCAAGAGGAACTTCTGAAAGGGCAAGCTGCAACCTATAAGCCGGAAGGCAGACTGAAATATATTTTCGACTGCTGGTATGAGGATGCGGCTTGCACCACAAAGGCAAATACGGCTTTGATTCAATCGGACATTTCCCTGTACGGAAAGTATGTGGAAGGCTTTGAACCCGACACGAGAGACTTTTACGTTGTAGGGCAAGGTGTATCGGGCGGCACGTTAGGAAACAGAGGTGCGAACTTTACGAGTTTGAATGAACAGTTGAAACTCACGAGACAATCCGAACCCGATGCGGATGGTTACACTGTTTATTCCATTGATATGTTGATCTACACGGGCGATGTCTTTAAGATCGTACTTGATTTGTCTTGGAGGGGCGGTACGCATTTCGGCTACGGGCAAATGAGAGATCCGGATAGTCGCTTTAACGGAAGCGGCGTCGGCAATATTGTTTTGAAGACGGGCAATAGCGGACGCTATACAATCAAATTCCATTCCAATCCGTACAATTCTGCGGACAGCTACATTGAATATACCTTTAATTCGTCAGTAGAGGAGAAGGATGTATTCAATATGTATATCACTGGGATATTCGAGGCAACGCTGTGGCACGGTTGGAGTCAAAACCAAAACAATATGCTCAAGATGACGCGCGAAGCAGACGGGGCCACTTGGAGTGTAACGGCGCACTTTACGGGTGGAGATGAGTTTAAGGTCTTCAATTTGAATACCGGTGCTTATTATCCCGACGGCACGGACGATCAACTGTATATCGGCAGCAAGAGCGACGCCGATGGACAGTTTGAGAAAGACGAAAACGGCGTGATTGCAGGGTCCGGTTATTATAAGATCACTTGGAATCAAGACGATCAAGCGGTGCTTGTGGAGCAGGTTACGCTTGATGAAGATCCCGGATATGGCAATGCGGCAGGAAATAGTGATCGCGGCGTCTATTTGATTGGAAACTTCAAGGCGAACGGTCACGACACGAAGTGGTCTACTAAATCCACGGACAAACTTCAAAAAATGACGAGAGATGCTTGCGGCTATACTTGGAGCGTAACGTTAGATTTTGACGCGAATGATATGTTCAAGGTGTATCTGTATCTGACGGGTTCTGACGGAACTTGGGTGCCGCACGGAAGGGACGGCGGTGAAACTAAGATAACCGAAGCTGGCACTTATACCGTGACGTGGAACCACTTTACAAATGCGATAACAGTAACGAAAGCTCAACCAGCAACGGCATCCATTGCGGCGCAGGTGCTTGAGCTGCTCTCGACTGCCCCCCTCTATTATACGCGGAGGTATAGCGTATAATAGCTTTTCCTCCCCACCCTCTTCCCGAACAGGGAAGGGGGCATGGCGGGGAAATCTATTTAAGGAGATAAGATATGAATAAGAAAAATATCGGTAAATTTTTGGCTCTCGGACTTTGCGGGGTCATGGCGCTTGCGACGTGCGCCGCTTGCGGAGAAGGCGGCGGTGGCGGCGGTTCGACAGGCGAAAAAGTCACCCTTGTTGTGTGGCTGCCGCAGGAAGACCAGACCTTTGGCAAGGAAGTTGCCGAAGCGTTCAAAGCGGCACACCCCGAAAAGGAGTATAAATTCCAATTCGGGATCCAAGCGGAATCGGATGCGGGAACAGTTTTGCTCAACGATGTGAACAACGCACCCGACTGTTTCGCCTTCCCCGACGACCAACTCTATAAGCTGATCAACGGCGGCGCACTCAACCCCATTCTCGGAGAACGGCTTACAACGCTCAAGAGCGAAAATACAGAGGATTCCGTTGCCGCTGCAACGGTGACGGTAGACGGACAGGAACAGACCTATGCCTATCCTTTCACCGACAACCTCACTTTCCTTTTCTATAACAAATCAAAATTCAGTGAAAATGACGTAAAGACACTCGACGGTATTCTTGCAAAGTGCAGCGCCAATGAGCAGTTTGCCTATCCCTTTGCAGACGGGTTCTATTCTTCCTCTTTCTTCTTCGGTGCGGGGCTGGGCTATACGGTAGAGCGCGATGAGGCGTTTGCGGAAACAAAGGTCACGACGGACGTCGGCGGCGACACGGGAAAAGCGGTCGCGGAGATGATGCTTTCCCTCGTCAATGGCGGCAAGGTCAAGGCGGATTCTTCCGACAGCAAGATCGCAGCGGGCTTCCAAGACGGCTCTGTGATCGCAGGTGTTTCGGGCATCTGGAACAAGAAAGCGATCGAAAACGCACTCGGGGACGACTTCGCCGCCGCTCCCCTACCCACCTACGCTTTGAATGGCGAGCAGAAGCCTCTCACCACTTTTGCAGGCTATAAGCTCTTCGGGGTTTGCCACTATTCCGATGTAAAGGCGGACGCGCATCTCTTCGCACAATTCTTCACCAACTATGAAAACCAAATAAAGCATTTTGAAGCTCGCGGCTACAATCCCACGAATATTCAGGCGGCTTCGAGTGAAGCGGTAAAGAATGACGTCTGCGTTAAGGCGATCCAAGGGACACTTGCCCATTCTCATTCGCAGCAAAATGTTCCCTCTACTTGGTGGACCTCATTAGAAGCGTTTGGGAATGCAATGATCTCCCAAAAGAATAGCTTCAATGTTACGGAGCAACTGAACGCCCTCGTGCAATCGATCCAAATCAACAAAGATTAAAGCACAGCGGAAGCGGGGGAAAGTTCTTTCCCCCGCATTTCGTTAAGGAGGAAATCATGAGCGAAAAATCAGGTGAAACAGCAGTGCGGAAGAAGGCCGGCGGGTTTTTTGCGCGGCTCGGCTCGAAAATATCCGCATTATTTTCAGGTGTGATCCACGGCGGAATCGCGCCGAAACTTTCTTGCGCGTTTATGGGGATCGGTCAGATCTTGCAGGGGCAGATCGTAAAGGGCATCCTCTATGCGCTTACGGAAGTTCTGTTTGTACTTTTTATGGTGTTCTTCGGCGGGAATTATCTTGGAAAATTCTTGTTTTCGGGACATCTCGGCACGATCGAAGAACACAACGTCGAAGTGAACGGCATTCTGGAACCCGTTGCGGGCGACAACAGTATGCTGATCCTGCTTTACGGGATCGCATCGCTTATCGTGGTGATCTTGTTTGTCACTCTCTGGGTCATGAACGTGAAAGGCGCCGTCGAAAATGACGCCGATTTGAAGAACGGGAAAAAACTCAGAACGCTCAAACAGGACGCGGCGCGGTTTATCAACGAAAAATTTTATATTACATTACTTGTCCCCCCGATGATCGGCATCCTTGTGTTCACGGTTTTGCCCCTCATCTTTATGATCTTGATAGCATTCACAAATTATGACTATCAACATCTGCCGCCCAAGCACTTATTCGATTGGGTAGGTCTGCAAAACTTCGCAAATTTGTTTACACTTTCGGGGACTTCCAGTTTTGCGCTCGTCTTTTTGCGCGTTTTGCTCTGGACGTTCGTTTGGGCGTTCATTGCAACCTTTTCCAACTATTTCGCAGGCATGATCTTTGCGCTTATGATCAACAAAAAGAGCATAAAGCTCAAGGTCCTTTGGCGGACTATGTTCGTTCTTGCGATTGCGATACCCAATTTCGTCACCTTGCTTCTTATGTCGAAGATCCTTGACAGTGACGGGATATTGAACGTCATTTTCGGAACGCATATCTTTTGGCTGTCCGATATCCGATACGCATCAATTATTCCAAGGATCATGATCATTCTTGTCAATATGTGGATCGGGATCCCCTACACCATTCTTATGTGTTCCGGCATTCTGATGAATATTCCCGATGAGCTGTACGAGGCAGCGAAACTCGACGGTGCCAATCCTATTCAGATCTTCATTAAGATCACACTGCCCTATATGTTCCATGCAACGGGTCCCTATCTCATAACGCAGTTCGTCGGCAATCTCAACAACTTCAATGTGATATGGCTCTTAACGGGCGGAGGCCCCGGCGACAATGTACTCTATGGCGCGGGCAATGCAAAATCGACCGATCTGCTTGTAACATGGCTGTTCCGTCTTACGACGGATAACAACCCACAATACAATATGGCGTCGGTCATCGGCATTATTGTCTTTGTGATCAGCGCGTCCCTTTCGCTTATCACCTATAACCGTTCGAAGGCAACGAAGAATGAGGAGGAATTTCAGTGATGAAACAGGGCGGACAATTCCACATCGGGCAACGGACACGCAACATTGTGGGCGATTCGGCGATCTACATCATACTCGCCGTATTTGGAATCCTTTGGGTTCTCCCAATCGTCTATCTCCTCTACACGGCGTTCCGCGTAACGCCCGATACGGGTATCATCAACAAGCTGGTCCCAGACGATTTGCAGCTGGGATTCGGCAACTTTTACAAGCTGTTCACAGAAACGCAATTTGGGCTTTGGCTGCGTAATACGTTTTTTGTGGCAGTTTGTTCTTGCACCATCACAACACTTTTCATTTTGATGACAAGCTACGCTTTTTCGCGGATGCGCTTCAAAATGAGAAGACCGCTCATGAATTTCATGCTCATTTTGGGGATGTTCCCCGGCTTCATGAGTATGATCGCAATCTATTTTATTTTGAAAGCGATGGGACTTACGAACTCGCTCTTTGCGCTGATCATCGTCTACTCCGCAGGCGGAGGACTTTCATACTACATCTGCAAGGGCTTTTTCGATACGATCCCTCGTTCGCTCCAAGAAGCTGCCATGCTCGACGGTGCTTCCCAATGGACGATCTTCTGGAAAGTGACGATCCCGCTTTCAAAGCCGATCATTCTTTATACAGTATTGACGTCGTTTATCGGCCCGTGGTGCGATTTCATTTTCGCAAAAATCATCATCAACAGAACGAGCCCAGAGCTGTTTACGGTGGCAATCGGCTTATACGACCTTATCAACGCCGACGCAGGGTCGTTCAATACATGGTTTACGGTATTTTGCGCGGGGTCTGTGATCGTCGGAACGATCATCACCATCCTCTTCTTGAGTATGCAGAAATACTATGTTCAGGGCGTGTCGCAGGGTGCTGTGAAAGACTGACCGAAAGAACTGCAGACGGATCTTTCGGCCCTAAATCAAAATGAAAAAGGAGAATTTAAGATGAAACTGAAACAAATGCTCTATATGGGAATAGCGGTTGCATTTTCCGCTCTTTCATTGTTCCCGTTTGCGGCCTGCGGAGAAACCGAAAGTGGTTCGGATGGCACGACTTCGGGCGGAGCGATCCAAAGCGAGAACTTGAATATCGTTGATGATAACTACCGCAACGGGTATGAGATCTTTGTCCGCTCGTTCTGCGATTCGGGCGACGATGGCATCGGCGATCTCAAAGGTGTTACGCAAAAGCTCGATTACATTCAAGATATGGGCTTCAATCTGATCTGGCTCATGCCGATCATGGAGTCCACGACCTATCACGGCTATGATGTGGTCGATTACTATACCGTGGAAAGGGACTACGGCACGAATGAGGATTTTAAGGAGCTTACAACAGAGGCGCATAAGCGCGGCATCAACGTCATCATCGACATGGTGATCAATCACTCTTCCATCAGCTGCGAATGGTTCCAGAGCGCGAAGAAGTCGCTCGAAAAGGGCGAAACGACCGTTGGACAAAACAAGTACATAGGCTACTACAATTTCACCAAACAAAACGAGACGGGTTATAACAAAGTCGGGACTACAGATTGGTATTATGAGAGCCGCTTCGATAAAATCATGCCAGACCTCAATCTTGACAATACGGCAGTCAAGGACGAGATCAAAAACATCTTCGAGTTTTGGCTCGACGACATGGACTGTGACGGTTTCCGTTTGGACGCCGTGACAAGTTACTATACGGGGAATGTCAGTAAAAACGTGCAGTTCCTAAAATGGGTAAATGAAACCGCAAAATCCATCAAAGAGGACGCCTACATCGTGGGCGAAGCGTGGGAAGGTGCGGATGAAACGATCCGTAAATATTACGAAAGCGGCTGCGACAGCTTTTTTCTTTTCACCATGAGCACAGGGGTTGAGTCTTCGTCCGTCAAGAAACTGTTCTCCCCTCTCTATACCCAGCCCGGCGAAAAGCTCACAAATTTCTTGCTTGACTTACAGAAGATCTATGACACAGGGATCCTCGCGCCTTTCTATGGAAACCATGATACTCTCCGCGCGGCCAATATGTGGGGAACAGAGGACAATATCAAAATCGGTACGGGCGTTTTATCCATCATGAACGGTACGCCATGGGTATATTACGGCGACGAGATCGGCATGACGGCTTCCAATAAGAATGACGATCCTACGAAACGAATCCCGATGAAATGGTCCGAAAGTTCGGTCGCCGCGGGACAAGTTTTTGTTCCGCCCGTTGAAGGCATGAAGATTGATCCCAACTCCTACTCGTTCGGGTCGGTCGAAGAGCAAATGGAAGATCCGGATTCTATTCTGAACTACATGAAACAAGCGATGAGGCTTAGAAATTGTCACCCGGAAATCGCTCGCGGAACGGTTGAAAAAGTGCAATCGGTCAGTCCATATATCGCAGCGGTCAAGAAAACTTGGAACAATCATTCCGTGATCATCCTTGTCAATATGTCGAGTGAAGAGAGCTTTAACGTCCCTGTTTCCAATTATGGTGATGTGAAAGTTACCGATACGCTGAACGTGTTTGACGCCAGCACTGTAACGGGCGACACGCTTACGCTTTGCCCTTATTCGATCGCTGTTCTCTGCTGATCGTTTGGGATACCTCCTTATCTTTATGCGGATGCGGGCATTTTTGCCCGCATCCCGAGAGGAATATACGATATGAAACATATTGCAATCGAATTTGAACCGGGGTTCGCCTATGCGCTCGATCCGCACACTCTTCGCCTTATCTTAAAGGTGCAAAAGGGTGAACGGTTCAAGGAGATCGGTGTTCTCTGGAACAACAAATACCATTTTGCAAAGAACAGAAACTTTGCGCGGATGAAGCAATTCGGCAATGACGGTCTGTACGATATATATCTTTGCGATATTACGTCGTACGACGTGCGCTTTGCCTATATTTTTCTCCTTGTCCGTCCAAACGGAGAGGAAGCGTACTTCTCGGAAGAAGGTCTCACCGAGGACTATGATTTCCAATACGGGAAATACCCGTTCTTTCAATTCCCCTATCTCAACGAAGCGGACGTTACGAAAACGATCCCGTGGACAAAGGACGCGGTGTTTTATCAGATCTTTATCGACCGTTTCAAGCGCGGGAACTTTGAAAAGGACAACGGCTATATCAATCAGGCGTGGGATGCACCCGTCACCTATCACAGCTACACGGGCGGCGATTTGAAGGGCATTACCGAGGAACTTCCCCGTCTTGCCGATATGGGCATCACCGCGCTCTATCTCACCCCCATTTATAAAGGGCGTGGCAATCATAAATACAGCATCATCGACTACAAAACGATTGATCCGATGTTCGGGACAAAGAAAGATTTAGACGACCTCATATACCACGCTCATGCGCTCGGCATCAAAGTGGTGACGGACACCGTGTTCAACCATTGCGGGGATATGCACCCATTCTTTCAAGACGTCATGGAGAAAGGAAGGGATTCGCTGTTTTATGATTGGTTTATCATTCATGGCGATTATCCGAGAAAAGAGCCGTGCAACTATGAAACGTTTTCCCACTGCTCGTATATGCCGAAATGGAACACTTCGAATCCACAGGTGCGGGAATATCTGATCGGGATCGCGCTCACCTATCTTTCGTGGGGCTTTGACGGGCTTCGGCTGGACGTTGCGGACGAAGTTTCGCATACCATGTGGCGGGCACTCAGGCGAGCTGTAAAAGCGAATTATCCCGAAGCGGTCATTATCGGCGAAGTGTGGCATGAAAACAAGATGTACTTGCGCGGGGACGAGTTTGACGGCGCGATGAACTATCCGCTCTATCGGATATTGCTGCTTTATTTCGCTCTCGGCAAGCTCCCTGCGGCGGACGCGGCGGGCAAGATCAATCGGGTGGAGTATGGGAATACCCGCCAAGCGAATGAGATGATGCTGAATTTTCTCGACAATCATGACCTCCCGCGGTTTTTCACGGAATGCGGAGAGGATCCCGCAAAATTGCGGCCTGCGCTTGCCGCTCTGTATTTCATGAAGGGAATGCCGTGTATCTATTACGGGACGGAATTGCCCCTTGCGGGCGGAGAAGATCCCGATTGCAGGCGGACATACGATTGGACGAGAAAGGCGGAACATGCTGCATTCTTGAAAGCGCTCGCCGATATGCGGAAGAAGCTCCCGGACGGAGATTTTTACGCCACGACGGAGGACGGCATTCTCGTATTCGTCCGCGAAGGGAAAGAGGAACGCGCAAAAGCGTACTTCGGAAGCCATGACGCGGCGGGCGACGTAATTTTTGAATACGACAATATCAAGATCGTAAAGGAGAGAATATGAATCGGGACAAACTAATCGAAGCACTGAAAGCAATAGACGTTGCGGGCAAGACCAAAGAAGAGCTCTATGCAGAAATTTCCGCGGCGTGCATGGAAGAGATCTTATCGGAAAGGCAGAAAGCTCCTGCCCGCTGCGCCTACTATTTCTCCGTGGAATACCTCATGGGGAGAATGTTCTATAACAACCTTCTCGCCCTCGGGGTATTGGACGAAGCGAGGGAAATCTTTGCAAAGAAGGGCTTCGATCTCAACGCCTTTGAGGACGTGGAGGACGCCGCCCTCGGAAACGGGGGCTTGGGGAGGCTTGCCGCCTGCTATTTAGATAGTGCAGCAAATGAAGGGTATCCTCTGTATGGGTTCGGTATCCGCTATAAGTACGGCTTGTTCCGCCAGAAGTTCGTGAATGGCGAACAGGTGGAAGAGGCGGATGATTGGCTCAGAACTTGGGGAGACCCTTGGAGCGTTCGGAAAGAAAGCGAGAAGATAGAGATCAACTTTGCGGACATGACCGTCTCCGCCGTTCCCTACGATATGCCTATCTACGGCAAGAGCGTGAACACCTTGCGGTTATTTCAAGCGGAAGGCTCTCCCGAAGCGGAGAAGATCAGCGAATATCTCTATCCTGCGGATGATACGGAGGAAGGAAAGCTCCTCCGCATACGGCAGGAATACTTCTTCTCTGCCGCGGCGATGAGACAGATCGTCCGTGATTACGGCAAAAAATACAGCGGAAACTTCGGGGGATTCCCGGAACATTGCGTGTTCCAACTCAACGACACCCACGCGGTATTTGCCGTTGCGGAATTTCTGCGATTGCTTACAAAGGAATATCGGTTTACATTCACCTATGCGGTAGAGATCGCAAAAAAGACGTTCAATTATACCAACCATACCATTTTGCCCGAGGCATTGGAATGTTGGGATATGCGCCTTGTGGAGCGTATCCTGCCCGAAATCGCGCAGATCCTCAAACGGTTACATCTCTATGCCAAACGCGAGTGGGAGGCGGGAGGTTGTTCCCCTGCGGAAATCGCCGAAATGTCCGTCATGAGACGCGGCAGAGTTTCCATGGCAAATGTAGCGGTATTTGTTTCGGGGAAGGTCAACGGCGTTGCGGAGATACACACCAAGATCTTAAAAGCGCAGCTTTTCTCGACGTTTTATAAGCACTACCCTTACAAGTTTCTTAACGTCACCAACGGCGTCACGCCGCGACGGTGGCTCATGCTCTGCAATGAAGAGCTTGCAAGGTTCTATGACAAAAGTCTGGGCTTGAAGTGGCGTTCCGATCTCAATGAGTTACGGGAGATCCATTGCACGAATGAAAACAATCTCAGTGAGTTTGCCGCGATCAAGGCGATCAAAAAACAGCAGCTTGCGGCGTATATCGAAAGCAAAGAGGGCGTAAAACTCCTACCCAATGCCATGTACGTTACCCAAGTCAAACGGCTTCATGAGTACAAACGCCAGCTCATGACTGCATTTGCCATTCTGCATTTATACTTTGACCTCAAAGATGGGAAGCTCCCCGATTTCACGCCAATGGTATTCATTTTCGGCGCAAAGGCGGCAAGCGGTTATAAACGTGCAAAGGCGATCATTAAATTCATCAACGATATTGCAGATCTTGTCAATGGAGACGAGGACGTCAATGCAAGACTGCAAGTCGTGTTTGTGCGGAATTATGACGTGAGTTATGCGGAGAAGATCATTCCCGGCACGGACGTCAGTCTGCAAGTTTCCACTGCGGGCTTTGAGGCGAGCGGCACGGGCAATATGAAATTCATGATGAACGGCGCGGTGACGCTCGGCACATTGGACGGGGCGAACATCGAGATCGTAGATGCGGCAGGCGGCTGGGGCAACTATATTTTCGGGGCGAAAGTAACAGAGATCGAGAAGATCAAAGAAAGTTACGACCCAAGCGAGTTTGTGGCGCAGAATTTGAAAATTAAGCGTGTAACGGACACTTTGACGGACGGCACGTTTGGCGACGAGGGCGGAGAGCTGAAAGAAGTTTATCGTTGTCTCTTCGAGCAGACATATAACAGCCCGGACCATTATCTTGTTCTTTACGATCTGCCAAAATACCTCGAGGCGTTGCTCATAGCAAACCGCGAGTATCAGGATAAGGAGCTTTTCGCCCGCAAACAGCTTATGAACGCAACGCATTCTGCGTATTTCTCTTCGGACAGAGCCATTCGGGAGTATGCAGAAAAAATCTGGGATTTGTGATGAAGGAGGATATTTTCATGGGCTGTCGCAACGCTCTTCAATACATTAAAACACATGCCGAGAAATTTGCCGCTCGTTTCTCGGTGGCTTTGACGTATATTTCGGGAGCGATTTTCTCTTTTCTCTTTGGCGATAAAATTACCAATATGCGGTCGCGCATAAGAAATGAGAGCCTTATTTCCACATAGCAACGCCTCAATGTGCTAAGACCTACAAAGGAAAAAGGATCTTGCCGATGGTGCTACCGCGCCATCGGTTTTTTTCAACTTTCGCGAAAAACTCGGGAAATAGGTTAGCGGGATTCTTTTTATACTGCCGTTGAAA
>CANRDX010000030.1 GCA_947629485.1 uncultured Clostridia bacterium
TCTCACTCCTCCGAGGTCTGCGCCGCATTGCGTTTGTCGGTGTACTCACGGAGCACCTTACGCACGAAGTCGCTCATTGTCGAGAAGCCGTCCTCCTTCGCAAAGCGCACAAGGTTGTCGCGGAGATCGCGGCGGACGTATGCGCTCACGTTCACAAGCTCCTCGCCGTACTTGTTTTTCTTCATTCCGTTTTACCTCCAAATAAAAATAGGCTCGCCAATTAAGGCGAGCCACAAGCTCAAAAAAATAGGTCTGCCTTAATTCGCAAACCTATTGTAGAACATTATCATTATAACAAATCAAAGTTCTTCTTGCAAGCGAATCGGGAAATTTTATTTCTGGGCGGAAAAAAATTCTAAAATATTGCTCCTCGCTTGCCATTTTTTGAAAAGTTGTATATAATGTATGACGAAAAAATCAAGAGGAAACGGATATGAAAACACCTTATGCGCTTATCATCATGGACGGCTATGGGCTGAACCCCGAACACGAGGGCAACGCGATCTATATGGACGGCAGCAAGAACGTGACCGCCCTGCGGAAGGAATATCCCTCCGCCACCCTCGGCGCGAGCGGGCTTTCCGTCGGGCTTCCCGCGGGGCAGATGGGAAACTCCGAAGTGGGGCATCTCAACATCGGGGCGGGAAGGATCGTCTATCAAGACCTTACCAAAATTACCAAATCGATCGCGGACGGGGATTTCTTTGAAAATCCCGCCCTCATCAAGGCGATGGACAGCGCGCGCGACAGCCACAGGAAACTTCATCTTTGGGGGCTTCTCTCGGACGGCGGCGTGCACAGCCACATCGAGCACCTCTACGCGCTTCTCGAAATGGCGAAAAGGCGGGGCGTGCCCCAAACTTTCGTGCACGCGTTTATGGACGGGAGAGACGTCTCCCCCACCTCGGGCGTGGAATATGTGAAAGCGCTGCTTGCCTTCATGCAAAAACTTGGCTACGGCAAGCTCGCCTCCCTTTCGGGAAGGTACTACTCGATGGACCGCGACAACAACTGGGATCGCCTCGAAAAGAGCTACGATATGCTCACGCTCGGGACGGGACTTCACGACGAAAGCCCCACCCATGCCCTTGAAGAGAGCTACAAAAACGGGATTACGGACGAGTTTGTTCTTCCCACGAATATTTGCGAAAACAACGAGCCGATCGCCCTCGTCGAAGAAGGCGACAGCGTCATCTTCTTCAACTTCCGCCCCGACAGAGCGCGCCAGATCACGCGCGCCTTCACGCAGGAGAATTTCGTCGTGCCCAAAGGGACAGCCTTTGAGCGCAAGACGGGCTTTTTGCACCCCGTCTACGTCTGCTTCACGGTGTACGACGCGGGCTTTGAGAATGTGGAAGTCGCCTTCCCCAAGCAGAGCATGAAAAATACGCTCGGAGAGTACCTCTCCAAGCTGGGCAAAAAACAGCTGCGCATTGCCGAGACGGAAAAATATGCGCACGTGACGTTTTTCTTCAACGGCGGCGTCGAGACGCCCAACCCCGACGAGGTGCGCGTTCTCATCAACTCCCCGAAGGTGGCGACTTACGATCTGCAACCCGAGATGAGCGCGCCCGAAGTGACCGAGCGCGTGCTCCAAGAGCTCTCGACGGGCGAATACGACGTGATGATCCTGAACTTCGCCAACTGCGACATGGTGGGGCACACGGGCGTCATTCCCGCGGCAGTCAAAGCGGTGCACACCGTCGATTCGTGCGTGAAGAAGGTCGTCGATAAAATTTTGTCGATGGGCGGGAGCGCGCTGCTTACCGCCGACCACGGCAACGCGGATAAGATGCTCGCGGACGACGGCTCCCCCTTTACGGCGCACACCACCTATCCCGTGCCCGTCGTTCTGATCTCCGAAAAGATGAAGAACGTCTCGCTCCGCAAAGACGGCATTCTCGCCGATCTCGCCCCCACCCTTCTCGATGTGATGGGGCTTCCCATCCCCCCCGAAATGACGGGAAAGAGTTTGATCGTCAAATAAAATACGGGCATACCATGCCCGAAGAAGAGCATGACGTAAGGAGAACACCACCCCCACCTGTCGCGAAGCGACACCCTCCCCCTTATAAAGGGGTAGGGCTTTTTTCTTCGTAAGGGGGAGGGCTTGATGAAGTGGGCAAGGATATGGAAAAAAACAACCTTCCGAGAGGGAAGGCTGTTTTTTTGTGTGTTGTTCGCTTGTGGGGTGTTACGTCTCAGCAAAATACGTGATTTTTATCGAGGTAATTTTCGCAGTTGTTGATGCGCCCGACAACTTGAAGAAGGTATAATTATCTTCCCCTTTGTTCTCATATGCTGTAACGGTACCATTCATCGTTATAGAGTTAGAATTATTATCACCAAGTGTGACCGTCGCCATGGACGAAGTTCCAAGTCCTAGTTTTATTGTCCCAGAGGATGAGACAAATACTATTTCAATTTTAGCAATTCGAATTCCGAGAGAATCGACATTGTAAACTGATCCACTCGATGTCTTAAATTGCCAATTTGAACTCTGTTCACCACTATCTTTCCCGTTGAACTGAATGCCACCTACTGTCTTGCCTGTTCCCCATTTTGAATAGCCAGAGCCACCGAAACTTAAAGTGCTTAAGCTAAGTGTTATGGTTTTTTCTTCTACTTCCCCGCCCCCCTGCGCGGTTTTCGCTTTTATCGTGAGAGTGAAATCTGTCTCCACAAACTTATCGGTTTTCCCTTCGATTTTGATCACGGCATGAAGTGTAATCTCAACATTGTTTTCGCCCGCTTCGGGTTGGGTGACTTCAAGCGTTGCACCGTCGGCACTGACTCTTGCGTTGGAATCCCCTTTTGTGACTTTCCAAGTAATATCAAACCCGTCCAATGTAGGAAGAGTAAGATTTTGCGTCAGTTCCGTCTCCTCAATTTGCAAGGCTTCCTTTGCAGCCGCCAACTTCTCGTCATCGCTCGGCTCTTTTGTGCTGTAAGTGATAACTATCGAGGTAATATATGAAGCAGAGCTACCACTAACATACAATTTGAAATAAGAGTAATTTTTCCCATTCGGGACAGTAAATTCACAATCACTACTTGTTTGTGTTACTGCATTTGTTACGATTTCCGCTTTCTCACCTGCTGGATTCTGCGAAGCACCAAATGCAACAGCCAAAGTCGTTCCGTTCTTTGATCCAGTTGTGACACCCACGGCCTTTATCGAAATGATTCGAGTTCCTAAATTTGTTTGATTATAGATATAGGCATCCTTTTCTGTCGTAGGTTGTCTAAGTTGGATTGCGCCATTGGAATCCTTAGCAATTTCGTATGCAAATGTGATACCGCTTATTTCTTTTGTCCCTGTTTTGTATGTAGAGGTCGTGGTTATGCCAAAACCAGCCGCCGTCAACGTAATCGTCTTTTCGGCGGGTTCCACCACCTTTGCGGGGATGGTATAGGTGCGGGTGAGGACGTGATCATCATTCGATGTGCCATGATAGCTCGGCTTGAAGGTGAGCTTGATACTTACCGGATTTTCCGCATAGTCAAAGATTAAGATTTCAAGCTTCTTCGCCGTGAAAGTGATCATGATATACTCGTCATCACTCACATATTCATTTGTATAGTCAGTCTCGTCTACCGTTATTGTGAGTTCAATATCAACGTCTGTAATTGAACTAAGATCGACTTCATAGCCATCCTCTGTGACTTCAAGCTCACCTTCGGGAAGACCGCCTTGATCGAGTTGCTTGTTAAGCAACTCTTCAAGCGCGTCGACCGCATTTTTGAGAAGGTCGGTCACGTTGATCGCGGAGATCGTGACGGTGACGTCCTTCGTCTGAGGCGTACCATTGCCGCAGGAGGCGGTGACGGTGAGGTGCAACGTGGCCGCTACGTCGGGCAAGCGGTTCACCGTGAGAACGCCCGCTTCCGTGAGCGGATAGGTTTCGGATTCGTCGTTCCCTTCCGCATACGCCCATTTCAGGGTCACGCCCTCGACCGTTTGCGTGGGATTGAGATCCTTCGTCCCCGCTTGATCCACGGTCACCGATTCGGAAATATTTCCGAGGGCTTCCGTGATCTTCACATCGTCCGCTTGGCTTGCCGAGAGAACTTCGATCGTTACGGTTTGAGAATAGGAAACCTCGTCGTCATAATTGTGCACGTCGCCCATATACGTCAACGTAATGACGATCTTCGCTTCACCGACTGTACTTGCCGTAACCGTGTATTCAAGACTGTTGTCTGAGACATCTACCTTGCCCGCTGTTGCTTCCTCGGCAACTTCTACTCCGAGAAGAATATCCGAATACTTCTCGTCGTCGGGCAATTTGATTGTGGTAGACGCACCTTGCAACATTTGCGAAGCAGGCATGCCTTCGAGTTTGCCATATGCCTCTTCAAGCAAGGCGGTGATCTCTTCCTCGTTGGGGTATCTTACGAGAATCTCGTAGTCTTGGGTTGCCGTCGCCCATGTAATGCCGCCATAGGTCGCGGTGACGGTGAATTTAACGGTTGTTCCGGCGGCCACATCGATCGCGGCAGCAATCTTTCCGCCGTCTGTGGTTTCGTCGGGTACGAAAATCACCGCTTGCTCGCTCGCAAAGGAGAACTTGACGTTATCCTTCGCTTCAACCGTAAACTCAAATTCGCTACCCGATTCGTCGTAAATGACTTCTTTGGGCATGCCCGTGACGTTCGTCCCGATAATGCCTTTGAGGTAGTTCTCGTAATCATACGCGCGAAGGGTGACTTGGAGACTGCCCTCGACTTCTTGGCCGCCGACGTTGACGGTGACTTTGAGATCGACGGTCTGATCGCCCATGCTCGTTGAAGGAAGGGCTTTGACTGTGAGAACGTTCCCAGCAAGGCCGACGAAATTGGAAACATCGTCGTTGTTTACAATACTCCATTCAACCTTTGCGCCATGCTCGGTCGAAGTAGGAAGCGTAACTTCCGTGCCGATCTTATCCAACCCTTCGACTGTCTTATTCTCGAAGGTTTCAAGATTGAAACCGTCGAGAATGCCTTGCGCAGTTTGCTTATCAATATCTGCTTGTGACTTCCCTCCCGAATAAACGACGGTTATGGATTTAATTTGAACTTGGCCGTTTGTTGCACTGCCTGTATTCCCGACCCCAAATTTCATGCCATCACGAATGATTATTACAGTTCCGGAAGGATATTGCGTAGCATTTTTCTCTGTTTGTTCAGGAGTATATCCAATTAAAATACCGCTGTTACTTGTGTTATATGTAAGTTTTACCGTTTGAATTGTAGCACCCGTGTTGGACATAAATGTCAATACGGACTTATGAGCGGCAGTTTGATACATGCGCCACTCTGTACCGCTACTATTTGTATTTCCCGTGTTACCCTTTGATTCAAATGTTGCAATAACATTCCCTAAACCATCAATATTGAGTGAAAGTGTATTGCCTTTCAAACCACTAATTTGGAACTCTTTTTCCGTCGCGTCATCGGGCAAATGATCATTGTTGAGCTTGACAAGTTTTGAGGTAGACTGTGTAACATCGCCCAAAGTCACTTTTACAGCGATCGTTACGCAAACGCCTCTCCAATATTCGTTCTTAATTGTTATCTTTTGAGAGCCATAGGTAACCGCGCCCTCGGGATCGTCCGTGACTTCGATCGTGACATCTGCAATGTCGGTCAAATCGAGTTCTTTGAACAAAACGGGAACGGTCTCATTAGCGCCGTACGTCCTTGAAGTGTCTTTTTCAAGGGCATTGAATTTAGCTTTGATCAAGTTGATCGCGGTTTCTACCTTCTGAACATCAGGGTCTACCTTGTCGCATTCGCACTTGTGGGTATCTTTATCGTAGGTGTGCTCGGAAGGTGCAGACGTATATCCGCAGCCTTCATATTCGCATTCCTGATGATGTTGCGTTTCCTCGACGATCCATTTGAGTTGAGAGTTGGAGGCGTGCTTCGTTTCTTCCTTCGTGTAGCCGCAGACGCAATTCTCATAGTGCCATTCGTCGCCGTATTTCCATGTGAAGGTGTGATCGGCTTTCTCCGTGCTCTCGACGGTGCAACCTTCCACGGCGCACTTTGCCCAATGCTGATCGGAATTGCTGTTGTAAGCCGACATGTCGGCAGCGTGGCTGTCCTTCACGAGGCCGCAAGTGCCGCAGGTAAGCTCGTGCTGCCCTGTTCCCTTATTGTCTACCCAAGTGAAGGCGCTATCCGCGTGATCGTGGAGCTTGCCGCAGGTGGTGCACTTGCCGTCTTTGAGACCTTTGTCGTAGTCGTGATCGGTATGCTCATGCTCACACTTGGTGCAGAGACCTGTGCCCGCTTCCGTGTCGTAGGTGTGGTCAGCGGTGCCGATCACCCTTCCGCATTCGCAGACATCGTTATGCTGTTCGTTGTTGCCTTCGATTTCCGCATAATGATCATGCGCGTGGGAGGATTTGTCGGTCGTGATATCGCAAGGCTCTTGCTCGGCTTCGCCTGCGCAGACCTTCCAATGCTCGGTTTCGTCGTCGGTATGCCACGACATGTTCGCCTCGTGGTGGTACTTGACGTAGCCGCAACCTGCTTCGGTGCATTGATAGTTATGCGTCGTCCCGTCTTCGGTGGCGACCCACTTGAAGGTGTGGGCAACGCCATTTTCGACATCCTCATAAGCGCACGTAGTGCAGACATGGTAGTGCTTTTCGTCGTTATGCTTCCATGTTTCGTCGTAGCTGTGCGCGCCAAATTCGGACTTGACGGTACAAGGAACCGCGCTTTCGGCTTCGCATTCGTGCCAATGGTTGGCGCCGTCGTTCTTCCAACTTGTGCTGAAAGAGGTATTACCGTGGTATTCCTTCACATAGCCGCAATCGGAGCAGGTGTACTCGTGCCGGTTCGTTCCCTTGTTATCTACCCAAGTGAAAGTAGTGTGCTCGGTCTCGTCGTCGTAAGGAAGGGTGCAGCCCTCAACGCCGCACTTGTGCCAATGTTTGTCGGCGCTATGGTCCCAATCGCCCTGCGTGGGAGCGTGGCGAACGACATCTTCGTGGCCGCAGGTGCAGACATGAGCATGTTGACCTTCAACAAGTTTCCACTCGTAGGAGTGAGCGGTTACGCCATCCTTCATGCCGCAGATTGCGCACTCTTTCCAATGGGTAGAATCGTCCTTGCCGTCCTTCTCGTATTTGTGGTTTGAACTTTCGCTGTGGTTGTATTGGCAGTTCGGTTCGGTGCAGACGCCGTCGCCCTTCTCTTTGTCGTATTCGTGCGCGACCTTCGATTCTGCTTCAATGAAAGTCTTATTGTCGCCGTGGTGCGGGCAGTACTTCCAATGATTTTCACCGTCCCAAGCCCATGCGGTATATTCGTGGACATGGGTGCGATTATATTTGCAGTCTTTACACGTATCCTGCGAATCACCTTCCGTATAATTATGGACGCTATTATCGCCTCGCGATACTCCGCAGACAGAGCAGATGTGCCAATGCTCGCTTTCATCATAACCCCACTCGTCGTAGGTGTGATCTTCGTGCGCATGTTCGCACTTGGTGCAGAGGCCGTCTGCCTTATCTTTATCGTAGGTGTGGGCGGTCGATTCGGTCTTATAATCGCACTTAGCGCATTCTTGATGATGTTGATCTTTCCCGTCGAAGACGTAGGAAAGTTCGTGGCTTACGGTATCGGTCGGCTTGCGGCAAACGGTGCATTCCCGGTGGTGACCGTTCACACCGTCATTGACGTACGTTTCATCGTAAGAGTGCTCGGTGTGTTCCTTGCCGCAGACGTCGCAGACGCCGGGGGTCTTGGTGTAGGTGTGAGCGCTCTTTGCGGACTCGTATTGGCAATCAGGGCACTTCTGCCAATGCTCGGTTGCGGTGCTTTCGTAGGTTTCGCCAAAGTTGTGGGCGGTCGTTTCGCCCGCATGACCGCAAGCGGTGCAGAGCTGATGATGCCCTCGCTCTTCGTCGGAAACATATTTGCCGCCTTCGTAGGTGTGGAGTTCGGAAGATGTGACGTATTCGCATGCGCCGCCGTAGCCCGTACACTTCTGATGATGATATTGCCCGTTCTCTTCATCGACGTAAGACAGGGTCACATCGTGGCGAGTGGCTTGGTCGATTTCGCCGCATTCACACGCCTTGTAGTGCGAAGTCCCCTCTTCGTAATGCCACTCATAGGTGTGAGTAGCTTGGGCGGTATCGTAGTCGCAAACGGTGCAGTGCTGATAGTGCTTGCCGTCTTCTGTCTGCTTCCACTCGTAGGAGTGCTGCTGCGCCTCCTTGTCGATCTCTGCGCCGCAAGCGCAGACGCTCTTGTGACCGTTCTCGTCCTTTTCGTAATGGTCGTGGACGTGTTCGGCGTGCGCATGCTGACAGACGGAGCAGGTGCCGTCTTTGTAGCTGTGGGCAGACTGTTCAGCTTTATTCGGCTCATGACAATAGTCGCAGATGAGCCAGTGGTAGTCATCGTCCGCGCCGTACTGTTGATTGGTGTAGTCGTGGACATGGTGGTACTCGGCGGTGGCGGCGGGGCTATCGGAATAAGTCGTGCCGTCGCCATTTGCGATGACGGAAATGGACTGACCGTCTTGCAGGGTGACTTTCAGTTCATCGTCCTTGCCGAGGGTCTTGGGCTGGCCGTCGCCGACGGTGTAGGTATAGCCCGTGGCGCCATCGACCTCATCCCAAGTCACTTCGCCCGTGTGGTTATCGACGTGAAGTTCGGGCGCGGTGAGAGGCGTTACGGGGGTAGACTTGGCTTCGTAATAGTTGACCGCGGAGAGAACAACGAAACCGTTCGATTTCTTGTCGCAATCTATCACAATACGATAGTATTGATTGGCCTGCGGCTTTTCGATGTTAAATACATTCTCGCCCTTTTGAATCTTATTGCCGCTTCCATCTGTAATTGTAGGCAAAACTTCGGTATACTCCTCGAAGTTTGCAGTCGAAGAAATTTGAAGGGTAAAGGATTTTACGCCGTCCAAAGTCTTGGAATCATCATGAATCGTGACGACAATCCTGTTAATCGCTTCGGCGAAAGGATCACTCGTCGTAATTGTGCCTACTACTGTATAATCTTTGCGACCTGTTTTTATATAAGTCCAATCATCATTTGTTGCAGCAGTCGTGGAGCCATAGACACTGTTGTTATTAAAGTTACTTATTGTCCACTCAATGCCGTTTCTTGTTGCATACCATGTTGATGTATAACCGCTGACCTTCTTCTTATCTGCTGTTAAATCATCCTTACCTATCGTTTGGTTGAAGGTCAAGGAAGCAACAAGTCCATCTTCGGGTTCGGGGGTGTCGGAATGGTCTTTCAATGTGATCTTGACGGTCGCATTGCCCTTCACCTCGAAGGAGTAGGCGCCGCCCTCTGCCGCAACGAGCGTTTCGCCATAGACGGTGACGGTGATATCCTTGCCTTCGTCTGCGGTCACGGTGAAGGAGACGGTCGAGCCGTTGAGCGCTTTCGCCGCGATATCGGAAACCTGCGCGCCGTCGCCGTTTTCAACGGTGATCGTGGATTCGCCGCGAACGTTCTCGATGGCGTAGACGTTGACATAATTATTAGATGTTACTTCTTTTGAAGCAAACTCGATCACACCATTGGTGTGTTTCTTGATATAGCCTTGAATGGTGAGAATATCGTTCTGCACGGGCGCAGCAACATCTGAGCCTTCTTCAAGGTTGATCGTCCAAACAAGAATCTCCGCCCCGTCTTCGCCGACGAGAGTAAGTTCTTGATAATAACCGCCATTCTTATCGATATATTGGGGCGTATTCTTGACCTTACCCGTCATCGTGACGACTTCTGCGGTGTAGTCGCCGTTCTCCACGCATTCTTTCTCCGCAAGTTTGAGAGCTTCGGAGACGGAGAGCGGGTTCTCTTTCGTGCCGTAGTCGGTGGGCGCGTGGTAGGTGGCGGGGTCGCTCCAAGCGCTGTCGTTATAGGCTTTGCCGTCGCCGACAGCCTTCACGGAGATAGACTCGCCGTCTTGGAGCGTAACTTCGAGGGCGGCGCCCTTTTCGACCTTCACTTCGCTCCCGCTACCGATCTTGTAGAGGTAGGAAGAAGCGTGCTCGACCTCAGTCCAAGTCGCCTTGCCCGTCTGCTCGTCGATAGAAACGACGGGCGCTTCGAGGGTGGCGGTGTAGAGCTTCACTTCGCTCCAAGCGCTGTCTTGATATTTTTCGCCGTTGCCGAGCGCCATGACTTGAATGGACTGGCCGGGTTGAAGCTGCACTTCGCAGGTATGCGCATCGAGGGGCTGCCCTTCGACGCCGTCGATTTGATACTTGTAACCCGTGGCGTTGGGGACTTCCGTCCACGTCGCCTTGCCGTTTTCGTCGATCTCGACGGTGGGCGCGTCGAGGGTGATCTTTTCGGGAGCGCGGTAGGTCGCCTCGTCGCTCCAATCGCCGCTCAAATAATGCTCGCCGTCGCCGATCGCCCGAACCCTGATCGACCAGCCGTCTTGAAGCTGAACGCTCGTATCGGAAGTCGTGGCGGGGGATTCTTCCTGCCCGTCTTTGGTGATGATATATTCGTATTCTTTTGCGTTTTCGTCCGCTTCCCAAGAAGCAAGGCCGTTATCGGAGATAGAGACCGTGAGCTTGCCGAGCGTGACGGGGGCGGTGTAAGTCGCCTCCGCGCTCCAATCGCTGCTTTCATAGGTCTCGCCGTCGCCGACTGCTTTTACGACGATGCTGTCGCCGTCGGAAAGCTGTACGCTCGCGTCCGAAGTCTGCTTCTCTTCGCCGCCGTTGATCTTGTAGAGGTAGTAGGAGGCGTTCGGATCGGCTTTCCAAGTCGCGTTGCCGTCTTTGTCGATTTCGACGACGGGCATTTCGAGCTTTTCGAGCTTGGGCGCGGTGGAGCCGTAGAACTCGATGGCGTCGATCTTGCAACGCGGTTCAATACTCGTGCCTTCGTAAGTGCCTTTCTCTAATGTCGTGAATTTAATTGTCCTATCCGCTTCGGTCGTCCCTGTTATTGTAACTTCGACAGCTTGATATTTGCCCTCTTGCGAATGGAAATCTTTGATCAAAGTAACGACTGCTTCGGATTTGCCGCTTTGAATAGAAACTGCAACATTCTTATCCTTATAGCCTGCAATATAGAACACCACTTTCGTGACGCCCTCGGGAACAACAAGCGTGAATACGCCGACGTTCTTACTTGAACCGATTTTCAAAACGCCGTTGCCCTTGTTATCCCAAGCGTCCATCGACATTTTGCTATCGGCATCGGTTGCTACTCCCGCATTGAGGACGAGCTTATAATCGCCGTCGTCTTCGGTGTATTCTTTTGTAGGCGTACCGTCGGCCTTGTTGGTGTTGTCTTCAACGCCCTTTTCTACATCTTTTCCAAGCTCGAAGGTGGCGAGGAGGCCCTCCTTCCCCTCTTCGGATTGCTTGGTGTACGTCTTGGGATCGCTCCAATCGCTATCGATGTAGTTCTCGCCGTCGCCAACTGCCTTCACGACGATCGTCTCGCCGCTCGCAAGCTGCACGCTCGTGTCCGCGGTCGGCGTCTCTTCGCCGTCGTTGATCTTGTAGAGGTAGCCTTCCGCGTTATCCACTGCCACCCATGTCGCGAGGCCGTCTTCATCGACGGAGACGACGGGCTTTAAGAGCTGCGTGGGTTCGGGGACGGGAGCGGTGTAGGTGACGGGAACGCTCCATTCGCTGTCGGTATAATTCTCGCCGTCGCCGATGGCTCTGACCTTCACGGACTGACCGTTTTCCAGTTCGACGTGCGTATCCTGCGCGGTGACGGGCGCGCCGTCCTGCCCCGCTTCGGTAATGATATATTCGTAGCGGACAGCGTTGGGATCTTGTTCCCAAGAGGCAACGTTGCCTTCGAGCGTGACTTCGGGCGTTGCAAGCTGTGTGGGCTGGGTGACATGGGACTCGCGGTAGGTCTCCGATCTGCCCCAATCGCTTTCGGTGTAGAGGTCGGCGTTGTTCGAGAACGCCTTCACCTCGATATATTCGCCGTCATGAAGCTGATATTCGAGCCTTTCGCCCTCGAAGATGTGCTCGTCCGCTTCGCTGTTTATCTTGTACTTGTAGCCGTCTGCACCATTTACCCCCCCCCATGTCGCGAGACCGTTCTCGTCGACGTCGATCTCGGGGGTTTCGAGCTTGGTGGGCTGAGGCGGGGTGACGTTGTAGGAAACCGCTTGGCTCCAACCGCTGTCAATGAAGTTCTCGCCGTCGCCGACTGCTTTGACGATGATGCTGTCGCCGTCGGAAAGCTGAACGCTCGTTCCCTCGGTGCGCGTCTCTTCGCCGTCGTTGATCTTGTAGAGGTAGCCCTCTGCGTTTTCGACGGCTTCCCAACGCGCCATGCCCGTTTCGTCCACGGAGACGGCGGGCGTTGCGAGAGGCTGAGGCTGAGGAACGGTCTGCGCGGTGTAGGTCTCTTCTTCGCTCCAACCGCTGTCAATGTAGCCCTTGCCGTCGCCCACGGCTTTGACGATGATGCTGTCGCCGTCGGAAAGCTGAACGCTCGTTCCCTCGATGCGCGTCTCTTCGCCGTCGTTTATTTTGTAGAGGTAGGCGGAAGCATGATCGACGGCTTCCCAGCTCGCCGAACCGCTTGCGGAGATCGCGACGACGGGCGTTTCAAGCTCTACACGATAGGTCACGGGATCGCTGAACAGACTATCCTCAAAGTTATAGCCGTCGCCCACAGCCTTCACGACGATGGTCTCGCCGCACCTCAGCTGTGCCGTGGTACCCCTTGTAGAAAATAAATCCCCGTCATCGATTTGGTAGGCATAGCCGGAAGCGTTCTTAACTTCTTCCCAGCTTGCCACACCGCTCTCAGACAGGGTGACATTAGGCGTATTTAACCGCAACGATTTGGGTTCTTCAAAGAGACTCTCGATCCCGCCACAGGCTGAAAGCCCCAATACGAATGCGATCACCATGATGACCGTAAGTGCCGCAGACCATAACTTTTTCTTCATAAACTCCTCCGCCTCAGATGATTTTCTGAAAATACAAAGTTGCCAAAAAGATCATGTTGTTGCACAATATTTGTTCTATCAAAATTATAGCATGAATGCAAGGATACGTCAAGGATTCGACATAAATTTTCCAAATAAAATGAATGACGAAAAGACCTGCCCCCGTTTACGGGGGCGGGTGGCACGGCTTCGCCGTGACAGGTGGGGGTAGAGCTGCCCCCGTTTACGGGGGCGGCTCCGCCGTTAGGCGGTGGTGGGGGTTGATTTTCTAAATACGTCATGTTGCCCCGCCCGCACGTTCTATGTTGCCGAAGGACGGCACGAGGAGCGTAGCGACGAAGTAGCGGAGGCGAAGCCGCAGTCGAAACATCTCCGCATTACAATAAGGTGATACTTCGACAGGCTCAGTATGACGCGATTGGAATGACACCCCTTCCGTCACTCGCGTTGCTCGTGCCACCCACCCCTCCGAGGGGTGGGCAAGGGGGCGGGCAAGGGAGAGACACTCGTCGCCCCTGTAAGGGGAGATGTCGCGAAGCGACAGAGGGGTTATAACCCTTTCGCCCACTGCGTGGGTACTTTCCCTAAAAGGGACAGCAAGAACCCCCACTCGTCACGGCTACGCCGTGCCACCCTCCCCCTCGCAAGAGAAGGGTAGGGCTTACCCCCCTCGGGGGGAAGGTGTCGCCTTCGGCGACGAATGAGGGGCATATTGGAAGCCAACCCTCATCAGTCACGCAAGCGCGACAGCTTCCCCCTTCATAAGGGGGAAGCCTTCTTCACTTCGGGGGGGGGGCGAGAATTGCAAAAAACGCGAAAAAACAGCCTTTCCGAAGAAAGGCTGTTTTTGCATTCGACCCGTTTGGTCGGGTCTTTGTTTTAGAACTGTTTGCCGGGAATGATCGCGACCTGCGCAGGTGCGATCACAGCCTCGGTAGAGGGAACGTAGGTCACATCGATTGATTCGATCCAAACTACCTTTGTGAACTTACCGCTCGTGTAAGATGTCACTGTCGTTTCATCGTCCCACGTAATCGTTACAGTCTTGGCATCGTTATCGCTCGTCACATTAGCTCCATCAATAGTTCCAAGTGTTGTGACTAAAACATCAATGTAGTCCGTTTTGCTCAAATTGAACACGATCGTCTTGATCTTCTCCACCGGAACCGTAAGCTCGATCTTCACGGTGTCGTCCTTGTAAACACGGACTTGCCAAGTATCAGGCACGTCGGTGCTTCCGCCCTTCGTATGGGTGAATCTTATCCCATTCGCTTCCCAAATTTCATGGCTGGTAGTCTCATAGGTCTTACGGTTATTATTCACATCGTCTTTTGTTAGACCAATGGAAACCGTCTTATCGACAGGAGCGCCCTCGTCAGCGGTCGTAACAGTAATCACAGTATCGCCCGCAACAACGAACTTATAGGTGTTTGTCCCTTCAACGGTGAGTGGTTTATTGTTTGCCTTTACGGAGACAATTTGCTTACCGGTATTCGCCGTAACGGTAAAGGAGATCTCGGTGCCGTTGAGCACTTTGTTGTCCGTGGAAAGTTGTGCAACCGTCGCGCCACCGTCATTGGTCAGGCTAATAGTAGATTCGCCGCGGACGTTTTGTTCAATATAGACATACACGCCGTCCTTCGTCGCAAACTCCATCGTCCCGTTATCATAATTCTTTACGTAACCGCAGATAAGCAGTACATCGTTTTGAGCGGGCGCCGCCACGGTCTTTGCGTCGCGAAGATTCACACTATAAACAAGGATCGTATCGGAGGTTGTTTGATCTTTGAGTACCAAGTTCGACCAATACGTGGTGCCGGAAGGGGTATTATTGGCAATGCCCTTCACGTAGACAAGTTTAGAGGTGAATTGGTTGTCCGCGAGCTTATCATTCACGAGAGCAAGTACCCCAGAAACTGAAAGGGGCTGCTCTTTCGTTCCGAAATTGCATTCGCACTTTTCCTCGCACACGGGATCGGTGCATTCGTCGTCAGCGCATTTTCCGCAAAGCGTACAAACATGACCGCAAACATGCACAGCAGGCTGTCCGCCGCCGCCCTGCGTGCCGCCTTCGAGGGTACCGATATAAGCCTTATAGTTTTGGGCTACATACTTGGTGTAATCGCACCCGCCGATCGTATCGAAAGTTTTATCGTTCCTTGTTCCGAGGAACCACTTTGTATTCGCAGAATCCGTCCAGGTGAAGATCTTATTGGTCGCATCCCATTCCCAATGTTTGCCCGCGGTTTGCGTCGCCTTGAACGCAGGATTTCTGAAGTCACCGCTTTCGACCAATTCGAGATATTTATCGTTTACAATGATGAGCCAGCCTTCCCCGTCTGCCTGCAAGGTGACCTTCGCAGCGCCGGACAATTCGGTCGTCGTCGCCAAATAGAATCCCTGAGAGTCGAGCGACCCGGTGATATAGTGCTCCTTCCCGTCCGCGATCTTCATCGACATGTAGTATTCCGTACCTGCTTCGGGGGAAGTGATCGCCGTGAAGGTGCCGGTGGGGTCGTCGTGGCCGGGATCGTCTTCGCCGCCTTCGACAAAAGTACCGAGGCGTGCGGGATAGCTCGTAGAATTCCCAACATAGGTAAGCTCGCTTGCGCTCATCGTCTCGAATGTTTTCCCGCTTGAATTGGTGTAGGAGCCAAGATAGTAATCCTTGTCGTTCGCTTTCATGGTGAAGACTTTATTCGCTTCATTCCATGTCCAAGTAAGACCGGAGGTCTGCGTGGCGTTGAACTTTACATTGGTGTGATAGTTGGAATCGCTGCCCCGCGCGTACTCAATTTCGATAAATTGACCTTTGACTTTAAGAAGCCATCCGTCGCCGCTCTGTTCAAGGGTGACTTTTGCAGCTGCAGCGGGATCCGTCGTGGTCTCGAAATAGAAACCGCTCATCTCGCCCGTAAGGTAGCGATATGTCCCTTGAACATTCATGCCCATGTAGTATTCCGTACCTTCTACGGGAGCAGTGATCGCCGTGAAGGTGCCGGTGGGGTCGCCGTGGTCGGGATCGTCATCGTCGCCGTGACCCTCGCCGAGAACGACATCCGTGACCATACCGTAGTTGAACTGAATGGTTTTATTCGTTCCGAAAACCGTGAGAGCGCCTTCAAGGGTGACGGTATCGCCCGCCTTCGGGAGAACGGTCAAGCCATCGTGGTCGCAATAGCGCGCCTGGATGGATCTTCCTTCGACCTCAAAGTAGAAGCTCCAATCGCCGTCGCTTTCCCCGGCATCTTGCTGAACGAGACCGGTGAGGGAATAGGTGCCTTTGAGAACTCCGTCCTCTTCCAATTTCGTGAGGATCTCTTCGGCGTTGTACTCGTAATCGCAGACGGGGCAGGTATTGAGGACAGGCTCGCAATCGGCCGTGATCTTATGGGTGGGATCGGGGCAGTTCTCGTCCGTGCAGGTGGTGGAGTGCGTCCAAGCGCCTTCGTCGTGCGTGTAGGTGCCGGGCGTGTGCGCATGCGTTCCCTCGGGTGCGAAAGTGACATCGACCTGGAACACAAATCCGCGGTAAGTCAACGCGATGTTCACAACGGTCGCCGGCTCGATGTTGAACGTGTACACCGTAGGCGTGGTGACGTCGGGAACGACCTCATCGGAACCGTTGACGCTGAGCTTATCGAGCTTGTTGGTAGCCTCGGTGTCGCCGCTGCCGTCCTTCCAGCCCTGCGCCTTGACCTGCACCTTATTCACAGGCTTTGCGAAGGTGAGGGAGAGCACGCCGCC
>CANRDX010000031.1 GCA_947629485.1 uncultured Clostridia bacterium
AACACAGAAGTTAAGCTCTCTTACGCCGAAAGTACTTGGCCCAACGGCCCGGGAGGATAGGTAGTTGCCGGATTTCAGACAAAGAAAGAGAACACCCAAAGGTGTTCTCTTTCTTTGTTTGCAGTTTGAGAGCTTAACTTCTGGGACAAGCCGTACCGAAAGGGAAGGGAAAAAAGCGAATTGCCGATTACGGCTTTACCGTCCCGTTAAGCTCTCTTACGCCGAAAGTACTTGGCCCAACGGCCCGGGAGGATAGGTAGTTGCCGGATTTCAGACAAAGAAAGAGAACACCCAAAGGTGTTCTCTTTCTTTGTTTGCAGTTTGAGAGCTTAACTTCTGGGACAAGCCGTACCGAAAGGGAAGGGAAAAAAGCGAATTGCCGATTACGGCTTTACCGTCCCGTTAAGCTCTCTTACGCCGAAAGTACTTGGCCCAACGGCCCGGGAGGATAGGTAGTTGCCGGATTTCAAACAAAAACACTTGCATTCTGCAAGTGTTTTTTCTGTCTATGTTGCCCCGCGCTCTATTACGTCATGTTGAGCGTAGGCGAAGCCGTAGTCGAAACATCACCTTATTTTATAATAAGGTGATACTTCGACACGCCTCGTTCCTCGGCGGCTAATTCGCGCCGTTGGCGCTCGTGCCGCCCTTTGACGACGATTAGAACGTGCGGGCGGGGCAGTATGACGGAATTTGAATAGGCGCGGGGCAGTATGACGGAATTAGAATGACACCCCTTCCGTCTCGCCGTGTTACGGCGAGACACCCTCTCACGCGGGTGGAATCCCGCGTTCGGTCAGCATTTGCTCGCGCATATGAGCAAATGCCAAGAAAATTTTACGCCAAAGATTATCAATCTTTGACAGAAAGCAAAATTTTCCCCTCGGAGGGGTGGGCAAGGGGGCGGGGCGGCATTCTATATGCGACATTTCGAGCGGAGCGATCGCAACGGTTTGTTCTAAACTTCCGCTGTTATGCCTCATTCATCGTAGGGATCATATAATTCTTTCTGCTTTTCGTCGCTCGGCTCGTCATCCTCGGGGGCGGGGCTTGGCTCGGAAGGGATGTCCGCAAGCAATTTTTTTGCCTGCTCGGTTTCTTCGCTTTCCAAACTGCCGCCGTATTTCTCGACGATCGTCTTCAACGCAATAGTCGTTAAATTCAAATCTATGATTTTTTTAGCGGCGGTCAGCCGTTCGTCCCTTTCTTCGGGAGAATAGGTCTCGGATACCACGACGTCCCGAATGGGCAAGGTTTTGATTTGCTGATAATATTTGATGAAGAACCGCATTCCGCATGTTTGAAGCAGCGTTTTGCATGTTTTAGCGTTTCGTTCGCGTTTTTGCTTTTGTGCCTTCTGATTTTCGGCAATAGTTGGATTTTTGATTTTATAATAGCGATCCATTCCAAGAGAAAATGCTACAACGGCAGCTATTGTCGGAAGAAATGCCAACGCAATAGATAATTCACCGAGGTTGGCACTGCTGAAAATTACTCCGAAGATGATAAAAACGACAAACCCGACAAGTGTGCTCCATAAAGTGATTTTCCCTATTCGTCCATACTGTTTTTGACGGTCGTCAAGTATTTCTTGTTTAATTCCGCCGGTTTTTGCGTCCTTTATCTCTTCTTCAATTAAAATACCAAAATCATATAATGCTTTCGTTGTTTCATATGTAGGTTGACATTCCGAAAGGTGTGTGATTCCTTCAAATCGCTGTTCATCCACATCGGTGATTGGATAAAATTGGCAGCCTTGTTCTATTAAAATGGAACGATATTCTTCATGATTCGTTCGTTTTAACGATTGACTGATGTCGTTCATCATTTGCTTGTTGTTTTTTAATTTGAGCCTTTCGGTAACGGTCATATTTAAGTATTCTTTGCTTTCCGTAAACATCAATTGCCCACAATACTTGCAACGGAGCATTGAAACCCCAACTTTTGGGGTATGCGGGTAACCGTAGCCGTAAGCAATTTCTCTATTACAATAGGGGCAACGGATTCTCCAACGTGTTGACATTTTTCCTATTCTCCTTAAATAAAAAAGTGCGCCCACCGAAGCAAGCGCACAAAAACACAAACCCCGATAGTCGCCAAACCAACCGATCAAGCAAGAACTCACTTGCATTATTTCCGGTATGGGATTTGCATTTTATAAATGCAAAAAGAAATAACACAAAGTGAGCTAATCGCCCTGATAGACAAAAATAGCCCTTGCAGATGATTCAGTTGGTTTGGCATTGAATAGTATACCACGGTTTGCTCAAAAAGTCAAGGATCGCGCAAAATATCTCCAATTGTATTCATTTTAACAAGGTGATACTTCGACTTCGCTACTTCGCCTACGGCTCGTGCCGCGCTTAGTAGACAATAGTGCGCGCGGGGCAGTATGATGTGATTGAAAGCCTTCCCCCCCCCCCCCTCGAGGGGGAAGGTGTCACGGCAAAGCCGTGACGAATGAGGGGCATACTAGAAGTCAACCCCCATCAGTCACCTACGGTGACAGCTTCCCCCTTGCGAGAAGGGGGAAGCCCTCCCCCTCTTTGAGGGGGAGGGTGGCGAACGAAGTGAGACAGGTGGGGGTGAACCCTTGTCGCCCCTAAAAGGGGAGATGTCGAGGCGTAGCCGAGACAGAGGGGTTAAAACCCTTTCCCCCGCTTCGCGGGGACTGTCTCACGCGGGTAGAATCCCGCGCTCGGTCACCGTTCGCGCCTTCCGATGCGCTCACTCACCGCAAAACGCAGCACACGGCACACCGTGCCGATGTGCAGAAATGCGTTTTGCGACCTAAAAGGGACGGCAAAAGCGGGGCAAGAGATGTGCCGATATGGGAGTGTGAAGTTTGGCTTTGGCAATGCACGGGGTACCCATGTCTGAAAGGAACGGTTAAAAAAAGCGGGGCGGCTCTTTACAAGAGAGCCGCCCCGCGCCGTCAATTCGGTTATTTTTTCACTTTGTAGCTCGCGCCGATTTTTTCGGAGATCCTGATAAAGGCGCGCGCGTCCTCTTCGCCGATGATCTCCACAAGCTCGTTCACCATCTCGATCGTCGCCTTATGCACTTCGAGGTAGGCGGCAAGGTTTTCGGGAACGGGGCGCACGAACGTTGTGCGGCGATCCGTTTCGCCGTCGCTGCGTTCGAGAAGGTTCTGCCGTACAAGCGATTCGATCGTGCGGTTGACGAGGGATTTCAGCATCCCCGTCTCGTTGACGATCTCGCGGAAGGAGACAAGCCCGACGCCGTCCATCTCATATTTCCTGTTGACGATCAGCATGATGATCGCTTCGTTATAGATCATGCCGCGTGTGAGCCGTGTGTTTTTGAGCAGCCCCGTGAGGCGCACCCAAGACACGATCACATCTTCCAGTAATTGATAATGTTTATCCATTTCAATCTCCTTTTTCACAAATTCTGTAAATCTTTAACAAGATTATAGCACGAATTTATGCTTTCGTCAAGAATTTTTAGAAAAAATTTTTCAAAACGAACAAAGTTCCCGCGTTTGACTTTTGGCGGCGCGCGTGATATAATCGATGAGGACGGATAACTCCGCCCTTTGGTTTTCCACAGGGCTGTGGAATTGTGGATAACTGCGGGAGGCGCCATGAACAGATGGGATCTTATGAAGATCTTTTCCGAATTTGAGGAGTTTTCGGAGGGGGATTTTACGCCCGAGGAGCTGGAAGAGTACCTGCGGTTCCGCGACGGCGGGGGCGAGGCGATTTCTCCCTATGCGTGGAAGGAGAAATATTTCGAGCATTACGACGACGTCAAGGATAAATCGCGCAGACGGCAGGATTGGTGAAAGCAAGTTTTCGGAGCATAAAAAACGGGGGTCTCGGTCGGCTCCCGTTTTTCGTCGTTATATTTTCGTTTCGTGCGGGGCGGCGTTTGCCGCGGCGCGCTGCGGCTTTCCGTCGAGAAAGACGGCGACGCCCTTCCTGCGCATTCTGGTCACAAAGAGATAGAGCGGAGTGCCCAGCCCGTAGATCCAGAGGGACTGCGAGACCAAGAGGGAGACGAAGTTCCATGTGTAGGCGAGAAGGGCGGTCTCGAACCCCTCGATGAATCCGCCGACATAGACGATGATCACGGGGATAATGAGGGCGTTCAAGAGCACGGGGAACAGCCCGCCAAGCCCCACGCGCGCGACATGGTACCCCGCTGTGCGGTGGGATTCCCGAAAAATCTTGCCGATCGCGAACGTCAGAGCGGCGGCGACAAGGGTAACGGCAGAGCCGCCGAAGATATCCGCAACGCCGTAGAGCGAGATGACGTTGGAGAGCATGCACCCCACCCATAGCGCGGGAATGGCTTCCGCATAGAACAGGGCGAGCAGGCAAAGCGCTTCGGCGGGGCGGAATTGCAGAATGCCCACATAGCTGATCATGCCGAAACTACAAGTAAGCGCAACATACAGTGCGGCGATGATGCCGGCTCTGCATATGCGCTTTGTGGTAAAAAATTTGTTCATTCAGTTGTACCTCGGTTTTTTATTCGGAAGTGTTGACCGAAAACCTTCCATAGACGGTATCATACCCCTTTTGCCGCCCATACGTCAAGCGATTTTGCGCCGCGATTAGAAACTTTGGAAGCGGACATACTGCGGGTATGAAACTTACGACCATCATTTGCTCGGCGGCGCTCATCGCATACGGGATCTTTGCCGCGGTCTACGCCCTTTCGGGCTTCGATCTGCTCGCCTTTCTCACGGCGGGGAACGCCGCCGCCTACCGCGCCCTTCTCTCCCTCGCGGGGGTCGCCGCACTGTGGCTCCTCTTCTGGCTGATCGCCTTCCGCCCCTTAAAATTTCTCTCCTGAGCTTAGGAGAGGTTTTCGAGCACGAGCCTATCGAAGTCCACGCTCTCCATAAAATCGCGGGGACGGAATACGACATGGCGGAATTTCGCGTAGTTGAAGATATGCGTTTTGAGAAGCACGGGCGTGGGGACGTCTAGCGCGTCGCAGATCTCGGCGAGATAGCGGAAAAAATGCGAATAGACGAACTTTTCGTCGCATTGATACGTCGTCTGCCTTACGATGCGATCTTCCGAAATAAGTTTTGCCCAAATGCGGAACATGTCTGTATTATACAAAAAAATTTTGGGAAAAGCAACTATATTTCCGCGGCGCGAAAACGTTCTAAAAAAATGTAAAAAGTGCGGCGGGCGCGGGAAAGTGATTGACAAATTCATCTTCTTCGGGTATAATGAAAAAAACGAGCCGTGATTTCCTCTGGGGATCACGGTCGTCTTTATAAATTTTTGTGCCCGTAAGAGCAGAGGTATTTCAGAATGGCAGATCAGTTCTATATGACCCAAAAGGGATACGAAGAGGCCGTAAAACAGCTCGATTATCTCACGAAAGTCAAGCGCGCGGAGATCGTGGAACGCATTCAGGAGGCCCGCAGCCACGGCGATCTTTCCGAGAATGCGGAATACGACGCGGCGCGCAACGAGCAGGCGGCGAACGAAGGGGAGATCGCCGAGCTTGACTATAAGATCAAGAACGCGGTCATCATCTCGGAGAACGAGGATACTTCCACCGTCCACATCGGCTCCAAAGTTTTGGTCTACGACGAGGAATTGGAAGAGGAAGCGACGTACACGATCATGGGGACGACGGAGGTGGACGCGATGCGCAACATCATCTCCAACGAATCTCCCGTGGGCGCGGCACTTCTCCGCCACAAGAAGGGGGATACCGTCGTCGTCAAAGCGCCCGACGGCGAATACAAACTCAAAATCCTCAAAATTGAATAAGGGGAACTATGGAAGAAGATATTCTTGCGCAGGAAGAACTTGCCGAACAAGCGAGGATCCGCCGCGAAAAACTTGCGAAACTTTCTTCGGAGGGCAAGGATCCCTATAAGATCACGAGCTATCCCGTAGACGCGGATTCCTCGATCAAGGAAAGATTCGAAGAATTTGAGGGGAAGACCGTCGCCGTGGCGGGGCGGCTCATGTCGCGCCGCGTCATGGGGAAGGCGTCCTTTTCGCATATCTCCGACCGCAGCGGGCAGTTGCAGATCTACATCACGCGGCAGGACGTGGGCGAAGAGACGTACGCCGCGTATAAGAAGGACTTCGATCTCGGCGATATCGTCGGCGTGAAGGGATACGTTTTCAAAACGCAGACGGGAGAGGTGAGCGTGCACGCGACGGAGCTTGTCATGCTCTCCAAAGCCCTCCTTCCTCTTCCGGAAAAATACAACGGGCTGAGGGACGCGGATACGAAATACCGCCTGCGCCACGTCGATCTCATCGTCAACGAGGACGTGCGCGAGACCTTTTTCAAGCGCGCGAAGATCGTCCGCGCCATCCGCGAGTTCTTGGATTCGCGCGGCTTTATCGAAGCGGAGACGCCCATTCTTCTGCCCATCGAGATCGGCGCGGACGCCCGCCCGTTCAAGACGCACCACAACGCGCTCGATCTCGACATGTACCTGCGGATCGAGACGGAGCTGTATCTCAAACGCCTCATCGTGGGCGGATTTGAAAAAGTCTACGAGATGGGGCGCATCTTCCGCAACGAGGGAATGGACGCCAAGCACAATCCCGAGTTCACCACCGTTGAGATCTATCAGGCGTATGTCGATTATCGCGCCGTCATGGATCTCGTCGAACAGCTCTATCGCTACGTCGCGGAAAAGGCGTGCGGCGGGACGAAGATCGTCTATCAGGGCGTGGAGCTTGACTTCTCGCATTGGGAAAAGCTGACGATGACGGAGGCGGTGAAGAAGTATTCGGGCGTGGACTTTTCGGCGATCGCGACCGACGAAGAGGCGCGCGCCGTCGCCGCGCAAAAGGGCGTTCAGATCGAAAAGGGGAAGGATTCCAAAGGGCACATTCTCGCCGCGTTTTTCGACGCGTTCGTCGAGGACAAGCTCATTCAGCCCACCTTCATCTACGAATATCCCGTGGAGATCTCTCCGCTCGCCAAGCGCAAGCCGGACGATCCCTCGCTCACCGAACGTTTTGAATATTTTATGATGGGCATGGAGATGGGCAACGCCTTCTCCGAGCTGAACGACCCCATCGATCAGGAGAAGCGCATGAAGGAGCAGGCGGAGAAAAAGCGCGCGCAGGGCGCGAATGCGCAGGTGGATGAGGACTTTATTGACGCGCTCAACCGTGGCATGCCCCCCACGGGCGGGCTGGGGCTTGGCGTAGACCGCCTTGTCATGCTGCTCACGGACAGCGCGAGCATCCGCGACGTCTTGCTCTTCCCCACCATGAAACCCAAGAAATGAAACTGCATATCGCGGAGATGCTGCGCGCGCAGAAGGGGGAGCACCTCTCCTTTCATACCCCCGGGCACAAGCGGCCGGGCGCCGACATCACCGAGCTTTCCTATTCCGATAATCTCTACGCTCCTTCGGGCGTCATCGCGCGCGCGGAGGAGGACGTCGCAAAGATCTTGGGCGCGGCGCGCTCCTTTCTTTTGACGGACGGAAGCACTGCGGGCGTCTATTCCATGCTTTATGCGCTCCGCTCCGCAGACGTCCGCTCGCTCGCGGCGCCCCGCTTCTCCCACCCCTGCGTTCTGCACGCGTGCGAAGTTCTGGGGCTTGAATACGTACCCATCGAACAGGAGACGCGCTGCGGGATCCCCGTTCAGCCCTCCGAGGCGGCGATGGAATGCGCGCTGAAAAACGCCGACGCGCTCCTTCTCACCTCGCCCGATTACTACGGGTTCTTTGCGCTCCTCGAAGCCGCCCGCGCGCTTTGCGACGGGCAGAAAAAGCCGCTCGCCGTCGACGGCGCGCACGGCTCCCATTTGCACTTTACCCGCAGGCACGCGGGGAAATTTGCGGATATGTGGGTGGACGGCGTTCATAAATCGCTTCCCGCGCTCACGCAGGGCGCGGTCGTTTCGGCGAAAGGGGAATGGGCGGAGAGACTGCACGAAGGCGTGCTCCGCTTCCGCACGACGTCGCCCTCCTACCCGATCATGGCGAGCGTGGAATACGCGGTGAAATACCCGCGCAACGAGAAGATCGAAGCGCTTTCCGAAGCGTTCAAACGCAGACATGGGTGCGTCGAAAACGACGATTGGACGAAGATCCTTCTTCCCTGCGGCGCGCGGTGCGCCGCCGCTAATGCGTTTTTCGAGCAAAACGGCGTATATCCCGAATTTGCCGACGGAAACTATATCATGTTCTATCTCTCTCCCTGTACGAAGGAGAGCGAGCTGCAACGCCTCTCCGCGCTCGTCGATTTTTTCGGGCGGGGCGCGGTCAAAAGCGAAGCCCCCGCGGGGAGCATTCCCATCTATTCGGAGAAAAGGTGAAAAAGCTGATTCGTTCGACAACGGCATATTCGCTCTTTTCGGCGGACGCGGCGCGGGGGAATTGCGCGCATACGACGCTCATTCTCTTCCCCGACGCGAAGTATCTCCGCGCCTTTCTCACGGAGTGCGCCGTCGCCTTCTTCTGCGCGCCCGAGGGGAGCCGAGAGGCCCTTCTCATCGCGAAGGAGGCGTATGCCGACTGCCTCTTTTTCCCCGCCGCGGGAGAGAAGCTCACGGCGGACGACGCCTCCCGCATCATCGACGAGAGCCTGCTTCATCCCGTAGAGGGCACGAAGAAGCTCTTCGTCGTCGAGGGAATCGACGCGGCGGCGCCCCTCGTGCAGAACAAACTGCTCAAAGTGCTCGAAGAGCCGCCCGAAGGCGCCTATTTTCTGCTCGGCGCAACGGCGGAACACGCCGTGCTGCCCACCGTTCTCTCGCGGGCGAAGAAGCTCTCCGTTCCCCCCTTCGCGGAGGAGGAGATCGCGGCGGCGCTGAAAAGAAGGGGCGCTTCGGGAGAGATCGCGGAAGCGGCGGCGGCATGCGGGGGCATCTATTCGGTCGCCGAAGATCTTTTGGAGGGCGGCGGCGAAGAATTTCTGCTCGCCGAACGCTATCTTGCGGGGGAAGATCTCGAAAAGATCTGCCGCGAGATCGGCGATAAGAAGGCGAGATCGTTTTTTGCGGCGCTCAAACTCGTCCTGCGGGACGTGATGATGTGCGCCTCGCACCAGCCCTATGCGGCGCGAAAGACGAAGAAAATTCGCGAGCTTGCCGAAAGCTATCCCGCGGGCGCGCTGATCGCGGCAATGGGGTTTGCGGACGAGGCGGAGCGCGAGATCAAGTTCAATGCGAATCCGGGGCAGGCGGCGCTTGCGCTCGCCCTTCGGATCCGGGAGGAAAAGGAAAAATGGCAAACGTTGTCGTAGTGAAATTCAAGGGCAATCCCAAGCCGTACTATTTCAGTCCGGGGGAGGAGGCGCTCAAAAAGGGCGCCCATGTCGTCGTTGAGACGGCGCGCGGGCTGGAATTCGGCGTCGTTACGGAGCCGCTCATGGAGGTCGCCGAAGAGAAGATCGTCCAGCCCTTGAAATCCGTTCTCCGTGTCGCAACGGAGAAGGACGAGGAAATCGCCGCCTACAACGAATCTCGCCGTGCCGAGGCGATGAAGATCTGCAAGGAGAAGATCGCCGCGCACGGATTGGAGATGAAGCTCGTGGACTGCGAGTTCACCTTCGACGGCGGCAAAGTGATCTTCACGTTCACGGCGGAGGGGAGAGTGGATTTCCGCGAACTCGTGAAGGATCTCGCCTCCGTGTTCCATCTCCGCATCGAACTGCGGCAGGTGGGCAGCCGCGACGAGACGCGCATTTTGGGCGGGATCGCTCCCTGCGGGCGGGTCTGCTGCTGCGCGGGCTGCATGCCCGACTTCCGCAAGGTGAGCATCAAAATGGCGAAGAATCAGGGGCTTTCCCTCAATCCGGGCAAGATCAGCGGTCTGTGCGGGCGGCTCATGTGCTGCCTCTCGTATGAGGACGACTACTACGCCGTGGCGTGCAAAAAGGTGCCCAAGATCGGCGGGACGGTGAGCACCCCCGAGGGCAAGGGGACGGCGATCGCGACGGACATGCTGAAAATGACGGCGCGGGTGAAGATCGAAAAGGACGGCGCGGTGTTCTACCGCGATTTCCCAGTGGACGAACTCGGCTTCAAGCGCGGCGGCGAGACGAGCGAACCCGAAGAGGGCGAAAATTAAAGAATCGGCGAAGAATTCGCCAAAAAATCCTTTACGAATCATAAAACTTGTGATATAATACGGTTAAGATTTTTTGGAGGTGGATCTCATGGCTCATAAGATTTCCGATGCTTGCGTCTCCTGCGGCGCGTGCGAAGCGACCTGCCCTGTCGGTGCGATTGCCCCCGGCGATACGACCTACGTCGTCGATCCCGACGTCTGCATCGACTGCGGCGCCTGCGAGGACGGCTGCCCCACGGGTGCGATCACCGCAGAATAATTCAGGTATGGAGAAGGAAAGCGCGGTGCGACCGCGCTTTTTCTTTCGTGCCGCAACAAAAGCGGCGAAGCCTGCGCCGCTTACATCTTCGCTTTCGGAGGCAGTATGATCGAACTTATCCCCACGCCCATCGGAAACTTGAAGGATATCACGCTGCGCGCGCTCGAAGAACTTCGGGCGGCGGACGCCGTGTTCTGCGAGGACACCCGCCACACGCTGAAACTTTTGAGCGCATACGGGATCAAAAAGCCGCTTTTCGCGTGCCATAAATTCAACGAACGGGAGGCGGCGGAGAAGATGATCGCCCTCTCCCGCGAGGGGAAGCGCGTCGCCGTCGTCTCCGACGCGGGCATGCCCGCCATCTCCGATCCCGGGAATGCTGTCTGCCGCGCGCTCCGCGAGGCGGGGGAAGGATATACCGTTCTTCCCGGGCCTTGCGCCTTTGTGTGCGCGCTCGTGCTCTCCGCGCTCCCTTCCGATCGGTTCACCTTCGTCGGATTTCTCCCCGAGAAGGTTTCTGAACGCATGGCAGAACTAAAACGGTATACCCATGTCCGCGATACGCTCATCTTCCACTGCGCGCCGCAAGATCTCGAAAGCACCATAGCCGCGCTCGGCGAAGCGCTTGGGGATCGCCGTGCCTGCGCCGTCCGCGAGATCTCGAAGATCCACGAGGAGAGCGTTTGGTTCAACTTGAAGGAGGGCTACGCGGGCGAGCGGAGAGGGGAGTTTATCCTCGTCGTCGAGGGCGAAAGGGCGGAGGGCGGATTTTTGGAACTTTCGCCCCGCGAACACGTGCAGATGTACCTCGACGAGGGATTTTCCAAAATGGAAGCGCTCAAACGCGCCGCAAAGGATCGCGGCGTTCCGAAGAGCGTTCTCTACAAGGAGACCCTCGATTGAGGGGCAATTTGTCGAAAAAAGGGGATTTTGCAGAAAAAAATTCGCGATACGCGCGCGAATAGATTGTAGAAAACGGGAAGATAGTATATAATGAAGGCATGCTTTTGCAACTATTTCCCAACCTGAGATCGTTTCGGCCGGTTACGCTGTTGCGCGGATTTTTCCGATCCGCGCTCTATCTTGGTCTCATCGTATTTCTGATGGTGATCTCCGAGCTGTTCGCTTTGGAGCTTGCCGTCTTTTATATTTATCTCATTTTGGGCGTACTTTCCCTGCTCGTCGCGGACGACGCGCTCGCCGTCGTTCCCATCGCGTCGTGCGGGTATATGACGATCGCGCGGCAAAACAGCACGGTCCACTACTTGGGGCAGACGATCTTCGACTCGGCGACCTTTCCCATCCATCTCGCCGCGATCCTGTCTGTTGCCGTCGTCGTCTTGACGGCGCACCTCGTCTTTACCCTCGTAAAGCGCCCCGCGCGCAGGCAGAAGCCTTGCCTTCTCGTCGGCTTTCTCGCGCTCGGCTTCGCCTATATGCTGGGCGGCGCCTTTTCTTCGCACTATTCGGCGCGTTCGGCGCTCTTCGGCTTTGTCCAGCTCGTCTCCCTCGCCCTCTTCTACCTCTATTTCTCCTTCACCGTGGATTGGGAGAACGTCCCGAAATGGTACGCCCCCGCCCTCTTCACGCTCATTGGCTGCGGGGTCATCGTGCAGATCGTAGGGATTTACACGATCCCTTCCATTTGGGTGAACGGCTTGATCGACCGCCGCGAACTCTACACGGGGTGGGGGACTTATAACAATATCGCCTGCATCATCGCGATGTGCATTCCGGGGCCGTGCTACTTTGCGGCAACGCGCAGGCATGGGTGGGCGTATGCGGCGCTCTCGTGTCTTTTTACGCTCGCCCTGTTCTTCACGCAGAGCCGCGGCGGGATCATCTTCGGCGCGCTGACGTTCTTCATCTGCAATTTCTATGTGATCGGCGCAAGCAAGGGGAGGGAAAAGACGTATAACCTTGCGATTTATCTCGCCTTCCTTGCGGGGCTTGCGCTCTGCCTCTACCTGATGCAAGCGCAAATAGAGAAGATGTTCGCCTCCATGATCGAGGCGGGGTTCGATTCCAGCGGAAGGAGCACGATCTTTAAGAATTGCTGGAAGGCGTTCAAGCAGTTCCCCGTTTTCGGCGTCGGATTCTACGATACGCCCGGGTTCGCCTTCGATTCCGTGGGGAGTTTTTTGCCGCCCCGCGCGCACAACACCTATCTTCAACTCTTTTCTACGGGCGGGATCGTCCTCGTCGCGGCATATCTCTTTCACCGCGCGCAGACGCTCCTTCTGCTCTTCAAGCGGCGGTCGCCGCAGAAGGCGTTCGTTGCGCTCGTCGTCTGCGGTCTGCTTCTCACAAGCATTCTCGACTGCCACTTCTTCAATATCGGCCCCGGCATTCTCTATGGCATTGTGCTCGGGTTTGCCGAAGGGGACGACCGTACGTTTTTCCTCCGAAAGAAACTCGAACGATGAAATGAAGAAAAAGCAAAACCCCCCGGAACTCGCGCTCCGAGGGGTTTCGCATATGATAAGGGGGAAAATTATGAACGAACTGTTTGTATCTCTATTATATCTTGACTGCGTCATAAAGTAAAATAATTTGTCGAAAAATTTTCCGCGGAAGAATTTCCACGCGTGCGTTTCAACTTTTGTTATTTTTTCACACCTCACATCACCCTGCACAGGAGACACCCCGCGATCACCCCGCAGAAGTTGGCGAAGAGGGCGATCGCCGTGGGAAGGAGCAGTTTTTTATGCTTCGTCCCCGCAAAATATACGGCGGAGATATAGAACACCGTCTCGCTCGAACCGTACGCGACGCAGGCGCACCTGCCGATATAGCTGTCGGCGCCGTAAGAAGCGAGCAGTTCGGAAAGGAGCGCCGTAGACCCGCTCCCCGAGAAGGGCTTGATGAGCACGAGCGGAGAGATCTCGGGCGGGATCCCGAGCAGACGGAAGGCGGGGGTGAGAAAGTCGGTGATCATCTTGGCAAGCCCGCTTTCCTCGAAGAGGGAGGAGAGGATCAAGATCGCCGCAAGGTAGGGGAAGATGGAGAGAACGAGGGGGACGGCTTCCTTCACACCGTCGGTAAAACAATCGTAGAGGCGGACTTTTTTGAAAAGAGCATAAAAAAAGAGCGTAAAAAAAAGAAGCGGAACAACGAGCGCGGCCCACTTCACCGTTTTTTTCTCCTTGAAAAAAGAGCGACAAGCCCCGCGCCGAGCAGGGAAGAAAGAAGGGTGGCGAGCAGGGTAGGAAGAAAGATATCGGCGGGAAAAGCCGACCCCGCGGCAAGGCGAAGGGCGATCACGGTCGTTGGCAAGATCTGCAAGCTCGTCGCGTTGAGCACGAAGAGCATGTTCGCCGCATAGCGGTTGTCGGCGTCCAAAAACCGTTTGGTCGCCTTGATCCCGAGCGGCGTCGGCGCGCCCGGAAGCCCCAAAAAATTGGCGGTGAGATTCCCGCCCGCAAAGAAGAGCGCTTCTTTGTCGTTCGAGCGAAATAACCGCTTTGTCGCGGGCATGGTATGCCTTGTTATCTTCTCCGCCAGCCCGCTTTTCTCCAAGACCTTAAAAAATCCCAGCCATACGCAGTACACCGCCAAAAGGGAGAGGGAGAGCGTCGCCGCCTTTTGCCCGCCCGAAAGCATGGCGGAGAGAAACCCGTCGGGATCGCCGAGAAGGAAAAGCGCGCACGAAAGAAGAAATACGACCGCAAAAATCGCGTTCATATTTCTACTATATTGTCATATCCTGTCGGTTAGAACTCCTTGCCCCCCTAAAAAGGGTAGGGCTTCCCCCTTATGAAGGGGGAAGCTGGCACCGCAGGTGACTGATGGGGGTTGGATTCTAATTTGTCATGTTGAGCGCAGTCGAAACATCACCTTATTCCTCATTCCGAGGGCATAGCCCCCGCCCCGCCCGCACGTTCTATGTTGCCGAAGGGCGGCACGAGCGCCAACGGCGCGAAGTAGTGAACCCCTACTCCGTGAGGGAACAATGCTTCGTTCTCCAAGAGGGGATCTGCTCCGTGCCTGCGGCGCGTCGAGATGAGGAGAAAGAATACGCTTGTCGCCCCTGCAAGGGAAAATTTTGCTTTTCTGCCAAAGATTGATAATCTTTGGCGCAAAATTTTCTTGGCGTTTGCGCATATGCCCGCGCAAACGCTGACCGCCCCGCGCGCACTATTGTCTACTAAGCGCGGCACGAGCCGAAGGCGAAGTAACGCGGGATTCTACCCGCGTGAGAAGATGTCGCGAAGTGACAGAGGGGTTAAAAACCCTTTCCCCCGCAAGCGGGTACTTTCCCTAAAAGGGACAGCAAGACCCCCACCTGTCACGGCAAAGCCGTGACACCCTCCCCCGTAAACGGGGTAGGGCTTC
>CANRDX010000032.1 GCA_947629485.1 uncultured Clostridia bacterium
ACCGTTTGCGGTGAAGCCCGCGATGGTGCCGTTTATCATAAGGCAGCCCACGATGAACAGCCCCGTGTTCACGATGGGCGCGGAAACGGCGGCAACAAGGGCGGCAATAAACGTGTTCCGCCGCGCAATGAGTTTGTAGAGAAGCGCGGGCACGATGCCTGCCGCAATGCCCTTCACAAGGCAGATCATCACCGTCATAAACGGGCTATCGGCAAGAAGAGCGGCGGTAAAGGGTTCCGCGCCCGCCACGCCGTACATGAGCACGATAAAGCCGAACGCAAAGCCCAAAATTCCGCCTGCCACCCAGCCGAGCAAAATGCCTCCGAGAACAATGGGCACGAGCACAAAACTCAAAGAAAGCCCGCCGATCTGGATGAAGCCGCCGCACGTTTGAAAGACGACGACGAGGGCGAGAAACACGGCGAAAAACGCCACGTTGTGTGCGGAGAATATCTCCTTCGCCTTTTTCATATTCAGTTACCTCCATCGGATTTCGGCTTCTCCCGAATATCCGCAGAAAAAAAGCGTTCGGAGCGCCCGAGAAGGATACAACCGCGAAGTATCGTTCCCCCATAAGGGCGGTCCGTTTTTAATTATATCAAATTCCCTCGGATTTGGCAATCAAATGAACGAGGGCGCAAGAACAATTTTCTTGCGCCTGCGCATACGATATGGTATGAACCGCAGAATGCAAATCCATTACATAGTTCTGCGGCGCAAAAAGGAGGAAAAACTATGAATTGCTTGAACCAGAGCAGCTGCCTTTGGACACTCATCATCCTGCTCCTTCTCGGAACGTACGGAACGAACTTGCTTTCTTCGAGAGCGTTCACAGGGTGCGGCTGGCCGTTCCTTCTCGCGCTCGCCTACTGTTTGGGGAAGAACGGTACCCTCTCCGACCTGTTTTCGAGATTCGGCGGCGGCTGCGGCTGCAACAACGGCTGAGTTTTTTATCCGATCCCGTAGAAAGATCCCCGCGCTTTGTGCGCGGGGATCTTTACAGTCAGTGCCCTGCGGAAAGTTTTTCTTTGAGAAAGAGGAGCGCGACGATCGTCTTTGCGTCGCGGATGACGCCCTCTTCCATATAGCGGAACGCCGTCTCGGGCGCAAGCTCGCATACGTCGAGAAATTCGTCGCGGTCGGGATGGCGCACGCCCGAAGTCACCTGCTCCGCCTCGTACAGATAGATCTTTTCGTCGCAGTATCCCGGGGAAGGATACAGCGTGAAGAGCAAGTTCATGCGCTCTGCGCGCAGCCCCGTCTCCTCTTCCAGCTCGCGCTTTGCCGCCGCCGCGGGATCCTCTCCCCCTTCGAGCTTGCCCGCGGGGATCTCCAAGAGTTCCTCGCCGTAAGCATAGCGGAACTGCCTGACAAGAACGACCTTCCCCTCATGGAGACAGAGCACGCAGGCGCCGCCGGGATGTTCGACGACTTCGCGGACGCACGCCTGTCCGTTGGGAAGGAGGGCGTCGTCGCGGCGAAGAGCGACGATCTTGCCCTTGTAGATCACATTGCGGCGGCGCGTTGTTTCTTCGTATTTCATAGCTTAAAGCAGCCCCGCGAGGCGGAAGATCTCCGCGCCCGTCTCGGTTTCCCCGCCCGCCGCGCGCAGGAAATAGCGATAGCCCGCAAGCAGAGCGGTAAGATCGGCGGCGTCCTTCCTTCCCGCGGCGGCAAGCAGCCCGCAAAAGAGAAGATCGGCGGCCGCACGGTCGTCTGCGGAGAGCGCAAGCCCCCCTATCCGCGCTCTCTCCACGAGAAGAAGCTCGGCGATCTTGCCCATCGCCTCGTCCTGTTCGTCGCGGAGACGGTCGTGCCCGCCCTTGAACGCCATAGGGAAGCAATCACGCACGATGTCGCGGAAGGGCCTGACGACGCGGTCGGCAAACATCGTGTAGCTCGCCGTATAGCTTCCGTCGATATAGAAGTAGCGGAGCAAAAAGTCGTTGAACTGCAAGACGCCCGCGTCGAGATCGACAAACAGGCAGAACACAAAGGCGAGGATATCGGGGCGTTCGAGGGGAAGATACACCCTCCCACGGCGGTTTTTGTCCTCGGCGGGGCGAAGGTAGTTCTGTTTTGCTTCGGCATAGTTGAAATCCTGCGTGACGGCGGTGAACAGCTCGGTAAGCTCGCGGCTCGCCGCGACCGCCGAGAGCGCCTCCGAAATATGCTGCTCCGCGTTGAGATATTTCCCCTCCACGATCTCGCTGCACGCCTCGATGAACTTCCTGATATTCTCGTATTTCTCTTCCATCGGTACCTCCGAACGGGACTTTTTGCCCGAATTCGCACTCTTTTCCCCATTATAGCATAATCCGCGAAAATATTAAAGAAATTTTTTCGCAAATGTCTTGATTTTGCGAAAGATTTTCTGTATAATAATAAAAAATCGCGTTCGGACGGAAATCAGCGGCTGCTTATGTTCTAAGCGGCTGATTTCGTCTTTTTCGAAACGTAACGGGTTTTCGGGGTCACAAAGGAAACATTCATGCAGGTCAAAGGCGAAACATCGGTCAATAAACTCATTCTCCTCTTTGTTTTCGACAAGATGGAGTGCCCTCTCTCCGAGAGGACGATTATCGACATGTGTACTTCGTCGAACGATTGGATCAATTATATGGACTGCGTGGTGCTCATCCATAAGCTGCTTTCCGACGGGTTCATCTGCGAGATCCCCGGCGTGGACGACCCGCTCTATATGATCACGCCCGAGGGCCGCGAGACGCTCGCGAGTTTCTACATCAACATCCCCCGCTCCTCACGCGAAGAGATCTCCCGTTTCGTCAAGAACAACAGTTCCAAATACCGCACGCGGCAGGAATGCAAATCGGACTACTTTCAGAATAAGGACGGGACGTACACCGTATTTTTGAAGATCCTCGCCCCCGTTCAGCCCATGCTGGAACTCAAATTCGTGGTCCCCGATAAGAAAACGGCAAATACGATCTATAAAAAATGGGAGGACAAGGCTTCGGAGCTGTACTCCGTCGTCTATGAGACACTCGTTGATTAAAGGAGGATAAAATCATGTTGACCTATTCGACCAGAGGAACGTGCGCGAAACAGATCATTTTCGATCTGGATGAAGAGAACAGGGTCCATAACGTAAAATTCATCGGGGGGTGCAGCGGGAACCTGCAAGGGATCTCGCGGCTCGTCGAAGGGAAAAAACCCGAGGAGATCGTACCCCTCTTAAAGGGCATCCGCTGCCGCCAGAACACGTCGTGCCCCGATCAGCTCGCGCAGGCTCTGGAACCCTACATCAAAGTTTGAACGAGAACGTTTGCGCCCCGCTTATGAAAGCGGGGCGCGATTTTTTATTTTTCGGTCTGTCCGCCCTTTTCATCGGCGCGGCGCGGATACCGTTTTACGGTTTGTTCTTATAATTTGCGGCGAGGCCGCCCTCCGCCGTCTCGCGGTAGCGGGAGTTCATATCCTTCCCCGTCGCGTACATCGTGGCGACGACGGTATCGAAGGAAATTTTCCTCGTCCCCGCGAGCACTTTGGCAAGTTCGGCGGCAGAGAGCGCGCGCATGCTCGCGACGGCGTTGCGCTCGATACAAGGTATCTGCACATAGCCGCAGACGGGATCGCAGGTCAGCCCGAGCTGGTGTTCGAGGGCGATCTCGGCGGCGTATTCCGTCTCGCCGATGGTGGCGCCGAACAGCGTGCTCACCGCGGCGGCAGCCATAGCGGTCGCCGTCCCCACTTCCGCCTGACAGCCCGCTTCCGCGCCGCTGATCGAGGCGTTCTGTTTGACGATCGCGCCGATCAGCCCCGCGACCGCGAGGGCGTCGACGATGCGCTTCTCGGAAAAGCCGTGCTTGGCTGAGAGATAGAACAAAACGGCGGGAAGGATCCCGCTCGCGCCGCAGGTGGGCGCGGTGACGACGGTGCCCCCGCTCGCGTTTTCCTCCGCCGTGGCGAAGGCGAAAGCGCACAGATGCCGCTTTTCGCGCGCCTCAGGCTCCTCCTCTTCGGCGACCGATTCAAAGAGCGTCTTTGCCTTGCGCTCTACGCCGAGGCTTCCCGGAAGAGTCCCCGAGGCATGCAATCCGCGCAGGATCGTCTCCCGCATGGTGCGCCAGACGTGCGCAAGAAAATCGTAGATCTCCGCGTCCTCGAAATCGAACACCACCTGTTCGAGGGAAAGCCCGTGTTCATTGCAAAAGCGCATGATCTCGCCGAAGTCGGCGAAGGGATAGACGTTGCGCTTTTTCTCCTCAGGCTCGCCGAGAATGCGGACGCTTCCCCCGCCCACCGAAATATAGGTGACGTCGCCGAGTGTTTCCCCTTTCGGCGAATATGCGATAAGTTCGAGCACGTTCGGGTGCGGAAGATCCTTCTTTTCGCGATCGAAAATGACTTCGCAGGGCTTGGGCGCGAAGGCTTCTGTGAGGGCGACGTCGGTCAGATGCCCCTTCCCCGTGAGGGCGAGGGAACCGTACAGCACAGCCCGAAAACGCGCCGCCGCAGGGAATTTCCCCGCAAAATGGCTTGCCGCGCGCATCGGGCCGATGGTGTGCGAACTCGACGGCCCCTTGCCTATCTTATAAATTTCTCTTAAAGATTCCATGATCTCCTCTGAGGCTTGCGCTTGGGAAAAACGCATGCGCGGCGTTATTTTTGACAAATAGCGCATACTGCATGCGAGATGATCTTTTTATATGTGCTTTTCTCCGTTTACATTCTCGCCGTCAACTTCTACGGGTTCCGCTACGCGAAGGCGCTGCGGGACGGCGACGACGGGGGCGACTCGCGTGCGGGGGACGGAAAGCTCGTGCTCACGGCTTTGCTCGGCGGGGCGCTCGCGGTGTTCCTCTCCCTGCTCTTCATGCGCTACCGCCTGAACAGCATGACGCTGATGATCTTTCTGCCCGTCATCGCCGTGCTCAACGTCTACTGTTTCTTCCTCGGGTTCAGAGGGATCTACATGTTCCTGTGATTCAGGGACGGAAGTTCGCCTCCAACCATTTCGCCACGCCGTCTTCTTCGCAATACCCGATGACGCCCGTGGACTTCGCTTTCAGCCACTCGTCGGCGTTCATCACTGCGTACTTCTCGTCGCACACGTCGAACATATCCGAATCGTTGGAGGAATCGCCGAAGCAGACGACGCGGTCGCATCCGAGACGTTCCCGCAAAAACCGCACGCCCGTCGCCTTTGAAGCGACGCGGGGCGAGATCTCCATCCAAAAATCGCTGGAATACGGCTCGGGGTGGTAGATACAGATGAACCGCGTATCGTATTTGAGGATATTCCACGCCTCTTCGAGCTGCTCGCGCGGACCGATACATTTGAAATAAAACACATAGCCCGCCAACAGCTCCTCCTCCGTGTTCGCCGGAGTGAGCCTGCCGTCGTTCTTCCTGCGGAAGAGATAGCGGCGGATACCGGGCGTCTCGTAGCCCGTGTACCAGACCAACCGTTCCTTCCCCTCTACGGCGCCGAACACGATGAAGGCGATCCGCTTTTCCCGCAGGATGGAAAAGATATACCACTTCCAATCCTCTTCCAAAACGGAGTGAAAGAGCGTTTCGCCCTTTTCAAAATTGTAGATAAGCCCCCCGTTGTAGAGAATGGCGGGCGCGTGGAGGTGCAGCCCCGCCGTCGCGCGGAAGGCGCTCTGGGCGGAACGCGCCGTGGCGAACGTGAACAGCATGCCGCTGTCGATCAAGCGGTTCAGCCGCTCTATGCTATATGCGGAAACACGCTCCTCGCGCGTGAGAAGCGTTCCGTCGAGATCGGAAACATAGAGAGTTTTCATCGCATGCCTTCCTGTACCATTATTATAGCATAGAAGGGAAAGAAATTCCAAGAATCTGATAGAAGTTTTCTATAAAATTTTTACGGAAAAGCTATGGGCGCGCGGCACAGCCGCGCGCCCGTGTCAACTTTGAAAGCGCCTCTCAATTCGGCGTGATCTCCAACGTGAACTCGCCGCCGTGCCATGTGATGCGCACGGTGTAGACGTTCTTCTCCGTAATGACCTGCCAGCTTCCGTCGCCGTTCTCTCGGAACGTCGCCTCGACCAAACTATCTCCCTCCGTGAAGGTAAGCAGGTAACAGACGTGGAATACGCCGTCTTCCATCGTATAGACGAAGCGGATCTTATAACGGATCCCCGCATAGGCTTCGCCGTAGTCAAGCTCTCCGCCGTCCGCAAGAGCGGAAACGAACCCGTTCTCGCCGTAGGTGATATCAAACAGGAAGGCGTGATAGGTGTACGTCCCCGTGATCGTATCCATGAATTCCTGCACGAGAACGACCTTCTCCCCGTTATCCACGGGGGCGTTGAAGATGTTCTGCGCGACGTCGCTCTCGCTCGCGAGGGACACGCCGACGATCGCCTTTTGCGCAACGCCCGCGAACTCCCTGCCGCTCTTCCACAGTTGAAGAACGGTGACGGTTTCGCCGCCCGTCTCGAAGGTATTTTCCACCGTGACGGAGATGAGAACGAACTCCTTTTCCTCCTCGTCGAGGAAGAAGCGCAATGTGTAAACGATGCCGTCCGAGCCTGCAAAGGCGATCACCTTTCCGTACCCGAAATTGAAATCGTTCTTCTTGGGATCGACTTTGGCGTCGGTGAACTTGCCCTCGTAAGAAAGAGGAACGCCCGCCGTATCCGCGATCCCGCCCAAATTGACCGTGAGCGCGTCGGCGGCTTGGAACTCACCCACACGCTGCCCGTCGATCGTGAGCGTGTTGGCGCTGTCCTCGGAATCGGTGTAGACGCCCTCGCTGCCGCCGGGAACGACGGTGAAGGTGTTCTCCCCGCCGTAAAAGTGCAGCGTGACGGCGTAGGTTTCGGGGATACTGTCCATCTCCCCGCTCGCGTAGGTAAGGGTGACAGTCGTTTTGCCGTTTGCATATGCGACGGTGATCGTGTAGCCCGCCGTATATCCCGCGAACGTCGCGTCCGCCGTGAACGTTGCGCCGTCGGGACGGAAGGTGAGCGCGATCGTCTCGCCGAATTCATCGTCGGTGAAGGTGAGCGCGCCGCCGTCGTATCTATGGTACGTCGTGCCGCTCAGCTTGTAGACCTCGCCCGAAGGAAGCGGGATCGTATCGACGGCATGCGTCGCGCAGTGATACCGCGTGACGGTCTGCGCTTCTACCGTATAGTAGTACTCGACGCCCTGAACGCTTAACTTGGCTTCGCCGAACACGACGCTGCCGAGATCTTCCGCATAGTAAGCCGCAAGATAGGCGGAGTGATCGAGGAAAGAGAACACGCCCTTCTCGCTGTCGTAGGAGAAGACGGCAGAAGTTCCGCCCGCCTCGAAGTAGCCGAGGGAATCGGCGAACAGATCGTAGGTTCCCGTGAGAAGTCCGCCGTAGCGATCGACGCACTTTGCCCCGCCGAAGCCGTCGAGGGTGAGCATCGTCCAATCGGACTCTGAATAGAGGGTAAACTTCGCGTCGTCGTAGAGATACCAGATGTATGTCGTCTCGCCGTTTACATTTTCCGTCGAGAGGCGGAAGCGGAACCGATCCGCCCCCACGAAGAGATAGCCGTCCGTCTCGGCATCGTAGCCGTAGACGCCCATATCGGCTTGCGCGCCGTTCCGCATGACCGTCGCGCTGCCCCGCCCGTCGAGGCGTAGAACGTACGTCGTATCCGCCGCACCGTTTCGCATAGCGGCATAATCGCCGTAGGGAAGGGTGCGCGCTTCGAGCTTTCCGTTCGCGGCGATATCGAAGATGAACTCCGTGCTCGTTGCGATCCAATTCTCATAGACCCAGAAGCGGACCGATCTTCCCGAAGCGTTGTTGACGAAGGAATGGCTGTAAACGCCTGTGTTCACACTGCCGATATACATATTGCCGAAATAGCTGTTCCCCTCTGCGTCGATGTAGGTTGCGATCTCGTTCGGATAGCCCTTGCTCGAAACATGCCCCCCTCCGATCACGTCGAACTCGCCGATCCTGTGTGCGATCTGCGCCTGATAGAGCGGAAGATTCGTATCCTCGTATTCGTATGTTCCGAGAAGGTAATTCGTCGTGATCCCGTCCACGGTGATCGCATATTCCAAGAAGTCGTTTGCGTATGCGCCGGTGCGGACGTATGTCCCGACGTCGATGTGCGTCTCGTTTTCAAGCTCGGAGACCTCATAGAAATATGCCTTCCCCTGCCCGTTGAGGATGAGGTAGCGGTCGGCGGAGATCCCGCGGTTGGCGTTCATTTCATACCAGAAGCCCGCGTCCTGCGTGAGACGGACGACATGATCGCCGTCTGGCGCGACGGAGAGAACGATATATTCCGTCCTCCCATTCTGCGTGTACGCGAAATAGATGAGCAGCCCCGGCTCTTCGCCGATGAGCGTCACGATCTCTCCCTCGTAGGTTGTATCGTCCCCGTCCGTGAAGGTATATGCGCCGTAGCCGTCCGTCGTAAGGTTTTCAAAGACCAGCCTCTCGGCCTTCTGCACGAAGACGCCCGTTCCGCCCTCTTCGCCCGCGAACGTCTTGAAAGTAAAGCGGTTGTAGTCGGAAAAGTCGTCCGCTTCCCAATCGGAGAGATAGTCGGTAAGCGCGAACGTATATTCGTCCGCATTGTCCGTCGCTTCGTAGACGCCCTTTGCGACAAAACGGTGCATGCCGCTCTCCAACTCATAGGCAAGATACGCCGTCCCGCCGTCCAAGAGGAAGAGGCGCGCGCTGTAATGCTCCATGCCGTCCCCGATCGGGAATTCGACGTCGTACATCGACGAGGCCTGCATCGCATGGAAATCCCTTTCGTTGTGCTCCGTCCAATAGAGAAGCTCCGCGCCCCGGTATTCAAACGTGTAGAAGTCGATGTAGCCCATCGTGCACCAGAAGTCCACGGACACGCGCGCGTCGCCCTCGCCGAGATACGCTTCGCCGAGCGTGTAGTCGACGACGAGCGCGGTGCCGCCGATCGTTGTAACGACCGCCGTATCGTGCGTTTCCGCGATCACCGCCTCGGCAGTATGCGTGCTCTCGTCCACCGTGAACACAAACTCATTCCCGTAAGGCTCGCCCGTCGTGGGATTGTTCGTCCCGTGGAAGACGTACTTGCCCTCGCCCAGCGGATCGACGGAGCTGATGAGGTCGTTGTACAGAACATACGCCCATTCGTTGGTATTGAGCAGGGCGTATTCCGTCCAGATCTCCGTCGCCCCGTTTTCAAAGATATAGAGGAAGCCGTTGAAGGTGATGTTGAGGAGATAAAGCTGCTCGATATCGTAGCGGCCGTAAGGGATATCGTCGCGCACATCTTCCTTTTGAACGGTATGATCGAGTTCAAATTCGCCGTATTCGGTGTCGAGGCGGAAATAGGTGATATCCCCGCTCTCCGCCACAAAGCGAATGAGCAAATAGTCGTCTACCATATCTCCGTTGTCATCTTCGTAGGCGTAGAGCCACGTTATCACATAATAGTCGCCTTCCACATCGTCCATGACGCCGTGGCCGTAGCCGTCGAGGGAAAGCGTTCCGCTCACGGCGCCCCACTTCTCGGTATATGCGCCGCGGAAGCCGTCGTCCATCTCGGCGGCGCACTTGATCTCGAAATCGGGATGCGCAGGGACGGTCTCCTCGTCGACCTTGAACGTGAACTGTTTCAGAATGGAAGCATAGTCGCGCGTGTAGGCCATGAAAAGGTTGCTCTCCTCGTTCCATTCGTAGTAGCCGTAGACGGTGAGCACGGGTTCTCCGCCCACCGTATATTCGTAATTTTCCTCATTGTAATGGTATTCAAGCCCGCTCAATCCGTCGAGATACAGAACGATGTCCGCTTTTTCGTCGTAATAATAGCCCTCCTCCCCGAGATCCTGACGGCGGAAGATGACTTCGCCCGTTTCAAGATTTTCAAAGAGATCGAACAAGAATCCGTCTTCGTCGGAGAGAAATTCAAAGTAGCCCGTATCGAGATCTATGCCGTAGCTGCCCGCAATGCGCGTGCCGTCGGCCGACGTGTATTCCGCTGCCCCGTGCTCCTTGATTTCGAGAACGGCGCGCGTACCGTCGCGGTCGGAATACCTTCCCATCATGCTGTCGCGGAAATAGAAGAAGCAGTTGTTTTCAAGGTTCAGCTTGCCGTCGAGCACGATCGCCCCATCCTCGGTCTCAAAGGAGAAGAGAAGCGTCTCTCCGTCGAAGGAGCCGAGCTTTTCCTCGTAGCCCGTGCGGTGGAGATAGAGCACGCCCGACTCTTCGAGCGAGACAAAGAGTAGGTCATTCCCGCCAAAGATATCCGAAAGTCCGCGCTCCCAGCGCGCGAATAAAGTGATGTTGCCCGTAAGTTCGATCTCGTCGCCCGGGTGGTATGCGATCGCGCCGTCGGCGGTCGTCGCCCAGCCCGCAAAGCGGTAATTTTCGGGCAGCTCGAAGGGGTTCTCCTTCGCCTCTGCCTTCGTGCCGAAGGGCACTTCGTCGTAGAAAACGCCGCCCGATACGGAAACGCCGTCGGGCGCGTTGGCTTGATAGCGGATATCGAAGGTCTCGACGGCGAGATAGACTTCGAACACCGCGTCGGCGGAAAGGCTCCCCGTCGCATACGTCCCTTTCGACTCATCGAGCGTGAAGTGCTCTGGGATTTCGACGTGGGAGAGCGCGTCGAACGCCTCGCCGTAAAACGCCTTGCCCGTCGTCGACGTCTCCTCGTATCCCCCCTCCTCTTGCGGCGTGTAGACCTTCAAGGTGTAATTCGCCCAATATTTTGCGGTGAGTGAGAGGCCTTCCGCGGGCATGGTAGCCCCGTTTTCGATCTGCTCCTCTCCATGATACCAGCCCGCAAAGGTAAGCCCCTGCTTGATCGAGGTTGGTTCTTTCCCCTTCAAAAAGTCCGAAAGATCGGCGCCGACGGAGACTTCAAAACTCGTCTCCGAGAGCGTGCCGCCGTTATTTGTCCCGAGCGTGAGCGTCGCCTTCTCGCCTCCCCCGCACGCCGCCAAAATACAGCCGCACAGAAGGGAGCAAAGCAGCGCCGCCGTCCCCGCAAGCCGAAGCATAAAACGTTTTTTCATAATCTTTTCCTTCCTTGAATGATATACTCGGGGCGCGGAATTTTGCGCTCACTCATCAGAGCGAGATCCCGCTGCCTTCTGCCGCCCCGACGGGATGAAACACGATCTCCTCTTGATCGAGGTTGCCGAATACGATCTCCATACCCGTATCCGTGACGCTGAACCGCACATCGTACCAAACGTTATCGATGAGCACGGTGGCGATATAGTCCGCTCCGTCCGGTTCAAAGGTGAGAACAAGCACCTCGGAGTCTCCCATTTGAATGACCCCTTCCTCGGAGATCGTGAGGCTCTCGCCGCTTTCGCTCGTCCACGAGATCCCGAAGTAGGTTTGGGCGGTGAAGGGCTGCGCGGTAAGCTCGCTCCCCGCTTTCTTGAAATAATGGCTCTTCATGCCGTCGTTGAGATAGAAGATATAGCCGTCGTGCGTGACCATGACGGTCGCGACTTCGCCGTCGAGCGTGAAATGATATCCGTACTCCCGCTCGTCAATGATCGTGTTATACGCGACGCCGTTATATTGGAATGCGCCCGCCTGATCGACAGAGACCTTGCCGTCACCGCCGAGTTCCTCCCACTCTCCCGAATATTCGACGGGAAGAGGCTCGGACCGCACCGGGGTGAACGTATAGGAAACGCCGCCGGGTTGACGAAGGATGAGCGTTTCGCCCAACGTGAGCGTATAATAGAGCGAATTATAGAGCGCGTGCGCCACGGAGGGCTGCCCGTCCGCGTCGTTTTCGATCGCAAAGATCGCAAAGGAATCCTTCGCCACGCCGATCACAACGTTCCCTTTCGCATCCACCGTAAGGCGGCCGAAGGTCTCGGCGTCCCACATGAGGTTCCTGTACTGCGCGGGAAGCACCGCAACGGGCGCCGTGCCGCTTTCGCTGTATAAGACGTAGTTGTTGCCGATTCTGAGCGTGAGAACACTGTCGCCGAGCAGAGTGAGGTAATAGCTGAAAGCGCCCTCCTTCACAAAATATCCGTCGACGTCGTGATACACCGTTACGGGGTTTCCTTTGAGCGTAACGCCGTTTTCGTCGATCTCAATAGGGTACTCCAACCCCCTGACCGTCGTGTGGAACTGCCTCCATGTGCGAAGATATCCCGCGGGAAGATCGGCTTCGCGGGCAGGCTCTTTTTCAAATACTGCCGTGATCGTCGTGTTCGCATGGATCGCGAAGGTGTACGTTCCTTCGTCCGAAAGCTCCGCATTCAGATCGCCGAGCACGGAAAACGACTTCACCTGATAGCCTTCGTTCGGCGTTACGGTGACGGTGATAGACGTGCCGTCTTCATAGCCGTCTTCCCCCGCTTCGGGAGAGACCGCGACGGTGCCGTTCCCGCTCACGGACAGATTGAGGATATAATATGTTTTGACGTCTTCGCCGACGACTTCTTTGAAGGTGGCATTGACCGTCGTGTCCGCTTCAATGCTGAACGTATATGTCCCGCTTTCGGAGAGCGCAGCGTCGCTCTTGCCGCTCACCGTGAAGGTATCCACCTCGTAGCCGTCGTTCGGCTCTACGGTGACGGTGATGGAAGTGCCCTCTTCGTACTTCCCGTCCGCATTCGCGTCGGGGGTAGCCGAAACGGTGCCGTTCTCCCCCGCATGGAGCGTGAGAGAGTGATACTTCGTCTCGGGATCTTCGCCGACTTCTCTGAAGGTGGCATTGACCGTCGTGTCCGCTCCGATGCTGAACGTATACGTCCCGTTTTCGGAGAGCGCGGCGTCGCTCTTGCCGCTCACCGTGAAGGTATCGACCTCGTAGCCGTCGTTCGGCTTTACGGTGACGGTGATAGAAGTGCCCTCTTCGTACTTCCCGTCCGCATTCGCGTCGGGGGTAGCCGAAACGGTGCCGTTCTCCCCCGCATGGAGCGTGAGGGAGTAATACTTCGTCTCGGGATCCTCGCCGCATGCGGCGATCGCGACCATTGCGCAAACAGCGCACAGTGCGCTGAACGCGACCAAAAGCAGACGCTTGATATGTTTCATGGGATGACCTACCTCCTCTGATTTCTCACTTTTTTTGCAAAATGGAAATGATTATGCAAATATCATAAATAAAAGTGAAATTATACACAAATTATACCACATCTATTTTATATACGTCAAGCAAATCATCAAACAATTTGCAACAGTTTCACATAAATTTCAAACCGCGCGCGGGGATCTCACGACGTCGCCATGAGGAAATCATTATGAAAAAGAAATCAGAAACAAAAGCACCCAAGACCAAAAAGCCCGCGCCCGCGCGGACTGCGCCCAAGCTCACCGTGCGCAAAACATCGCAAAAAACTTCGCCCAAGAGGAAAAATGTCTCACAAACAATTCCCAATGGTCGTACGCTTCAAACCCGTGACGAACGCTTTGAAGGACAAAAAAATTACCGTAAACCCGGTTATGAAAAAAAGGGTAATTACAGAAAAGTGGTCGTAGTAGATTCCAATCGAGATGACGAACTCGCAGTAATCAAGCTCACCACCTCAAAGAAGGGAAAGACGCTTGAAACTTATCAAAAAGGCAAATCGAAATACCGCCCTTTTGTCGAAACAAAAGACGATGAAGGTAAGCCCATCAAAGCGGGGAAAAAATTCAAGATGAACAAGCCATCGAAAGATATCCCGCCCGCAGAGATATCCAAAATCAAGAAAGAAACTTTTAAGACTGCACGCCAAGCCCCAAAAAACCGTAAACTGGTGCGGCAAATAAAAAACGATAAAAAAGGGGTATGGGGGCACGCCCCCATACCATTCAGGGTCCGAAGACCGAGGCGGCATAAATGCCGCAGCGGTAAAAACCGCAAGCTCCGAAGAGCACTATCATTATATGCGATCCTAAGACCTTTGTCAAGAAGTTTTCGTAAAATAGAGAGGCAAACTCAAGAAAAAAGAACTCAAAACCGTTTTGCGGGAAGTAGGGAACGATACACCGGAACATCGCAAAACGCATGAAAATACCATGAAAAAATGGAAAAATCACTTCAAAAAATAAATCCCGGGGCTCCGATGAACGGGTCACTCCGGGGGTGATACGCTTTCCGGAAAGCGTATCTGTCATAAGGACACTATCATTATATGCGATCCTACGAGGTTTGTCAAGGAGTTTTCGAGAAATAATGAGAAAACGTTGCTTGTGTTGCAGAAAGATCATGCGTAGGTACGGGATCATCAGCGCGTAAGACCTCGTACAAGCCCCGCAAATGCCCCGTCGGGTCTGCAGCTTACTTCCTTGCTGCGCTCCTCGTGCCGCCCTTCGACAAAATGGGATCGTGCAGGCGGGGCAGAGGCTTCGTCCTTTGCGGTGCACCAAAAAAAACGACCCTCTGTCGGGGTCGTTTTTTTGGTGCACCTTCAGGGACTCGAACCCTGGGCCCATTGATTAAGAGTCAATTGCTCTACCAACTGAGCTAA
>CANRDX010000033.1 GCA_947629485.1 uncultured Clostridia bacterium
CCTCATTCCGAGCCCGCGTAGCGGGCGAGTGAACCCCTACTCCGTGAGGGAACAAAGCAATCGTTCTCCAAGAGGGGGTACACTCGCTTCGCTCGGTATGAGGAGAGGGGCGCGTCGAGATGAGGAGGGGGCGTTCTCCAAGAGGGGATACGCTCGCTACGCTCGGTATGAGGACACACCCCCACCCCACACTCCCACCCCTCATTCCGAGGCACGCAGTGCCGAGTGAAGCCCTACTCCGTGAGGGAAGAAGGGAGATTCTCCAAGAGGGGATCTACTCCGCGCCTGCGGCGCGTCGAGATGAGGGGAAGGGATAGGCGTATTTCTTCTTACCCTCATTCCGAGCCCGCGTAGCGGGCGAGTGAACCCCTACTCCGTGAGGGAACAAAGCAATCGTTCTCCAAGAGGGGATACACTCGCTTCGCTCGGTATGAGGAGAAGGGCGCTCGGTATGAGGAGGGGGCACTCGGTATGAGGTGAAGGCGCTCGGTATGAGGAGAAGGGGCGCTCGGAATGAAGGGCAGGGGAACGAAGAAAAATACTTACAAGGCGTGGGGATATGAGTAGTGTTTGCTATGTGTATATCATGACGAATGAATACAATACTACACTCTATGTCGGCTTCACGCATGATATTGCACGACGGGTATACGAGCATAAGCATGAGCTTTTAGACGGGTTTACAAAATCCTATCATCTGCATAAGCTCGTATACGTTGAGCAATTCAATATGGCAGTTGATGGGATCGCATACGAGAAACGGCTGAAAAAGTTTTCCCGAACAAAGAAGTTTGCTCTCATCAACGAGCAAAATCCGCATTGGAGAGATCTTGCCGAGGACTTCGGGTTGGAATAAGCCGAGGTAGGTTCTCCAAGAGGGGATCTGCTCCGCGCCTGCGGCGCGTCGAGATGAGGAGGGGGCGTTCTCCAAGAGGGGATACGCTCGCTACGCTCGGCATGAGGAGAAGGGGCGCGTCGAGATGAGGAGAGGACGTTCTCCAAGAGGGGGTACACTCGCTTCGCTCGGTATGAGGAGAGGGGCGCGTTCCTTTCACACCCTCATTCCGAGGCACGTAGTGCCGAGTGAAGCCCTACTCCGTGAGGGAACAAAGAAATCGTTCTCCAAGAGGGGATCTGCTCCGCGCCTGCGGCGCGTCGAGATGAGGAAAGGAAAGAGATGAGGAGAGGACGTTCTCCAAGAGGGGGTACACTCGCTTCGCTCGGTATGAGGAGAGGGGCGCGTTCCTTTCACACCCTCATTCCGAGGCACGTAGTGCCGAGTGAAGCCCTACTCCGTGAGGGAACAAAGAAATCGTTCTCCAAGAGGGGATCTGCTCCGCGCCTGCGGCGCGTCGAGATGAGGAGAAGGGGCGCGTCGAGATGAGGAGAAGCGCTCGGAATGAGGAGAGCGCTCGGAATGAGGAAAAGGGCGGAGAGGAGTTAGCAAAACCATTCGTGAAACCATTCGCGGAACGATTCGTGGAACGATAAGCGAAACCATTCGCGAAATGATCCGTTGATCGAAATCCATAGGAGTTTCTTATGGCAAGGAATATTGCAAAAAAGCAGAAAAAAGAAGAGGGCGGGAATGGGATGATCGTCATGATCATCATCTTTGTCCTTGTCGGGTGCATCTTGTTTGCGCTCGGCATTTGGCTGGGGCATTTCCTATCGAAGAAAGACATCGTCCTTCAAGGTTCCATCGAGCTGGGCAACGACAACGGCATCTTCACCTTCGACGATCTCGAAATGAAGGCGGAGCTTGCGCCCGGAGAGACGGTGGGAGGGGAAGAGGCAGTCGCGTACTTCGGCTTCTCGCTGGACGCGGAATACGGCGATAACGACGGCCGCGTCGTTTGGGACGGAAAGCATTCCGCGAAGATGATCGTGGACGTGACGGGAACCATCACGCATGCGGAGCTTTTGAATCACATCGAGTATCATGTGAAGATGCCCGACGGCGTGATCGAAGCGGCGAAGAAGGGCTTCCTTGACATCAGCGCATTCTATGAGACGTCGGAGGACGGCAAACTGCTCGAAGACGGCAACGGGAATTGTATCCCCAAGTCGCTGAGGGTTCCCGTCGAAGGAGACTTTACAGCCGCGGAGAACGAAGAGGACGGCATGGTATGGTCGTTCTCCTTCAAACTCGTCATGGGTTGGGGCACGCGGTTCGAGGGGAAGAACCCGAGCGTGTATTACGACGAAGACCCGCAGAAGGACGCCGTGACCGATGAGGAAGTGGAGCAAGTCCTCACGGAAATGCGCGACACCATTCTGAACGGAGAGGACGAGGCGCGGTACACGGTGTATCTGAACGCCATCTCCAAAGAAAATATCCAAAACTAACTGCGACCGAACATGTCTACACTTGAAATTTTATCTATCATAGCGACGCTTGCGGGCGTCGCTTGCTTTGCGGCGGTGTTTACGATTTTGTATTCCACGCACGCCAAATCGACGGTGGCGCAGATCGAATCGGGCAAGCGCGACATCGAACTCATCGACGAGGCGCTGAAAGAGCGCATTCCGAAGGTGAAGCGGAACAAGAAGATCATTTCGGGCGTCAAAACGGCGCTCTTTGTGCTATTTCTTGCGATCGCTATCCCCGCGTTCATCTTTTCGCTCGTCACGCGCATTGCGGACGGCAGGCCGATCTTCGGCAAGACCTTCCTCGTGGTCGCCTCCGGCTCGATGAGCTATCTCAATGAAGAAAATAAATATCACGACCAAATTTCCGCGCTCGAAGATCCCGAACGCTTCGACCGCTACGACATCATCATTCTCGACAAGGTGGATTCCCCCGCCGATCTCAAAGCGATGGATATCGTCGCCTACCGCAACGAGCAGGGCTACACCATCATTCACCGCATCGTGAAGATCGAAGGGCACGGGGCGGACACCGTCCTCACCACCTGCGGCGACGCGAACGAGGCGGAGGACCCCTACCACGCGACATTCAGCGACATCGTGGGCGTATACAGAGGGACGCACGCGAAGGGCGTGGGGATCGTCATCATGTTCCTGCAATCGTATTCGGGCATCATCACCGTGGTCGCCCTTCTCTATTGCCTCATCATGGTAGACGCGGTTTCGCGCAAGATCGAAAAGTGCGAGGAGGCGCGGCGCGGCAAGCTGCTCGGGGCGATCGAGGGCGGCGAGAACGCCGCAAAAGAGATGCGCGCCGAGTTCAAGGAGACCATTTACTACAAGGGATTCGCCTACCGCTTCGACGAGAAGGGATTTATCGATAAGCGGAAGATCGAAGACGGCGAGGCGCCCGAGGAAGATACGATGGTGAAGGTCATCGAAGAGGGCGAGAATACGTCGTCGGAGTCCATTTTCATCGAAAGCAAAAAGCTCGAAGAGAAGAAGGACGCAGAGGACGGAACGAAGGACGCAGAGGACGGGAAAAAAGCTCCCGCGCCCGAGGAAAATGCCGAGGGCATGCCCGAGGTCGAGGCAGAAGAGAAGGCGGAGCCTGCGCCCGAGGACGAGGCAGAGGAGAAAGGCGAGCCTGCGCCCGAGGAAGAGACGGACGGCGAAGAAAAGTAACTTGAAAAGCGAAGAAAAATAACTTGAAAAGCGAAGAAAAATAACCTGAAAATAACGCGAAAAAAGCGAGGGCGCGCCCTCGCTTTTATGTTTGGGAGAACGAAAAAGGCTTCCCCCATAGGAAGGGGGAAGCTGTCACCGCAGGTGACTGATGAGGGTTGGAGCTGCCCCCTTTGAAGGGGAAAATTTTGCATTTCTGCCAAAGATTGATAATCTTTGGCGCAAAATTTTCTTGGCATTTGCCCATATGCACGGGCAAATGCTGACCGAACGCGGGGTTCTACCCGCGTGAGAAAGCTCCCGCGCAGCGGGTGGTGGGGGTTGGACTTCTAAAATTCGCCCCTCATCTGCCTCGCGAAGCTCGGCACCTTCCCCCGTAGACGGGGGAAGGCATGAAAGCCCCACCCCGAAGGGGGGGGAGGCCCTACCCCTCATTCTCCTTCCTTCTTCGGGCGGATGAGACGAAGAACGGGAATCAGCAGCCCGCCGAGCGAGTTGCCGAGAAGGATCATCACAAGATACCCAAACGCGTTCCACGACGCGATCCCCGACGCCGCAAAATAGAACATGTCCGCGATCGAGTGTTCGTATCCGCTCAAAATAAAGGCTGGAATGCACATCAGAATGCCGAGTGCCGATTTGTTGTTCCGATATATGTCGATCGCAAGATAAACGAGTATGCCGCAAAAGAATGCCCGCAATAGCCCGTAGCCGTAGCCTTGCGCAAGTTTGCCCGTGCAAAGCTCGAAGGCGGGCGCCTTCATCGCCTCGGGGAATACAAAGGCGAGCAGATAGCCGAAGACGACCGTCCCGATCACATTGCCGAGCAGGGCGAGGAGCAGCGCGGAGATCTCTTCTTTGCCGTGCTTTTCCGTGATCAGCCCGATCTTGCCCGTGTAAAGCGCAAAGCCGCGCATGCAGATCGCGAGCAGCGCCATCGAAAAGAGCAGAGCGCCGATGTACTTCCCATAGGCAAGCCCGCTCGAATAGCAGGCGAGGAACACCGCGCCGCCGAGGGAGATGAGCATTCCGCCCAAAAAGCCTTCGACCGTCTTTTGCGCTACGTCGAGCAGGGCGTTTTTCCCGTTTTTCATCGTTTGTACCTCCTCATACGCGCCGCCTCGCGGCGATCCGCGTTTGCGCCACGGCGCGGCTATGGATATCCCGATCATTATACTATAAATTTCCCGCGCCGTCAACTTTTGACGGGAGATCGCGCCCCCCGCGCAAGAAAATTCCCCTTGCGCCCGAATTGCTCATGAAATCGCTTGCAAAAAAATGGAGCGTTTGTTATAATAGGTTCTGTTCGGAACGCGTTCGAGGAGTAGCGCAGTTTGGTAGCGCGCTTGGTTCGGGACCAAGAGGTCGTGGGTTCAAATCCCGTCTCCTCGACCAATTTCAAAGTCGCAATGCGGCGCCCCTGTCGGCGCCGCATTGCTTATCCACCGACAAGGCGTTACGGCGAAAGGCAACGGTGAAATGTAAGCTCGGCGCACTTTTTCGTCCCTCGTACTATTTCTTCCTTTTTCGACATAAACATAAGTGTTCTGTGTCGGAAAAGGGGGAAAGGCGATGTGGAGTGATATCGAAGAGCGGGTGAGAAAGTGCGGGGAATACATCGCGGAGACGGGTTGCACGGTGCGCGTGTGCGCCGCGCATCTCAAAACAAGCAAATCCACCGTGCATAAGGACGTCACGGAGCGGTTGCCCCTTCTCGACGCGCAGCTTGCGGAGCTTGTAAAGGAAGTTCTCTCGCGCAATCTGAAAGAACGGCATCTGCGCGGGGGAGACGCAACGCGGCAGAAGTATAAGTTGCGCGGCAAGAAAATTTGAAAACCCCCGCCCGTCCATATGCGGACGGGCGGGGGCGTAAAAAATCCAAATCATTTATGCTTTTTTGCCCAAGAATGCGGCAAAATCGAAGAGCTGCGTCTGCTTTTCCGCGGGAAGGGCGCGGTAACACTGCAAGAGCGCGCGCTCCTGCGCCGAGAGATCAACGACGGGATTGACGTTTCCGAAGTCGTCTTCCCGTCCGAGAAGATAGTCCGTCGTGCATTCAAATACGTCCGCAAGCGCGCAGATAAACCCGGCTGCGGGTTCGATTTTGTTTTTTTCCCAACCGTCAACGGATTTTTGACTGCATCCTACTTTTTCTGCCAGCGCCCGCTGGCTCATTTCCTTTTCCAAACGTAAATTTTTGATGCGGTTGTTCATGGAAGCATTATTCCCGTTAGCGCAAAATTTTACTCAATTATAAAAAATATTACTTAAATATTCTTGACAAAGAAAAAAATAACTCATATAATAATGATATAAAGTAAAATTTTACTCACAAAGGGGGAAAACCATGTTTTGCAAAAATTGCGGTAGAGAAATCGATGAGCATGCGTACGTCTGTCCATATTGCGGGGCGCTGGCGGCAACGCCTGTCCCCGCGGAGTCGCCCGCCCCAACGACGCGCGTCAATGGCTTGGGCATTGCGGGTTTTGTCGTGAGTCTTGTCTCCCTCGGTTTGGGTTATTTCTTTGTGATCGCCTCGATCGTCGGGCTGGTGTTGAGTATCGTCGGCATGTGTCTGCGGAAGAAATACACAAGCTGTAACGGGCTCGCTGTTGCGGGGCTTGTGCTCGGGATCATCTCCACATTGATTTGGGCGATCGTGTGGATCGCGGTCGGCACAACACTTGCTTTGATATTATGAGTAAGAAGAAAAGGGCTTTGCAAAGGTCCTTTTTTTCATGCAAAAAGTCCCTGCGAAAATCTTTCGCGGAAGTTGTCATTTCCCGTCGATTGTGTTATAATAAACAAAAATCCATTCAATAAACACACGATTTACTATGGCAAAATTGCTCGGCATCGACGTGGGTTCCACGACTGTGAAGGTCTGCCTGCTCGATGAGGACGGGACAACTTTATATTCTTCCTACGAACGTCATTTCTCGCGCGTGAAGGCGTGCGTTTTGCAGGAGCTTGAAAAGGTCCGTTCGTTTGCGCGATCTGCGAAGGTGTGCGTCACGGGTTCTGCGGGGCTGGGTCTTGCGGAGCGCGGGAAGCTGCAATTCGTGCAGGAAGTGCAGGCGGCGTTTTGCGCGATCCGCAAGTTCTATCCCGACGCGGACGCGGCGGTGGAATTGGGCGGCGAGGACGCGAAGATCATCTTCGTGACGGGGGGCACCGAACAGCGCATGAACGGCTCATGCGCGGGCGGGACGGGCGCGTTCATCGATCAGATGGCGACCCTTCTCGATCTCTCGGTGGACGAGATGGACAGGCTCTCCCTCGAAGCGGAGCGCATTTATCCCATCGCTTCCCGCTGCGGCGTCTTTGCGAAGTCGGATATCCAGCCCCTTCTCAATCAGGGGGCGAAGAAGAGCGACATCGCGGCTTCGATCTTCCGCGCCGTCGTCGATCAGACGGTGGCGGGGCTTGCGCAGGGGAGGAGGATCCGCGGCAAAGTGCTGTTTTTGGGCGGGCCGCTCTATTTCTTGAAGGGGCTGAGAAAGGCGTTCAAGGAGACCCTTTCCCTCGACGAAGAGCACGCGATCTTCCCGGAGACGGCGCCCCGTTTCATGGCGATCGGGGCAGCCATGTCCGCGGTCGGCGCGCAGGAGGAGGAGATCGACGCGGTCGCAAAGCGCTTGCGCGAGGTGCGCGGCGACGACGCGCTCGTCTCCGGAAAACCGCTCTTTTCCTCGCGGGAAGAATACCATGCCTTCGTCGAGCGGCACCAGCGCAGCGATCTCGCGTTTGAAAATATTCTCACCTATGAGGGCGACGCCTATCTCGGCATCGACGCAGGCTCCACGACGACGAAGCTGATTCTGATCACGCCGCAATGCAAGATCCTGTACTCCCATTATCAGACCAACAACGGCGCGCCCCTCGAAATCGTGACGTCGCGCCTGAAAGAACTCTATGCGCTTGCGGGGAAGCGGATCGCGATCCGCGGCGCCGCGGTGACGGGGTACGGCGAGGACATGATGAAGGCTGCCCTCAAATTGGATCTCGGGATCGTGGAAACGATGGCGCACTTCAAGGCGGCGCTCTATTTCAACCCCGAAGTGGACTTCATCATCGACATCGGCGGGCAGGACATCAAGTGTTTTAAGGTCAAAAACCGCGCGGTGGATTCCATCATGCTCAACGAGGCGTGTTCCTCGGGCTGCGGCTCCTTCATTCAGACGTTCGCGAGGGCGATGGGCATGGAGATCGAGGAATTTTCCCGTCTCGGGCTTTTTGCCGCCCATCCCGTGGAACTCGGCTCGCGCTGTACCGTCTTTATGAACAGTTCGGTGAAGCAGGCGCAGAAGGAGGGCGCGACGGTGGAGGATATCTCCGCGGGGCTTTCCGCTTCCATCGTCAAGAATGCCATCTATAAGGTGATCCGCGCCCGCACGAGCGAGGAATTGGGCGACCATATCGTCGTGCAGGGCGGCACGTTCCTAAACGATGCGGTGCTGCGTTCTTTTGAACTTGAAACGGGGAAGGAAGTCGTCCGTCCCGCCATCGCGGGCTTAATGGGGGCGTTCGGCGCGGCGCTCTACGCCAGAGAGAATGCCAAAGAGACGCTCTCTTCCATCGTCACGGAGGCAGAGTTGGAGCGCTTTGCCTACACGTCGCGGGCGGTGACGTGCAACGGGTGCACGTCGCATTGTAGCGTCAACATCCTCACGTTTGCAGACGGCAGGAGGTACATCTCGGGGAACAAATGCGAGCGCGGCGCGGGGCTGAAACCCGCCGAGCACCCCCTCGACCTCTATGCCTTCAAATACGAAAAACTTCTCTCTCTTCCCTCGAAGAAGGGGAAGCGCGGAAGGGTGGGGCTTCCCTTCCAGCTTCTGATGTATGAACAGCTCCCGCTGTGGACGGGCTTTTTCGAGGCGTGCGGGTTTGAAGTCGTTCTTTCCGAACGAAGCTCGCGCGAACTTTACTTCCGCGGGCAGCACACCGTTGCGAGCGACACGGCATGTTATCCCGCAAAACTCATTCACGGGCACATCGAATCGCTCCTCGACATGGGCGTGGATTTCATCTTCTACCCGTGCGAGAGCTATAATCTCGACGAGCGGGACAGCGTGAATCATTACAACTGCCCCGTGGTCGCCTATTATCCCGAACTTTTGAAGGCGAACAACGAGCGGCTGGGCGGCGGCAATCTCATCATGCCGTATATCGACCCCAACAGCGAACGTACGACGGTGAAGGCGCTCACGCGGGCGCTCTCCCGCTATCATCTCTCTTCCGCGCTCGTAAGGAAGGCGTTCCGCGAGGGCATGGAGCGCATGCGGGCATACCATGCCCAAGTAGTGGCGGAGGGGAAACGCGTCATGGAGCAGGCCGAGCGCGAGAATAAGCAGATCGTCGTTCTCGCGGGACGGCCCTACCATGTCGACCCCGAGATCAACCACGGCATCAATAAACTGCTCTGTTCTCTCGGGTTTGCCGTGCTCTCGGAGGACGCCGTCTTTGAAGAGGGCGATCTCGTCAAAGTCAACGTTCTCAACCAGTGGACGTATCACGCCCGCCTGTACCGCGCGGCGGAATTCTGCACGCGCAGGGAGAATGTCAACCTCGTGCAGCTCGTCTCCTTCGGCTGCGGCATAGACGCCATCACGACGGACGAAGTGCGCGCCATTCTCGAAAGCAGGGGAAAACTTTATACCCAGATCAAGATCGACGAGATCAACAATCTCGGCGTCGTCAAGATCCGCCTGCGCTCCATGCTCGCCGCGATCGAAGAGGCGCAGAAGACGAAAATTTCCGAGGGGGGATCGCTATGAAAACAGAGGGCGCAACTTCCGATTTCACCCAACCGTATCCCGTCTTTACCCGCGAGATGAAGAAGGACTATCTGATCCTCGCGCCCGGCATGCTCCCGTGGCACTTCGAGCTGATCGCCGAGATCTTCCGCGCGGAGGGATACCGCGTCGAGATCTTGAACAACGAGGGAAGGCAGGTCATCGACGAGGGCTTGAAGCACGTCCATAACGACACCTGTTTCCCCGCGCTCTGCGTGATCGGGCAGTTCCTCGACGCGCTCAAAAGCGGCAAATACGACGTCGATAAGACGGCACTCCTCATCACGCAGACGGGCGGCGGGTGCCGCGCGAGCAACTATCTTCCCCTCATCCGCAAGGCGTTGAGGGCGGAATTTCCGCAAGTTCCCGTCATCTCCCTCAACTTTTCGGGATTGGAGAAGGACAGCGGGCTTTCCCTCGGTCTCGGCGTCATCAGGAAGTTGGGCTATGCCGTCTTTTACGGCGACCTCATCATGAGCTGTTATAATCAGACCAAGCCCTACGAGGCGGTCTCGGGCAGTGCGGACGAGGTGCGCGATCGGTGCATTTCGGCGGCGCGTCTTTTGTTCCGCGCGGGCGGATTCGGGCGGCTGAAAGAGAACACATATCGCATTTTAGACGCGTTTTCCGCAGTGGAGCGGCGGGAGGAAGAACGCCTCCGCGTGGGCGTCGTCGGGGAGATCTACGTCAAGTATTCCCCGCTCGGCAACTCGCATTTGGAGGAATTTTTGCTTTCGGAGGGCTGCGAGCCTGTGGTGCCCGCCCTCATGGAATTTGTGCTCTATTGTATCGTCAACAATCTCAACGACGCGAAATTCTACGGGAAGAGGAGCCTCGCTACGCCCGTATTCCGCTTCGCCTACCGCTGGCTGCTCAAAAAGCAGAGGCGGATCAATCGATGGACGAAGAAACACGGCGTGTTCCGCCCGCAGCACGATTTCGAGCGTCTGCGGCAGCATGCGGACGAGGTCATCCATCAGGGCGTGAAGATGGGGGAGGGGTGGCTGATCCCCGCGGAGATGGCGGCGCTCGCCGAGACGGGCACGGAGAACATCGTGTGCACGCAGCCCTTCGGGTGTCTGCCCAACCATATCGCGGGCAAGGGGGCGGTCCGCGTGGTCAAGACGCTCTATCCGAAGGCGAACATCGTCCCCGTCGACTACGATCCTTCGGCGACGCGCGTCAACCAGGAGAACCGCATCAAGCTCATGCTCGCGACGGCGCGCGAAAATCAAAAAACGGCAAATTAAACCCCCGTACCTCGGACACGGTACGGGGGTTTTGTCTAAAAGACAACTGTGTGATCGTCGCACGGTTCAAGAGAGGCTCCGTGAATGTTTCTTGGCTCCCCCTCGAGGGGGAGCTGTCAAGGCGAAGCCGAGACTGAGGGGGTGTCACTCCCTTTGTTAAAACACCCCTTCCGTCACTCGCGTTGCTCGTGACACCCACCCCTCAAAGGGGTGGGCAAGGGGAAACGTTCACGGTACGGGGGTTTTCGTTGAAACAGTCTATTTTTTGCGGAGATCGTCGAGGGCGGAGAGATAGTCTACGCTCCAATCGTACGACTTGCAGAACTCCCCGTTGTAATCCGCGGGCAGCCCCTTCAAATAATCCCAATAGTCGCATTGGATGTCGTCTTTTTCGAGGAAGAGGCAGGCGCGGCCGAATTCCACGCAGTTGAACCCCGCCTCTTTGAGCGCCTTGCGCAGCCGCCAGACGGCGTCGCGATACAAGATCTTGCTCTTATCCGTCTCCGTGTCCGGCCAAAGCTGCGAGATCGCGTCCGTCATGGAGAGGGACTTTCCGTTGTAGGCGAGGAGAAGGGCAAACAGCTCCTTCGATTTGTTGGAAGAAAAGCGGAGGGGATTTTCGCCCACGAAGCACTCGAAGGAGCCGAACATGCGCGCCGTCAGTTTCTGCGCGCCGCGTTCGATGACGGCGATGAGGTTGCGCAGTTCGTCGGCGTCGTAGGGCTTGTAGAGGAAGCCCACCGTCCGTTTGCGCACTTCGGGGTCGAGGTCGGCGCGCTTGACGTTCAGCCCCGTGACGAATACGATACGCAGCTCGTCGCTGATGGCGATGAGCTTTTTTGCAAGTTCGAAGCCGTTGATGTGGGGCATGCTGATATCGAGGAATGCCGCCGAGACCTTGTTCTTCGCGATATAATCCGCGATCTCCCTTTCGTCGTCTTTGAAGAAGCGGTACTCCGCGTCCGTCTTTCCGATGACGTCGCCGAGGAAGGTGTGGTGGGCGGTGATCTCGTCGTCAACGATGATGATCTTCATAGTCGTTCCTTATTCAATAGTTTGAGAATCGGCGGGGGGGGGTGTTATTTTTGATAAAAATACGGACGGTCGTCCCCTTGCCGGGCGCGCTTTCGATCTCGGGCGTCACGCCCATGAGCATGGAGAAGCGCTCGGAGGAATTGCGGATGCCGCAGGAGGAGGGCTTTACGGCGGCAGGGTCGAATCCCACGCCGTTGTCCGCAACGAGGAGAAGGATGCCGTCCTCTTCGCGGCGGGTGGAGATGAGGATGAAGCCATCCTCTTTTTCGTTCACGCGGGAGTATTTGATCGCGTTTTCGATGTAGGGTTGAAGGGAGAGGATGGGCAGTTCGAAGTCGACGCAGTCGATATCGTAAAAGACGTTCACCTTCTTCCCGATGCGCATGTTTTCGAGATCGATCAGCACCTGTATGTTGTCGAGTTCCTTTTCAAAGGGGATGAAGTCGGTATCCGTGGCTTCGATGTTGGTGCGCAGGTGCTTTGCGAGAAGGGTGACGGCGCGGTCTCCGTCGTCTACGTCGTTACGGTAGAGCGATTGGATCGCCGCGAGCACGTTGAAGATGAAATGCGGCTTGATCTGTTCTTTGAGCGTGCGCGCCTTCACGCGTTCATATTGCAGTTTATACTCGCTCGCTTTGAGCGCCTCGCGGTCGGTGCGCATGGCGAATGCGGCGTAGACCGACAGAAAGACCAAGATGATGGGGAGCGCGAGGAAGGAAGAGATCCCTACCGCGGCGTAGCGCATGGCGCCGCAGACTTCGGCGGTGAGCGCGGAACCCGCGAGCGCATAGAAGAGCGCTTCGGAGGCAATGAACGTCTTATCGCCCGCCCGCTTCAAGGGGAAATTGCGGTAGAGATAGCCCATCGCCGCGGCAAGACCGACAAAGAAGAGGCAGAAGCCGACGATTTGAAGCTGCGAAAAGTACAGGGCGGCATAGACCGCCGAACTGATAAGCGTCCACCCTGCCGCAAGATATGCGGCGCGGCGGGGAAGCCCGAGGCGGAAGGTATAGTTCCAGAATCCGAAGAGGGCGAGCGCGGAGGCTTCAAAGAAGAGAAAGTGAAGGATCTCCCCGACCTGCCAGCCGACCCTTGCGCCGTTGCCGAACATCGTGCGGAGAAAATCGTCGTTCGTGAGGTGGAAGCAGAGAAGGGCGGCGGCAACGAGCGCGGTGTGAAAGGTGGAGTCGGAAATGGTAAACGCCGAAACGATCTCGATGATGAGGAAAAGCCCGAAAAAGCACAGTTCGGTGATCGAGAGGACTTCCATCGAGCGAAGATAGAAGTCGCTGTATCGCGCGCCCGAAGCCCACGCAGCGACCGCCGCGATACACCCCGCGAGGAGCAGAACGGCGTCGGCGATCCCCGTAAAGACGCGCACTCTTTTCGTTTTTACGTCCGCTTTCATGTCTCCCATTATAAAAAGGGGAAAGCCCGCTTGTCAATAAAAGAAGAAAAATTTACAGAATAATTTTCTGCAAAGCCGCGTATTTTTAGCACTTTTTTAGCACTTTGTTTTGTAGAATTAAGAAAAATTTATTTAATAAGGAGAGATTTTATGAAAAAGTTTGTACTTGGTATGACGTTGGCTGTCTGCACGGCCGCGATCTGCGTATCCGTTGCCGCATGCGGAGGCGGCGGCAGCGCGTCCGAGGCGAAGGGCGTCGAGTCCATCGAAGTGACGCAGGCGCAGTGGGAGGCTGCCATCGACTACATCGACGACGACGATTCGACGTTTGCGATCTCCTCCACCAGCAAACAGGAGATGAACGCTTACGGTGAGACCGTGACGATGACGACGACCATTACCGCGCGTCGGAAGGACGGGAAAGACTACGTCAAAACGACGATGTCGGGCGGCGGATATTCGGATTCGGATGAAAGGTACACGGGAACAGAGGGTTCGACCAAATATCTTTTCTCGAAGGACGAAAACGGCGCTTGGACGAAAGACGAGACGGGCAGCAGCAACAGTATCATCGATACGGGGATCCTTCCTTTTTACAGCTTCCGTTACGAAGACTTCACGTATAGCGCCGAGGACAAGGGCTATGTGAGCGACAGCAGTATGATGCCGCAGGTCCTCAAATTCGGCGAAGTGGACGGTGAGGTTCGCCTCATTGCTCTCTACACCTACGTTGAGAACGCAAACGGTAAGCTCGAAGCGAGCTATATGATCAGTTATTCGGGCGTATCCGATGTGAAACTTCCCGAAGTTGCATGAGAGAATAGAGAATATAGTTTCAGGAAAAGCCGCGGAAGTATTTCCGCGGCTTTTCCTATATTTTTTTGCAATTTTCCAGTAAAAATTATATAATTCGATTTTTATCGAAATAATCGCTTGCTGTCCCTGAAAGGTCGCAAAACGCATTTCTGCACATCGGCACAGTGTGCCGTGTGCGCGTTTTGCGGTGAGTGAGCGCATTTGCAGCGCGAACGACGACCGAACGCGGGGTTCTACCCGCGTGAGACAGTACCCGCGTAAGCGGGGGAAAGGGTTTTTAACCCCTCTGTCACTTCGTGACATCTCCCCTTGCAGGGGCGATATGTGTCCTCTTGCAGGGGCGGCAAGTATGCCCTATCTCCTCATCTCGACGCGCCGTAGGCGCGGAGCAGATCCCCTCTTGGAGAACGAGGCTTTGTTCCCTCACAGAGTAGGGGTTCACTACTTCGCGCTACGCGCTCGTGCCGCCCTTCGGCAACATAGAACGTGCGGGCGGGGCGGGGGCTATGCCCTCGGAATGAGGAATAAGGTG
>CANRDX010000034.1 GCA_947629485.1 uncultured Clostridia bacterium
ATTGCATAAAAAGAAGCGAGATTTGAATAATCTCGCTCTTTTTATTCACCGACAGTCATTTGGTGAATGAAAGATGGAGCTACTGGCCGGACTTGAACCGGCGACCTATTGATTACGAATCAATCGCTCTACCGACTGAGCCACAGTAGCATTCCGCCACCTTGTTACGGTTTCATTATAGGAAAATTTCGAGGAAAAGGCAAGCATTTTCAGGGGCAAATTTACAAATTTTATTGCAAAACATATTCCGCCCTTCCGTAAGGGGGTCTCCGACGCTGCAAACGCTCCCCTCAAACCTTCTTTTGCGCGGGGACCATCATGCGGACGCGGCGGGGCATAACTTCCGCCTCGATATCGCCCGCGACCCCTCTTTCGCCGTCAAAATCCCATACCATGTCCGAAACGCCGCCGATAAACAGCTTGGCGCCGCGATAGACGGCGACGCGCTTTCTCTTGCGTTTTATCCCGCCCAACATCAGCCCGACGACCACAAAATAAGCGCCGAGCTTCTGGAAGAGGTTGGGGCGTTCCTTTTGTTTTACGATCGCGACTTCGAGCTGCCCGTCCTGCATGCTTCCGCCACGGTTGACCTTGAAGCCCGCCACCGACCTGCCGTTCATGACGAGCGCCAAAACGCCCGTGTGCGCGAATTCCCGCCCGTCGCAGACGCCGTGGATGCGAAAGACGCGGAAGCGCATATTCCTGCGTATCCCGCGGAAGGCATAGGCGAACCAGCCGAGCGCGCGCTTGCTGCGCTGCGACGTTTCGTACGTCACATTCGTCGCCGTGCCGAGGGCGGCGACATACATGCAGTTGTGCGTGCCGTTGATACGCATGCAATCGAGCTGTTCGCTTCTGCCGCCGAGGATCACTTTGAGCGCGCCCTTGATCCTCCTCGGAATGCCGAGAGAACGGGCGACATCGTTGACCGTCCCCGCGGGGATATAGCCGAGCTGCATGTCCGCCTCGCCGATCCCCTGCAAGACGTTATGAAAGGTCCCGTCGCCGCCCGAAAAGACGATCAGATCGTATTTTCCGACCGCCGCGCGCGCCCGCTCCTCCATATCTGCGCCGCTTTTCGTTTCGACGATATCCGTCTCGTACTTCTCCGAGAGCATGCTCCGAATCAGGGAAAGGCGTTTTTTGATCTTTCCCCTTCCGCTCATCGGATTGTACAAAAACAGACACTTCATACCGTCATTATAGCGGAAATTTTGCCGAAAAGCAAGGGTTTATGCGAAATAGTCGCCGAGAGAAAGAATGGAAAAAACAAGCTCGATTTGAAGATAGCGAAGATCTTTTGCGAACAGAATTCCCGAAACAAGCTCCCTGCCCCGCCGCGCCGCACGGTATAGCTCCGCGTTCCACAACGTGTACATATCCCCGCCGTTCTCGGAGGCAAGCCCCGAGAGAGAGGAAATAACGCCCTCCACCGCCGCGCGCGCTTCGCTCTGCCCGATCCCCGCGCGCTCCAATCCGTTCGCCGTATCGAAGAGCAGGCGCGCGCAACTATCCAACGTCGCCGCGTTCGCCTCGACGCGCGCTCCCTCCGCCGCCCTCTTACCGCTGAGCGTAAAGCGCTTCGTCTCGCGGGAAAAGACGCGCGTCTCCACCCCCTTCGCCGCCATCGCCTCCTGCACGAATTCCGCGTCCGTTTTCTTATAATAGCAGGCGAGGACGACGGCGTCTTCCGATTCGAGAAGATACCCCGCGCCCCCCGCGAGATAGGAATCCCCCGCCGCGACATCTGCCGTGAGCGCGCCGCAGTCTCGAAGAAGAAAGTGATATTCCGCGCGAAAGTCCACCGTGGCGATCGCGCGGCCCTGCCATTGAAAGACGCCGATAAAGACGCCGACGGCAAGAAAAAAGAGAAAGACGGAGGCAAAAAACAAAATGCCGCTCCGCTTTGACCGTATCCGCATACTCTATGGTATGCGTTTTTGTGCCGAAATACGCCCCGCCGCCCCCGCGTGCGGAAACTTTCTTTCGCGCGAAATTCCTTCAAACCCTTGCAAATTTATGCCCCCTATGGTAGAATAAATGTGCGCTACAATGTAATACTGAACGTATAAGATACAATGCGGCATCGGTGTATCCTTTTTTCCTTATACGTTTGGGAATATTGTAGCGCAACAATAAGGGGTACCTTATGCGGGCGTCTCCTTATTGGAGGCGCTTTTTTTGAGGCCTGCCGCCCGCAAAAAAATTTACGGAGGTATCTATGAAACACAAATGCACCCAATGCGGCACGGAGTTCGAAGGAAACTTCTGCCCGAATTGCGGAACGCCCGCCGACGCAGCGAAAAGGGAAGAAGCAAAAACGCAAAATGAGATTCAGGAATGACGTTGCAAATCTTATAGAGCAAAGCGCCGCCCGAACAGGGCGGCGCAAATATTTCTCGCGTCTTTCATACGTTTCAGAGCAGTTTGATGCCGATCGCAAGAAACCCGTATCGTTCCTGCTTTTCGGGCGGATAGTAGGCGTCCATGTCGCGCGGGGAGGCCTTCTCGCCCGCCTCATAGCCGCACGCGGTGAGCGGAAGGGCGCGGCATAAGTCTTCGTAGGCGGCGAATTTCTGCAAACTTTCGACAGATACCCGCAACGTTTTGCCGCTCCCCTTCTCGGTGAACTCAATGACGTCGCCCACCTTGACGGCGCGGCGCTTTTCGTCGTTCAACCGTATTTCGATGGTCTTCTTCCCCGCCGCGATCTTTGCGAAGGGCGCGGGGCAGAGCGTCATGGCGTGCACGCGGCGGCGGCGCAAGATATCGCCCTCCCGAAGGGGAAGCGGGCAAGAGAAGGTGTACGCCGCCTGCACGAGCTTTGCGTCGGGGCAGGGGTTGCCCTCCCCGTCGCGGAGGTCTTCGACGGTCACGCTCTTTCCGAAGTTCTCGTCGGGAGAGAGGACTTCCAACACGTCGCCCTCATAAAAGCGGGTGCGCATTTCCACCTTTACTCTCCCCTTTTCGCATCCCGAGACGACGGCGACGAAATCGCACGTCCCCGCGATCTGCGCGCCGTCCGAAGAGACCGTTTCCCCGTTTTCCCCGAAGGCGTAGGCGGCGGTGTACTGCCTGTGCATGATCGTTTCAAGTTCCCTTTCGAGCGGATCCGACCACCCCATGTCCATGATACGGCGGTAGGAATTGACCGTCGTGGCGAGGTAGCTCTCGCTCTTCATGCGCCCCTCGATCTTGAAGGAACACACCCCCGCCGCGGCGAGTTCGTCGAGATATTTCGCCATGTTGAGATCTTTGCTGTTGAGAAGATAGGCGCCCCGCCCGTCTTCTTCGAGAGGGAGCCACCCGCCGCCCTTCTTCCGCCGTATTTCGTAGGCGTCGCGGCAGGGCTGGGCGCATGCGCCGCGGTTGGAGCTTCTGCCTTCGAGATAGTCGGAGAGGTAGCATCTGCCGCTATACGAAATGCACATCGCGCCGTGGACGAAGGCTTCAAGCTCCAAATCGGGAACTGCGGCGTGGATCGCGGCAATTTCGGAGAGCGAGAGTTCGCGGCCGAGCACGACGCGGCTTGCGCCGAGTTCGAACCACATCGCCGCCGCCTCCGCGTTCAGCGTGTTCGCCTGCGTCGAGACATGGACGGCAAGCGATGGTGCGACCCTTTTTGCAAGGCGGAAAGCGCCTAAATCGGAGACGAGCACGCCGTCGGCGCCCAGCACTTCGAGCAGAGAAAAATACCGTTCGAGCGCGGGAAGATCGCCGCCTCGCGCAAAGATGTTCGCCGCGACATAGACGCGCTTGTTGCGGGCATGGGCATAGGCAATGCCCTCGGAAAGCTCCTCTTCGGTGAAATTATCGGCAAAGGTGCGCAGAGAAAACCGCTTGCCGCCCAAGTAGACCGCGTCCGCCCCGAAGTAGAAGGCAAGCTTCAATTTTTTCAAGTTGCCCGCGGGGGCAAGCAATTCAGGCTTCATAGATCTTTCTGCTCACCGCAACTCCTTCGCCGTATTCATAAAACTCAGTCTCAAACGCGCCGTCCTCTTCGAGAAGGCGAAGATACTCCCGAATGTGTTCCGCGAGCATGCGCCGCTTTTTCGGCGGCTCGCCGCGCACCCAGCCGTAGAGCAATACGTCGTCGGATACGAGGGTACCGCCCTCGCGAAGCAGCCGCTTGCATTCGGGAAAATACATTCTGTATTGCACCTTCGGCCCGTCGAGAAAGATGAGGTCGAATTTTTCGTCGAGCGCGGGAAGAACGTCGGCGGCGTCGCCCTCGATGAGTTCGACCGACGCGCCGAACGCCGCAATGTGCTCTCTCGCTGCCGCGGCGCGCGCCCTGTCCCGCTCTATCGCCACGACTTCCGCCCCCAGCGAAAGAGAGAGCGAGATCGACGTAAGCCCTTCGCCTGCGCCGATTTCGAGAATGCGGCGGGCAGAGATTGCGCGGCCTTCCCCGAGGAGAAGCGCAAGCGTCTCGTCCGCCGCCGTGGGGTCTCGCCCCGCTCTTGCCGCCTCGCGGAGCGCCGCAAGAGAGGAAGGTATTCCGAAGTCCATCAGCAGTATTTCCTCAAAACGCGCTGAACGACGGGATATTCCGAACGCTTCGCGCTCTCGGGAAGCCCTTCGCCCTCGCCGTCGATGTGCTGAAAGATCGCGCCGAGGATCTCCAACTGTTCGGAGTAGATCTCCGATAGCCCGCAGTCCTCTTTGAACGCCTCGTATTCGCTGCGCGCCTCGGGGATATCGTCCCAATCAAGGTGGAGCAAGATAAAGAAGTACGCCGTTCTGTACCGCCAGCCCGCGCCGCCGAGACCGCGAAGATTCTGGATCTCACGCGCGGCGGCAGGGATATCGTCGAGAAATACGGAGACTTTCAGATTGAGCTGAAAGACGAGCACGCGGATGAGGGGATAGAAGAATTGGTTGCTCTCCGCGTGTTCGAGCATCGCCTGCGCCGCGGCGTAGTCGCCCGCTTCCATGAACGCTTTGACGCGCACATACAGCGTCCTGCGGTAGATCTGCCCGCCCAGCACCCACATCGTCGCGAGCGAGGTGATGAGCGCGATGACGCCGAGGGGAATCAGATCCATTGCGAATCCGAGCGCCGTGACGCCGATCGCCGCCGCAAGGCAGACCGAGACGAGAATACAACTTACGGTGAGAGTTTTTCGCATGGTATTTCTCCTTTGGATCAGACTTCGTTGACGAGCGGAATGATCATGGGCGACTGCTTGGTGCGCTTAAAGACGTAGTTCTTTACGGCGCGGCGCACCGCGGCGCCGATCTCCGCCTCTCCCTCCGAATGCAGATTTTCGAGCGCCTTTTCGACGACGGCTTTCAACTCGCGCACAAAGCCGCGCTCTTCGCCTTCGTCGGAAAAGACGAATCCCCTGCTCTCTATCACGGGATCGCCGAGAAGGACGCCGCGCGAGACGGTGACGCTGACGAGGAACAGCCCTTCCTCCGAAAGCCGCACGCGGTCTTTGAGCACTTCGCTGGTGCCGAGATCCTCGAAGCCGCTCCCGTCGATGAGGCGCGCGCCCGCGGGGAAGTTCTCGCCCTGCTTCAAGCTGCTGTCCGTCACTTCCACGCACGTCCCGATGTCGGGAATGAAGGTGCAGGAGGGCTTCATGCCCAGCTCCTGCGCGAGCGCGACATGGCGCTTCAAATGTCTGTATTCGCCGTGCACGGGAATGAAGAATTTGGGTTTCAATAAGGCGTGCATGATCTTGTGCTCTTCCTGACAGGCATGCCCCGAGACATGGATCTTTTCGAGGCTCTCGTACACCACTTCCGCCCCGCGCTTGGTGAGGTTGTTGATCACGCGGTAGATCATGCGCTCGTTGCCCGGAATGGGACTTGCGGAGATGATGATCGTATCGTTCGAGCCGATCGTCACTTTGTTGAATTCTCCCGCAGCCATGCGCGTGAGCGCAGACATGGGTTCCCCCTGCGAGCCTGTGGAGACGATGACGATCTCGCGGTCGAAGTAGTTCTTCACCTTTTCCACATCTACGAGAATGCCCTCGGGGATCGTGATCTCCCCGATCTTCGCCGCCGCCTCCACGACGTTGAACATGCTCCTGCCCGAGAGCGCGACGCGGCGGCGGAATTTTGCCGCGATGTCGATGATCTGCTGCAAGCGGTGGACGTTGGAGGCGAACGTCGCGATGATGATGCGCCTATCCGCATGCTCGGCGAAGAGGTGTTCGAGGGTCGTCCCCACCACCTTCTCGCTCATGGTGAATCCGGGACGCTCGATGTTGGTGGATTCGCCGAGATAGAGCAGAACGCCCCGCTTGCCGTATTCGGCGATCTCGGAGAGGTCGATGGGCTTGCCCGCAACGGGGGTCAGATCGATCTTGAAATCGCCGCTGTGAAAGATGATGCCGTAGGGCGTTTCCACGGCGAGCGCCGTCGCGCCCGCGATGGAATGATTGACGTTGACGATATTGACGGCAAACGCGCCCGCCTTGATCTTATCGCCCGGGCGCACGGTGATCAGCCGAACGCTGTTCATGCGGTGCTCGCGCAGCTTATTGTCGACGAGGGCGAGCGTCAGCTTCGTGCCGTAGACGGGCGTATCGGGCAGAAGTTCCTTCATGAGATAGGGAACGCCGCCGATGTGATCCTCGTGTCCGTGCGTGAGAAATACGCCGCGGATCTTCTTTTTGTTGCTCGTGAGATAGGTGATCTCGGGGAAAACGAGGTCGATGCCCGGCATCTCCTCCGTGGGGAAAATGATGCCCGCGTCGATGACGATGATGTCGCTGCCGTACTCTATGGCGGTCATGTTCTTGCCGATCTCGCCCACGCCGCCGAAGAATAAGATCTTTACGGGCTTCTTGCGCTCCTGCGCCTTTACGGGCTTTTCCGAAGCGGGTTTTTTGCGCTCCTGCGCCTTTACGGGCTTTTCGGAGACGGTTTTTGCCGCGATCTTTGCCGCGGCAGGGGACTTCTTTTTGAGATGAACGGAGGATACGGGCGCGGAATGCGTCTCCCGTGCGGGGATCTTCGTCCCCTTTCCCTTTGCGCGCGAGGGGCGCCTCGCCTTGTATCCCGCCTCTGCCATCGCCTCGGGGGAACGCTCTTCGCCGTGAGAACGGCGGTATGCCTCGATCCCGTTCAGGATCGCGAGTTCGATCGCGTCCGTCTTTTTATCGTTTGCTTTGTCCTTGCCGTTTTTGTTCAAATCATACTCCTTCTATTTAACATAAAAGCGGAGAGCCGTAAGTCGGCCCTCCGCGTCTTAACTCGAATTCCGAGCTATTCGATCGAGTCGAACGATTGCATCAGAAGTTGAGATCGGATTTCTCCATGAGTCCTGTCTTGATAAGTCCTTCGCGAAGAAGTTCCTCTTCACTGCGGTAAGCGAAGTCCTGCGTGTAATCCACGGGTTCTCTCTCCTCGCGCACGACGCCGAGACGCTCCGCAAGAAGCTCGATGAGGCGAAGGGAACGTTTGAGCGCAACGTTGCTCTTGACCTTCATCATGAGAGGCGTTCTCTCATACATCTTCGTATCCCCCGCGAACTTCTGATGATAGACGGATTCGGGGAATTCTTCGGGATTGAGGGCGAGGTAGACGCACAGCGTCTTTCCGCGGACGCCGATCTTCGCGATCGTCTCGTTGTTGTAGGCGAAGCGGTCGTTGGACCAGTTGATCTGCGAGGACATTCTCGGATAATCAAGCAGCGCGTTTTTGAGAGTGCTGTAATATTGCTTGATGTCCTCATCGCTCTCGATGATCTTCGCGGTGAAACTTCTCTTATAGCGGATGGTGAGATTGTCGCCGTCTGCGGAAACGGGTTCGTCGACGGGGGTCGGCTCTTCGATAGGCTCGACGGCCGCGGCGATCTCTTCTACGACGGGTTCCTCAGCGGGTTCTTCGACAAGCTCTTCGACGGGGGCAGGCTCCTCTTCTACGGGAGCAGGCTCCTCGACGGGTTCTTCTGCGGGTTCTTCGACGGGAGCAGGCTCCTCTTCCACGGGAACAGGCTCTGCGACCGGCTCTTCTACGGGTTCTTCTGCGGGAAAGGGTTCTGCGACGGACGAGACGACAAGCCCCTCTTCCTTCAACAACTCGACGACGCGGGCCGCGATCCTCTCGTAATCCACATCGACTTCGACGTTCAGCGAACTTGCGGCGAGTTTTTCCTCGACTGCCTGCGCAACGCGGGCGATGAGTTCTTCGTCCTTATCCGTCTCTTCGACCTCTTCGGGGATCGCCGATTCCTCGGCAAGCGCGGTCTCTTCCGCTTCCTGTGCCGCAAGCTCTGCCGCCGCCTTCTCCGCTTCGAGACGCTTCTCTTCGAGCAGTTCTACGACGCGGTTTGCAAGAAGTTCGTAATCGAGAACTTCCGCAGGCTCCTCTTCGACAGGCTCTTCTACGGGCGCGGCCTCTTCCGCTTCCTGTGCAGCAAGCTCTGCCGCCGCCTTCTCCGCTTCGAGACGCTTCTCTTCGAGCAGTTCTACGACGCGGCTTGCAAGAAGTTCGTAATCGAGAACTTCCGCGGGTTCCTCTTCGACGGGCGCTTCGGGTTCCTCGGCAGGCTCTTCCGCCGTCTCTTCGACGGGTTCCTCCGCAGGTTCCTCCGTCTTCTTCTCTTCAAGGAGCGCGGATACGCGTTCCACGACCATATCTACCAACTCGTCGACCGAGATCTGCTGCTCTTCAACAGGCTCTTCGACGGGTTCTTCCTCTGTCTCTTCGGCGGGCTCCTCCACAGGCTCCTCCGCCTTCTTCTCTTCAAGAAGTTCCACGACGCGGGCTGCGATCGTTTCGGGATCCGTGACAGGCTCTTCCGCCTTCTTCTCCGCGAGAAGCTCTACGACGCGGTTTGCAAGAAGCTCGTAGTCGATGAGATCCTCGACGGGTTCTTCTTCCTCTTCGGATACTTCGTCGACTTCGAGAGGCTCCTCTTCTTCCTCGGGTTCCTCTTCGAGGATCTCCACGACGCGCGCCGCGATCGCTTCGCTGTCGATGGGAGGAAGGTTCTCGACCACTCTGTCGGCAAATTCCGCTTCGTCCGCAACGGGAAGGGCGGCGACGATCTTTTCCGTAAGGGCGTCGGCATCGAGTTGGGGAACAGCCGCGGCGAGCTTATCCGCGATGAGATCGTAGTCGGTCTCGGGAAGAAGGGATACGATCTTCTCGGCGAGAATGTCGTAGTTGATGGGATCTTCCTTGACCTCGGGTTCTTCTTCCTCTGCGGGGGTGAGTTGTTCGATCACCGTGTTGCGCGTGGAAAGCAGCTCTTCGCGAAGGGCGCCGACGCTCTCGAACAGCTTTTGTTCGAGACGGGCGGAGACCTCGTCGAGCTTGCGCCCGATCAGCTCGGAAAGCGCATCCTGCGTCGCCTGCAAGTCCGCATGCGTCTTATCGTAGATCGCGCTGCTCTGCTGAGCGAGGAACTGGAACTCCTGCCGCATCGGTTCAATGGAGCGGCGGATCGTCTCCACCACCTCATTGTATGTAGAGGACTGCTGGGCGGAGCTGAATTGCAGCTCGCGGAGGATCGTGCTCTTTGCGTCGTCCACTTTCCCCGTGATGCCCTTGTAGATACCCTCTAAAATGACGGCATTGCGTTCTTCGTTGTTCTTGAATTCAGACATAACTCACCTCTCATCATGAAGCTATTTTACCTCATATCCTATTCTACACCAAAAACAAGTAAATGTAAATATTTTTATAGAAAAATTTTTTGATTTTGCGCATTTTTTTTATAAAAAACTCATTTTTTTGTGCGAAGAGCCGTTTTCGGGCACGGTTGGGAGGAAAATCCTCGCCGTTTTTCAAAAATTTTCCCCTTTCGGACATGGTACCCACGCCCGTGCGCCGCAAAAGGGTGGCGATACCATGTCGCGCGCGGGCGCGTGTACCTTTTCAGAATATGCGGGCATGTCCGCGTTCCCGCCGCGCGGAAACCGAAAAAGAGGCGCTCAAAAATTCTTCGGCTCCGCTCTGCGCACAGGGGCGCGGCTTCGATTAAAGATCGCCCCCGTGACGAAGCAGATCATGAGCCAATATAAAAAGAGCAGGAACACGATGACGAGGGAGAGCGCGCCGTACAGCTTTTCCGCGGCGGCAAAACGCAGATAGACCGAAAAGGCGGCGGAGGCGAGAAGCCACAGCCCCGCCGTGATCGCGCTGCCCGCCGCCGTCGAAGAGAGCGGGAGGCGGTACGGGCAGATATATGCGTTCAGGATCCATGCCGCAAAGAACCCCACGATGCAGAGCAGAACGATTTCGGCGGGATAGGCGATCCACGGCGAGAGAAAGCGCACGGCATAGACGCCCGCGAGCGCCACCGCGCCCGCCGCCGCAAAGAAGAGAAGGACGGCGAGGGTGAGCGCCAAAGCGGAGAGGCGCACCTTCCAGCCGTGCCGCGTGCGCCTGTAATCGTAGACGATCTCGCCGCTCCGCCGAAGATGATAGAAGAACCCCGTGCTCGACCAAAGCGTCGTCGCGAGGAAGAAAACGCTCGCGCTCTGCGTCGCGCCCGCGGCGTTCTCGTGCAGAAAGAGAAGGAGATCCTTTGCCCAATCGAAAAGCTGCAAGTCGAAGAGATCCTCCTGCACGATGGGCGCGTTCCCGAAGAGGAGCGTGAGCCAAAAGAGAAAGGGCACGATGGAGGTGATGAGAAAAAAAGTGAGCGTGCCCGCGATCGTCGTGTACCTGTGGGCGGTCAGCGTGCCGTATGCGCCGCGGATCTTCTGCGCAAGGCGATGAAGTTTCCCCTTTTTCCCCATAAAGGAAGTTTGTGCCGAACGCGCAAGCCCCATTCCCCCACCCCTGTATAAGAAAAAGGACGCGCCCGCAGGCGCGCCCTTATATGAATACTTTGTTATTTGAGGATCTTGGAGACGGCGCCGGAGCCGACCGTTCTGCCGCCCTCGCGGATAGCGAAGCGGAGACCTTCCTCGATGGCGACGGGCTTGATAAGCTCGACCTTCAAGGTGACGTGGTCGCCGGGCATGACCATCTCGACGCCCTCGGGCAGTTCGATGGAACCCGTAACGTCCGTCGTTCTGATGAAGAACTGGGGACGATAGTGATTGAAGAACGCGGTGTGACGGCCGCCCTCATCCTTCGTGAGAACGTAGACCTGCGCCTCGAACTTCGTCGCGGTGGGAACGGTGCCGGGCTTCGCGATGACCTGCCCTTTCTCGATATCCGTTCTGTTGATACCGCGGAGCAACGCGCCGACGTTATCGCCCGCCATTGCTTCGTCGAGCTGCTTGTGGAACATTTCGAGACCGGTGATGACCGTTGTGCGGGGCTTCGCGATGAGGCCGACGATCTCAGCGGGATCGCCGACGTGCGCAACGCCTCTCTCGACACGGCCGGTCGCGACGGTGCCGCGGCCCGAGATCGTGAACACATCTTCGACGGGAAGAAGGAAAGGCTTCTGATCGTCGCGGGCGGGGGTAGGAATGTAGTTGTCTACCGCGTCCATGAGTTCGAGAATGCACTGGCATTCGGGAGCTGCGAGGATCTCAGCGTCGGAAGCGCCGCTCGTCGCCTTTTCAAGCGCTTTGAGCGCGGAACCCTTGATGATGGGAATATCGTCGCCGGGGAAATCGTAGGAGGAGAGAAGTTCTCTCACTTCCATCTCGACGAGTTCGAGAAGTTCGGGATCGTCGAGCTGATCGGTCTTGTTCAGGAATACGATGATGTAGGGAACGCCGACCTGACGGGCGAGCAGGATGTGCTCACGGGTCTGGGGCATGGGACCGTCTGTCGCAGCGACAACGAGGATCGCGCCGTCCATCTGAGCGGCGCCCGTGATCATGTTCTTGACGTAGTCGGCGTGACCGGGGCAGTCGACGTGCGCGTAGTGACGCTTGTCCGTCTCATACTCGACGTGCGCGGTGTTGATCGTGATACCGCGAGCCTTTTCTTCGGGCGCCTTGTCGATCTCGTCGTAGCGCATTTTCTTCGCCTGACCCTTGCATGCCATAACCATAGTGATAGCTGCGGTCAAAGTGGTCTTGCCGTGGTCAACGTGGCCAATGGTACCGATGTTGACATGGGGCTTGCTTCTGTCGAATTTTGCCTTTGCCATTTTGAATTTTCCTCCAAATTTTTTTTATTTTTTGATAACTTTTTCCGATCTTTCGGATCGGAAGCGCAGCTATCTATCAATCTCTGATATCAAGCTGGATCGCTTGTCGCCTCTTATTATACCCCAAGCGGAAAAAATTTGCAAATACTTTGCGGTACTTTTTTCAAATTTTTGCCTCTCTGGAGCCTTCTGATCAGTTCTTGCCCGACCGATTGGAGATGATTTTCTCCGAAATCGACCTCGGGACCTCAAAATAATGGTCGAACTGCATGGTGAACTGCCCTCTCCCCTGCGTGCGGGAACGAAGTTCCGTCGCATAGCCGAACATCTCGGAGAGCGGGATCTGCGCGTCGATGATCTTTGCGCCGTTCCTGTCGTCGGTGCCGACGATGGTGCCGCGGCGGGAAGAGACGTTGCCCATGAGGTCGCCGAAGTAATCTTCGGGCGTGATGATCTGGACCTTCATGATGGGTTCGAGCAAGACGGGCTTCGCCTTCTCCATGCCGTTCTTGAACGCCATCGAGCCTGCGATCTTGAACGCCATTTCCGAGGAGTCCACTTCGTGGAAACTTCCGTCGTAGACCTCGACCTTGAAGTCCACCACTTCGTAGCCCGCGAGGAAGCCGTTCTTCGCCGCCTCCTGAATGCCCTTGTCGATGGCGGGAATGTACTCTTTGGGGATCGAGCCGCCCACCGTCTGATCTTCAAAGCTGTAACCTGCGCCCGGTTCCTGCGGAATGAGACGCACTTTGCAGTGGCCGTATTGACCTTTGCCGCCCGACTGCCGTTTGTACATGCCCTCCGCCTCGACCGCGTTTCTGAACGTCTCGCGGTATGCGACCTGCGGCGCGCCGACGTTGGCTTCGACATGGAACTCGCGAAGGAGCCTGTCCACGATGAT
>CANRDX010000035.1 GCA_947629485.1 uncultured Clostridia bacterium
AAGTAGAGCATGAACCCGATGATGGGAATGAGCAATACGAAGAACAGCCACGGGAGCTTATAATCGGGGTTATCGTTCCGTGCGATGATGCTGATTGCAACGCCCACTTGTGTTGCGACGACGGCAAAATAGAAGTAGGGAACATAGATCGTGATAAGGCTGAGTACCGCGATCACGGCGGCGATTTCAAAGAAGATGAGGAGAATATTCAGGATATAACGGAGAGGGATGTAAGAGACCACCCTCTCCTTTTTGACGCCGTTCTCCATGACTTCGATCGTCTTTTTCAAAGCCTTATTCCCCGATTTGAATTATTTCTTTGAAATTTCCTTTACTACATGGCAGGGATTGCCGACGGCGACGACGTTTGCGGGAATATCTTTCGTGACGACCGAACCCGCGCCGATCACTGCGTTTTCGCCGATCGTCACGCCCGGCAGGACGGTCACGTTCGCGCCCAGCCAAACATTGTTTCCGATTTTGATGGGCTTGTCGTGAAATACGCCTTTCAAGCGCTCGTCCGGGTCGATGGAATGGTTGGTGCAAATGAGTTTGCAACCGGGACCGATCAAGGCGCAATGCCCGATGTCGATGATATTCGTATCGAGGAAGGTGCAGTCGTAATTGATCATCGCCATTCCGTGAAAACGGATATTCTTGCCGAAACTGCAACGGAATCCGTCCTCGATAAAGACGTATTGGTTATAGCCCGTCACAAGCTCTTTGACGATCTCCGTTCTTTTTGGATCGGACGGTTTCAAGCTGTGAAACTCGTGGAGCATATCTTTGACTTTGCTTTGAAAGAGGAATACTTCTTTGTCCCTGCGGTCGAACTGCTCGCCCGATAGGGCTTTTTCAAGTTCGGTCATGGCGTTACTCCTCCACGATTTGGACGGCGTACTTTTCGTCAAGTCCGCGCTCCTTCAAAAAGGCGTTGAACTCTTCGGCAAGCTCTTCGGCGGAATACCCGGCGGGTTTTGCGCTTTGGCTCGCGCTGTGCGCGCGGATGCTCGCCTGTGTTTTTGCGTGAAGCTCGTCGAGCTTTTTTGCGGTGTCCGCATTGGCGTTCTTCGCGCCCTTCTTGATGTTTTCGATGACGAGGCGGCACTTCGCCTTAAAGCCTTTGGTGTGCAAAAATTCTTTGAACTCCTTATTTTCCTCGGAATTTTTCACGGCTTCGATGTTCGCCTTGTCCTGTTCCTTTTGACGGCGGGCGTTTTCGCCCATCTGCTCAAAGGCCACCCTGAATTTTGCGATGATACCTTTGGTATGGCAAAATTCCTCGAATTGTTTCGTGATCTCTTCCTGACTGACTGCGTAGTCTTTGTTGTTTTCCATTTTCTTTCTCCTTATTTCTATAAATTTTTTATTTTTTTCGGAATGTTTTAAGAGAATTCCGAACTGCTCTTCGTAGGTCTTTGCCGACAGGAACTCTTGAAAGTCTTTTATTGTGAGCGCCGAATCATCATCGGGTTCCGCTTCCGCCGTCAACTTTATGATTTTGATTTTCTTTGCCATTTTGCCATATCTCCTCCGCATTCTCGATAAAATTTTAACGCCGTTTTTTCCAAAACACCACAACACAAATCCCGAAAAGTGTTGGTTTCTGAAAAGTTTTTCGGAAAGAAAAAGACGAAGCACATTTTTTATAGTTGTTTTTCGCAGAAGAGTTTGATATAATACGAATCAGGAGGCAACAATGAACAAGTCCGAAGCCAAATTCCATAACACCGCCGTGAAAATGGACGACGCGCTTATCGCCCTTCTCGAACAAAAAGAGTTTTCGGATATCTCCATTATGGATATATGCGAAAAGGCGGGCGTTAACCGCTCCACCTTCTACGCGCATTATGATAATTTATACGATCTCTTGAAAGAGACGCAGGAGCGCGCCGTTTCGGAATTTTTCGCGTCCTTCGGTGGCGCCTTCGGTGCGGCGGACTTCTCCAAAATGACGGCAGATGAACTTATTTTTATTACGCCGCAATACCTTGTGCCGTATCTTTCATTTATCAAAAAGAACAGGCGGCTATACGAAGTCTACAACAATTCGGGCGCATTTCAAATTGGCGAAATGGACAAACAGCTCATCGAAAACATCTTTGTCCCGATCTATGCGAAAAACGGCGTGACGGACAAAAAAATCGTGGAATATATGTCGCACTATTTCATCAGCGGCGTCACCGCCATTACGATGGAATGGGTGAAGCGCGGCTGCGAGGACGATATTCTCTTTATCTGCGAAGTCATCTCCATTTGTGTGCGCCCCTCAATGAAAGCGCCTTTGAAATAAAAACATGAAAAAACTTCTCGAATTTTTCAAAAAGCCGCCGCTGTGGTGTTTGCTCGTCTTCGCCGTTATCGGGATCGGTGCGATCGTAGGCGGAACGCTCTTTCTCACGCAGGAGGGCCTCTCCTCGTACATGGTATGGGGATACGTGTTCCTCGGCGTGATGTGTGTTTCCGTCGGCTACTGCATTTACGGCGCCGTCAAGACATTTCCCGATCTCAACGAGCGGGTTTTGAAATGGTCTGAAAATAAGCCGTTCTGGAACAGAGTTTTCACCGAATACGGCTTCCGCGCTATCCTGTTCTCCGTCGGCTCGTTTGCAATCAATCTTGCGTTCGCGGCGTACAACGGCGTTGTCGGCGTCCTCAATTCCTCCGTTTGGTTCGGCGCGCTCGCCGCGTACTACGTCTTTCTCATCGTGTTGCGCAGCGTCATTCTCGTCTATCACGTCTTTCGCAGAAGGGCAATCAAGGCGGGGCAGAGGGAGGAAAGGACGCGGGAAAAGGATACACGCATCTATGGCATATGCGGGGGCATACTCGTCTTTCTGCCCGCCGCGCTCTCGGCGGCTATCGCGCAGATGGTGGGCGCAAACGAGGCGTTCGTCCACACGGGCATCACAATTTACGTTTACGCGCTGTACGCGTTCATCAAGATCGGCGTCGCCACCTACAACTTCGTCAAGACAAGGCGTTCGGACGAGATGACGGTACGGGCGGCGAAGAATATCAACCTTGCCGACGCTTTTGTATCTATTCTCGCCTTGCAGACGGCGATGCTTCGGGAGTTCGATATGGGCGATGCCGTAAATGTCGCCACGATGAACGGGGCAACGGGCGCCGTCGTCTGCGCGCTCACCGCCGCGCTCGGTATCTTTATGATCGTCATTGCCGCAAAAAAGACAAAGCGGGAAGCGGAACGCGAAGAACGCGGAAGCGATTTTTAATGCCCGCACCGTTCGCGGTACGAAGGCTGCGCAGGATCGGCGGACGGGATCGGAACAACAGGGAAGGAAAACGGCGGGGAAATTTCCCCGCCGTCTCGCGTTCGCTGCGATCGGACGGTAAAAAGAGAAACGGGCGAAGTTTGCGGTTTTCCGCCGCAGACGTTTGACTTTCTTTTTTATAAAAGGTATAATCTTATAAAAGGCGGTATGCGAAGGGTATATCGCATGCGTAACGCAGAGTTTATGCTTGATTTATCATTCTGTTCGGCAGGAGGTACTATATGAAAACAAGACGCCGTATTTTCTTCGCCGCGGCGATCGCAACGCTTGCGCTCGGAGGAGCGGTATTCGCGGCATGTTCGCCGGGATCCGACGGCAAGGCGACCCTCACCTTGCAGGCAGGGGAGGGCGGTACGCTGTCCGAGACGACGTACGAGGTGCCGAAGGGCGCTTCGCTTTCCGATTTTCTCGATGACATCGTCCCGAACGCGGAGCAGGGGCTTACGTTCGCGGGCTGGTTCAACGGGAGCGAGGCGATCGCGGAGGGCGACGTCATGCCTGAGGCGGGGCTTACCCTCACGGCGAAATATTACGCCGAATACACCGTTCGGATCTATCTCGAACAGGCGGGCGGCGGCTATTCCGATCCGCAGATCGAAACGGGCAGGGCATTCTACCGCGAACCGTTTGAATATGTCCCGACGTTTGAATTCGGCGCGAACGATCCGCACTATGTTCTCGACGCTTCCGCCGCGAACGTTCTCTCCACCCAACAGCTGGGCAAGAACGAGGTATTCACCGTCTATCTCGCCCGCGAGTCCGTCTTCGTGTACTACGATCCCGCGCTGCCTGCGGGAACGGAATGCGCGGGGACGATCGGCGCCGTGAAGGGAAGATACGGCGGGACCGTCGTTCTCGCGGACGGCGGGGATTTCCTGCCTCCCGCGCGCTATCGCTTCGAGGGTTGGTCCGAAGAGAAGGGCGGAGAGGTGCAGCATGCCGCGGGCGAGGAGGTCGTCCTCAACGGGACGCTTCATCTCTACGCCGTGTGGAACGTGGGCTATACCGACCGCTTCGGCGGCGCCGACGTCATCTTCCGCTCTTCCTCCGAGGAGAATGCCGTCATCCTCGTGCGCGGCGGAAGGGAATTTTACGGCGAACTTGCAGGCGGCATGTTCACCTTCGATGTGCCGAACGGGGAGCAGCTCGCGGGGGTGCTCTATGAGAGCACGTTTGCCTATCTGCGTCTCGGCGGCATAGAGGGCGAATATACGCAGGCGGGGAAGGACGGCAAGCTCACCGTGGACGAATACAACAACGCCGTCTACGAAGCGGGCAGTGCGCGCAGCGAGGGGCGGCTCGTCTACGATCCCTCCGTCGGCGACTATACTTTCCTGCTCGCAAACGGCGAGCGCGCCTTCCGCTGCCGCTTCCCCGAAGGGGCGGGCAGCGTCTTTGAGATCGGCGGAGAGGAAGCGGGGCAGTACATGGACTTCTTCTTCGTAAGCGACGATCTCGACTCCGAAGGCTATCTCCTCTTTTTGAACGGCTACGGCGAGGCGGAGCTTCTCGACCCCGCCATGCAGACGTTCAACGGGACTTACACGGTGGAAAACGAGACCGAGTGGGAGGACGGGACGGTCACCTATTTCGTCTCCGCCGACTTCGGGGCGCAGGCATTTCGCTTCTATACCCTGTATCTCGACGAGACCATGTCGGGCTTCTTCTTCTCGGACGGCTTGGAGGGAGAGTACACGGCGGAAGGCGGAACGCTCGTTCTCGACGGCTTCGGCGTCTTTGCGGACAGCGCGATCTGGACGGAGGGAAGCTCCGTCCTTCGCGGAAAATACTCGATCGCGCGCTCCGATCTCTTCGGCGACATTCTCACGCTGACCTCGGCGTCTTCCGATGAGGAACGCAAGTTCCAACTCGGCGACGGCACGTGCACGCCCGTGGGCGCCGATACGCTTCCCCTCTATGAACTTCGCCGTCTCCGCTTGGTGGGCGCGATGTCCCTTCCCGTCGATCCCTTGCTCGCCCTTTACGGCACGCCGCAGGGAGAGGGGTTCCGCGCGGAGCTTTACACGCGGGGAACCGACGGCAGATATCAACTCGCCGCAAGGGGAACATACACCGAGGAGGAGCTGGGGTACAACCTCTATCTTTCCACCTTCAAGAGGACGGAGCCGGTGCTGGTGTCGGGGGCGGACATTCCCGAAGAATTCACCTATCTCGTCGGCGGCATTGCCTATGAGAACGTCTCCGAGGAAGTCTACTATGTGATGGAATCGGACGGCGTAAAGCAGTACACGGTCTTCAACGAACGGAACGGGAAAGGCTCCATGTGGGTGCAGCCGCTCCCTATGGGTAGCCTCTACTTTGCGCCCGACGGGGCGGTCTATCAGGGCACGTTCTACGACAATGTGCAGCATCAGGATTTCGGCGGCATGCGCACCTTCCATTTCCGCTATATCAACTTCGAGACGGGCGCTTTCACCACGCTCTCCTGCGAGGCCTTTGAGGAGAACGGCAACTATACCTACGAGCTTATCGAAGAGACGCCCGTCGCCCTCTTCCGCATGGACGCGTACGGCGCGCCCGAATTGTTTGCCTCCCTCGCCCTCGACGGGAAGGAGCATGCCGTCTATACGGACGAAAACGGGAAGGATATCTCCGCCTCGTATGAGGAGAGCGGCTTCACGCCCTTCGGCGATAAGACGTACACCCTCACCGCCACGGAGCTTTCCCTCGATTTTATCAGGGGCACCTACTACGAGGTGTACTCCGATTCTATGGTCGACGTCTATTACATTTACGACGCCGAAACAGCGGGGATCTACACGAGTGCGACCGGCGAGAGCTTGCAGCTCGACGGCTACTATCGCGCAGGGTTCACGACGGGAGCGGGCGAAACGGAGGGGACGTATTTCCTCTCGGAGGACGGCACCGCCATCGACTTTATGAGCGAGGACGGCACGCAGTACTATTTCCTGCTCGAAGGCAGCGCCCTCACCGTGCTCGGCGTCGAATACGGCGATTGGGACATGGTGGACGACAGCTACGCCTCCCTCAACTATACCGCGCATTTCGACGGGCTGGGCGGCGTCGTCTTTGAAGTGGGCGGGCGCGAATTCGAGGGGAGCTATTCCATAACGGGAGAATACGGCGGGCTGCCCGTCTGTCTCGTGAGCGTCGATCTCGGAAACGGCAAAGAGAGCTTCTCCGTCTCCTTCATGCAGCTCATCACGGGGGACCGTTTCTGCGTCCTTCTGAACAAGGACGCGTTCGGCGCCTTCGTCGCCGAGGATTGGAGCGTGCTCGTTTTAGACGGCTACGGGTACGGCGTCTATTACGGCGCGGACGGCTCGGCGGGCAGAAAGGGCATCTATACCGTTTACGACGGCGAGAAGGGATTCCTTCGGTTCGTGTTCAGCGGCCAATACACCGAGAGCATCTCCGTCGTGCTCGACAAGGCGGCGATGCGCTTTGAAGTGCAGCATTACGAAAATAAGACGTACTATGCCGACGATTTCTCGGGCATTCGCTTCGGCGAGGGCGGAGAGGTCGATCTGCTCGGCGAAGTGGGATATTATTTTGTGAAAGACGGCGAGGCGACGGCGTATTTCCTCACGGACGGCAACGCCTATACAGCCCGCCCGATCTTCGCGCCCTCCGCCGAAAGCGTGCAGTACGGCGGCAAACAGTATCAATTATGGAAGGGCGGCGCGTTCGAGATCGAGGGCGTCATCAAATTCGTCAATGAAAACGGTCAGCCCCTTGCGGACTATCCCGATCTTTCCGCCGCCATCCGCTTCACCCCGAACGGCAACGTGCGCTTCCAAGTCCCCGTCGCACTCACCGCAGGCGGAACCGCGTATGAAGACTTCTCCTTCGCCGTCTCCTATGCGCGCGGCGCCGTAGAGACGGAGATCGTCTATAAGAACGAGGCGGAATATCCCGTCACGTTCTCGCGGGAAGGCACGCTCTCCTTCGTCTCCACGGGCGGCGCCACGGTGACGGAGCTGAACGACATCGAAAACACGGGGCTTTCCTACGGCACGCTCACGACGAGCACGTTCGGATACGGTCCCATCCATCGGATCGCGCCCACCGTGAAGGGAGAACTCGCCTATGCGGGCGGCGGCGAGACGTACGCTTTCACCTTCAACGTCGAAAGCGAAGACGTGCTCGTCGTGGGGCAGAGCGCGGACTACGGCGAAAGATATTTCGTCCGCTTCGAGAGCGGCGGAAAGAACTACGCCATGACCTATTACCTCTCGGAGGGCGGCTATCTTCTGCACAGCCTCGCCGAGTATTCGGAGATCGAGGCGGGCGGCTTTACCGTCGGCGTCCTCCGCTATCTCTACGACAGGGGCAACTTCACGCTGCTCTCCACCGAGAAGGACGCGATCTGCGGCATGGTGCTCTTTGAAGGGGATACTCTGCTCGCGGAATACGAGGTGGAGCAGGGAGAAGGCAACCTTTACGGCTATATCGCGCAGGACGAAGAGGGGAAGGAGGGAAGGACATTCCTCATTAGCTTCGGCGAGGATGGTCTTTCTGCCGAAGTCAGAGAGCAATTCTGACGCGCGCTTTGAATTTGAAAGAAACTTTTGAGAAGGAGTAAGTATATGAAAACCGTCAAAACATTCTTGACAGTTGTATTGAGCACAATATTATTTGCCACGGCGGGCGTCCTTGCGGCGTGCGGCGACAAACCCGATCCCGCGCCCAAGACGTACACCGTGACGGCGAACTTCGACCCCGAAAAGGGGAACATCGCATTGGATCCCTCCTCCGCGGATCATAAGTACGCGGAGAACACCGCCCTCACCGTGACGGTCACGGCGAACACGGGCTTTGCGATCGAAACGTTCACCGTCAACGGTACGGAGACTGCCCTCGGCGCGGGCGGAACGTATTCTCTCACCGTGAAAGGCGATACCATGCTCGCCGCCACCTTTACGGAGAGCGCGCCCAAGACGTACACCGTGACGACGGATTTCGACCCGGATGCGGGGAACATCACACTGGATCCCTCCTCCGCGGATCATAAGTACGCGGAGAACACCGTCGTCGCCGTGACGGTTACGGCGAATACGGGCTTTGAGATCGAAACGTTCGCCGTCAACGAGACGGCGACCGCTCTCGGCGCAGGCGGAACGTATTCTCTCACCGTGACGGGCGACACCGTGCTCGCCGCCACCTTCACACAGACCGAGCCTGTGCCCGCGTCTCTTCCCGATACTTGGTACGGCACATATTACCGTCAAACGGGCAGCGACATCATCGTCATCGACGAAGAAGGGCTGCACATCGACGAAGAGATCTGCCCCGTGACCGTGTTGGATTCTATCTATCACACCGAATGGAAGGGCGTCGATTACGTTCTTTCCCTCAATCGCGAATCCTATTCCTACGGCGTTTTCCGTTTGACCTCGACGGTGGACAACGGCGCCACGGAGATCAACTTCTACGAAGCCGACGATTCGGGAACGTTCGACCAAGAGACGCAGGGCACGTGGTACGATTCTTCGCATAAAGTCACCCTCGTCATCGGCGAGAAGAGCGTCACCTGGAACGACGCCGAGCTTCCCATCATCACGATCGGCACCGATTACTATGGACGGCCGGACTTTTATGTGCTCTACGAGGGCAAGGTCATGAATATCTATGCCTTTGGAAATCAAGGAAGCAGCGGCGAATACACGCTCGACTGTTATATCGGGAGCGTGCGGTATAGCTTTGTAAAACGCGGATAAGCACCTCTCCCCGCGGAAGATCAATATCATAAAGGCGGGGCCGCCTCCTTTCGGAGCCGTCCCCGCCTTTTTTGCTTGGCAGAAAGAAATTCGCTAAGGCGAAGATAGATGCCTTTTCATCAAAAAGTATACGCCAATCATGAATGCAAGACCCATTCATTTTATCGTGGCGATTTTATTGTTGACGCACCAACTTTTCAGGGTATAATCCAGAAATTCCGCGGACACTGCTTCTTGTTTTAGATCTGCGGGTTTATAGTTTTTATTTTTAATATCTTGGTATACCGACGCCAAATCGTATGAATGCAACTTCAACAACTTAAAAAATGTTGCCTTGCTTATGATGGGGATGGGCGCGTTTTCGGTATTGGAACCACCGTAATGATTCGCCACCAGAATAGACATCACTTTATCGGGCAATACAGACGAGGCATGCGCCCTGCTTACATATAGTTCTAAATTTTCCAAAATGATTTTATTCTTTTCCGCTCTGCATTCAGATTCCGATATTAAAACTTGATCTTGTCGTTTTCTTTCAAATTCATTGTCTATGGGTAAATGGTCTTTGCATTCGATCAAAAATAAAACTTTCTGTTCGCTATCCAAAATGGAAATATCAATCTCCACGTCAGCATTTTGCTTGTCCGTTGCCGCAAAGCGGAAATTGTTCTTAATATTATAATGGTTTTTTGATAGAAAAGAAAGAATTTCCGATATCATGATCTTTTCTTTATCATTTGCCATAAGCGAGATAATATTTTGATAGGTCGGAATTTTATTTGCCGACTTATTGATTTGCCAGATCAGCTTGCGTTGCGCACAATTGATTAAAGTGAGCGAACTATTGATAACATAGCAATCGTTCATATCAAATATCGGCTGATACAGGCTTAAATATTCCCTGTCATCATGGAGCTGGAAATCTTCGCTATATATCAAGAAATTTTGTAAGATGAATTGAATTTTCTCCGCGGTGAGTGAAGTAAAGAATTCGATATATTCTATCAATTTCTCTTTATGCCAAATCACGTTGGGATTGGGCGGTATATTTTTCCACGTTAAGTTAAGAAAGCAGTATTGCATTCTGTTTAAGCATAACGCCATAAGGCAGCAATATACTTTCTTATGATCTTCCAGTGTAAAACATCCCAAGTCATAATTACCTGTCACATCGCATTTGGCATTATAATCGCATTCGGCAAAATTTATGATCTCGCGTATTTGGTTTTGATTTGACTTAAAATCGTTCTCCGATATGAGAGCAGTGTTGCGGTGGGGGAATTTCATCTCTTCCAACAATTTGAGATATTCATAATTCTCGAACATCGGTATAGATAATAAAAATAAAGATTGCACACAGCCAACAATATAGGCAATGATGTGGTTGGCTCCCTTTTTTACAAGACTTTTTTTATCATAGCAGTATTTTTCCGCATCTTCATATCGCGCTATCAGTGCAGAATCTGTTTCTTGTGAGGTTGCGATCGATTTTGTAGTTTCATCATAATTTATCTCAATGTCCCCAAGATACCCGGCTTCGAGTCTATTGCGTATGAAATTATACTGGATGAGTTCATACATGGTCTTTTTTTGTATTGCGAGCGCTGACTCATCAAAACCATTAAAATTTATCGTTTGATTTTTTTGTGCATTTTTACCGAACAAGACCAACTCCTCTCTGAACGCGCTTCTGAGGGGAGAGTAGATTTCATCGATCATGTTGCGATCCGTTTGGCTATCGTGTATAAGTTGCAGAAAAAAGATGTCTAACGAAGAAGAAGCTGCAAAATAAAGCTCGTTTTTATCATAGTTTTTTAATTCAGAAGCGTTGTAGTAATTTGTTCTGATTTCGTTCCACAGGCGGTCGATTTCTTGTTTACTAAGTTTTTTCATTTGGTATTCCCACTCATATTTAATATAATAGGGACAAGATGTTAAATAATTGTCCTATGTGCTTCCTGGTAAATGACAATTGTGAGTTGATAAATAGGGAAAAACGACGCACGTTCAATTTCTTTTAAGCTCATTGAAGTAATCTTTCCGCTTTGCCATGAACCGAAGGCAAGCGGCCGTGCGCCTCATTTTGTGGTTATTATAGCACTTTAAGAGAAAATTATCAAGGCGTTTAATCATAAAACTTTTGGACAAATTCTATATCTACTTCACTTCAATCGTGCAGAGCAGAGGTTTTTTGCACGAGGCATTTTAAAGCAAAAAAAGACCCCAACAGAACCTTGCGGGTTCTACTGGGGTTTTGCTTGGTGAGCGGTAGTCAGTCTTAATCGAATAGCCCGTTTCATTCCCAATGCGACTGCAAAAACAGCAACAGCCGCTTATTCAGAATTTGAATATATTTCTCCGTGACTTCCCACTCCTGCGCAAGTGCCTTTTGTGTCTTTCCTTGAAGATACAGCCCCTCATACACCTGCGCCTGCCGCTTCGGAGCCGTCTTTGCAAGCGCATTATAACGCGCAATCAAACTTTTATAGTCGCCGTGGTCGGTGACTTCAAAGGGGCGTTTCATGGTGCGTTTGAGCTTGTAATATTCCCGAATAAAGCGCAGATCGGCGCGTATTTCTTCCAATGATTTCATCTTGATTTTCCCTTTGCTTTACTCTAAAAAGTTGGGGTT
>CANRDX010000036.1 GCA_947629485.1 uncultured Clostridia bacterium
GGCGCGCCGACGTTGGCTTCGACATGGAACTCGCGAAGGAGCCTGTCCACGATGATATCGAGGTGCAGCTCGCCCATGCCCGCGATGATCGTCTGCCCCGTCTCCTTGTCCGTATACGTTTTGAAGGTGGGATCCTCTTCCGCGAGCTTGATGAGCGCGAGCGTCATCTTCTCCTGCCCCGCCTTCGTCTTCGGCTCCAAAGAGAGCTGGATGACGGGTTCGGGGAATTCCATTTTTTCGAGCACGATGGGGTGCTTTTCATCGCAGAGAGTATCGCCCGTCGTCGTGTTTTTCAGCCCGACGATGGCGCAGATATCGCCCGAATAGACGACGCTGATATCCTTTCTCTCGTTGGCGTGCATCTGGACGAGCCTGCCGACGCGCTCCTTCTTCTCCTTCGTGGAGTTATAGACGTAGGAGCCTGCTTCGAGCACGCCCGAATAGCAACGGAAGTAGGCGAGAGATCCGACGAAAGGATCGGTCGCGATCTTGAAGGCAAGCCCCGCGAAGGGTTCGTCGTCCGAAGTCTTGCGCTCCTCTTCCTCGCCCGTTTCGGGGTTCGTCCCTTTGACGTGATCGACGTCGATGGGGCTGGGCAGGAAGTGGATCACCGCGTCGAGCAGGAACTGCACGCCCTTGTTCTTATAGGATGAGCCGCACAGCATGGGAACGGCTTCCATCCGCAGACAGCGTGCGCGCAGACCCGCGAGGATATCCTCCACCGAGAGATCGCCGTCCTCGAAGAATTTCTCCATGAGTTCGTCGGAAGCGGAAGCCGCCTCTTCGACGAGTTTGGCGTGATATTCTTCGGCGAGCGCCTGCATGTCTGCGGGGATCGGCTCCTTGCGGAAATCCTTGCCGAGATCGTCGTAATAGACCTCCGCCTCCATGCGGATGAGGTCGATGATGCCGCGGAAGGATGCCTCCTTCCCGATGGGCAGTTCGACGGGCACGGGATTGGCGCCGAGGCGCTCGCGGATCATTCTCTCCACGCGGAAGAAATCCGCGCCGTTGATATCCATTTTATTGACGTATGCGATGCGCGGGACCTTATAGGTATCCGCCTGCCGCCAAACCGTCTCCGACTGCGGTTCTACGCCGCCCTTCGCGCAGAACGTTGCCACTGCGCCGTCGAGCACGCGGAGCGAACGCTCCACTTCGACGGTGAAATCGACATGTCCGGGCGTATCGATGATATTGAAGCGATGCCCTCTCCAAATACAGGTCGTCGCGGCAGACGTGATCGTGATGCCGCGCTCTTGCTCCTGTACCATCCAGTCCATTGTGGCAGCGCCCTCGTGAACCTCGCCGATCTTGTGCGTCTTGCCCGTATAAAAGAGTATGCGCTCCGTCGTCGTCGTCTTTCCGGCGTCGATGTGCGCCATGATCCCGAAGTTTCGCGTGTGTTTTAAGTCGTATTCTCTTGCCATTTGCCTTCCTCAGATCAGAAACGGAAATGTGCGAACGCCTTGTTCGCCTCCGCCATTCTGTGGGTATCTTCCTTCTTTTTCACGGAACCGCCCGTATTGTTGTAGGCGTCCATAAGTTCTGCCGCGAGCTTTTTATACATCTCGCGCTCCGAACGCTTTCTCGTGTTGAGGACGAGCCAGCGGATGGCGAGCGTCTGACGGCGCTCGGGCCTGATCTCGATGGGGACCTGATAGTTCGCGCCGCCGACGCGCCTTGCCTTGACTTCGACGGTGGGCGTGATGTTCGCGAGCGCTTGCTTGAAGATCTCCATAGGATCCATGTTCATTTTTTCACCCATGAGGCTGAACGCGTCGTAGACGATCTTCTGGGCAACGCTCTTTTCGCCGTCGAGCATGATCTGGTTGATCAGCTTGGTGACGACCTTGCTGCCGTACAAAGGATCGGGAAGCACGTCTCTCTTGGGGATTCTCCCTCTTCTGGGCATAATCTGATTCTCCTTTATTTGATCGTTTTGCGGTTTCCCGCGAGGGCTTTGAAGCCGCCCTTCTTTTAAGCTATCGCTTGCCGCGGAGAAAGCCTCCGCCGGTAGCGAATCTTCTCCCCCGTTCGGGGAATACTGCCTACCTACATCGGGCTATCCTGTGAATATTCCGAAATTCAGATAGGAAGCGAATTGGGGCTGCCGTGCAGAAAATCTCTGCCGCGCAGACAATTCAGAGTACTGCTCGTGCGCCGGATGCCTTATTTGGGCATCTTTGCGCCGTACTTGCTGCGCGCCTGCTTGCGCTTGGCAACGCCTGCCGTATCGAGCGCGCCGCGGATCACGTGATAGCGGACGCCGGGCAGATCCTTGACTCTCCCGCCGCGGATGAGCACGGAGCTGTGCTCTTGCAGGTTATGACCTTCGCCGGGAATGTACACGGTACCTTCCTGCTTGTTGGTCAGCCTGACTCTCGCGATCTTCCGAAGCGCCGAGTTGGGCTTCTTGGGGGAAGTCGTCGTCACAGAAAGGCACACGCCGCGCTTTTGGGGGCAGCGGTCGAGAATGGGGCACTTGGACTTGAACGCCTCGCGCTCTCTGCCGTTCTTGATGAGCTGGTTGATTGTGGGCATAGCTTTACCTCCTTTTCTTATTTCGGAATATCTTCAAGATCCTACGATCCGAAGGAACACGGTCATTTCCCTTTTCCGCCGCAAATTTTGCGCACGAAAAAAGACGCCCTGTTCAGGCAAAGTCCATTTTAACAAAGTCTCGGGGCTTTGTCAAATGTTTTGCGCTCCCATTTCAAAAAGTTTTCTGCCATGAAAAAAATTCCCGATTTTTCCACGCAATGAACAAAAAAAGCCGCAAGCGCCCCCTTTTGCGCGCTTTTTTGTTTCACCCTTTGCAGAATTTCTCCTGCAAATTATTGACAAATTTTCCAAAATAATATATTATGGGACTGAAATTCAAGAGATTTGACTCGGAGGCATTTATATGAACAAACTCACTGTAAAAGACATCAAGGATTGGAAGGGCAAGCGCGTCCTCGTGCGGTGCGACTTCAACGTCCCCATGAAGGACGGGAAGATCACCGATGAGAACAGGATACAGGGCGCCCTTCCCACCATTCAATATCTTCTCGATCACGGCGCAAAGGTCGTCCTCTGCTCGCATATGGGCAAGCCGCACTCCATCTTCTCGGACGAAGTGAAGCTCAACAAGAAGGACAAGGCGAAGGTCGAAGCGGGCGAAACGACGAAGGAAGCCATCATCGAAAAGGCGAAAAAGGACGAGCCGAAGAAGCTCACCCTCGCGCCCGTCGCCGCCCGTCTGAACGAACTCCTCGGCGGGAAAGTCGTCTTTGCGCACGACGTCGTCGGCCCCGACGCACAGGCGAAGGTCGCCGCGCTCAAAGAGGGCGAAGCGGTTTTGCTCGAAAATCTCCGCTTCCATTGGGAGGAGGAGAAGAAGGAACTCGAATTCTGCAAGAAACTCGCGGCATATTGCGATATCTATGTGAACGACGCCTTCGGCACGGCGCACCGCTCGCACGCTTCCACGGCGGCGATCGTGGAATACGGGCTTGTGAAGACTGCCGTCTGCGGCTTTTTGATCGAGAAGGAGCTAACCGTCATGGCGGATTCGCTCGACCACCCCGTGCACCCCTTCGTCGCGATTCTGGGCGGCGCGAAGGTCGCGGATAAGCTGAACGTCATCTCCAACCTGCTCGAAAAGTGCGATACCCTCATCATCGGCGGCGGCATGGCATACACCTTCCTCAAAGCGCAGGGCTGCGAAGTGGGAACTTCCCTCGTGGACGACGAGAAGATCGGCTACTGCCGCGACATGATCGAAAAGGCAAAGGCGGCGGGCAAGGAACTTCTCCTGCCCGTGGACACCGTGATCACCAAAGATTTCCCCGATCCCATCGACGCGCCCATCGAAGTTTCCACCGTCCCCTCCAACGCGATCCCCGCGGACATGATGGGGCTGGATATCGGCGAAGAGACGAGAAAGCGCTTCGCGGAGAAGATCGTCAACGCAAAGACGGTCATTTGGAACGGTCCTATGGGCGTGTTTGAAAATCCCACGCTCGCGGCGGGCACCATCGCGGTGGCGAAGGCGCTTGCGGACGCAAAGAACGCGACGACCATCGTCGGCGGCGGCGACAGCGCCGCGGCATGCACGCAGCTCGGCTTTGCCGATAAGATCACGCACATCTCGACGGGCGGCGGCGCTTCCCTCGAACTCTTTGAGGGCAAGGTGCTCCCCGGCATCGCATGCCTGAACGACAGAACCTGATCTACGCGATCGATACGAATACGAAAAAGGAGTGTCCTATGAAACAACCTTCCCTTTCTTACAGCATGTTTTTGTTGCTCTTCACCATCATCATGCCGCTGACCTCGCTGCTCTGCTGCCTTGTGGCGATCCTCGTCTTCTGCCTCGTCTCCTCGATCTGGTGGCTGGGGCTTCTCTTCCTCATCTTCGCCGTGGCGATCCTCGGCGCATGGTGGATGATCCGCAAGTATATCAAGGAACGGATCAAGGAAGAAACGCCCGTCGTAGAACCCGTTGAAGAAGTTCCCGCCGAGGAAGTTCCCGCGGAAGAACCCGTCGAGGAACCTGTCGAAGAAGTTCCCGCGGAAGAACCCGTTGAGGAGCCTGTCGAAGAAGTTCCCGCAGAAGAACCCGTCGAGGAACCTGTCGAAGAAGTTCCCGCAGAAGAACCCGTCGAGGAACCTGTCGAAGAAGTTCCCGCGGAAGAACCCGTTGAGGAGCCTGTCGAAGAAGTTTCCGCGGAAGAACCCGTTGAGGAGCCTGTCGAAGAAGTTCCCGCGGAAGAACCCGCAGAGGAGCCTTCCGAAGAAGAATAAGATACGTTACAGGGCGGGGATCCCCCGCCCTGCCGTTATAAACGAGAAAAGGAGAAATTCATGCGTAAACCTATCATTGCAGGAAATTGGAAAATGAACAACACGGCGAGCGAAGGCGCGGCGCTTGTTTCGGCGCTCAAACCGCTCGTGAAGGACGCAAAGTGCGACGTCGTCGTCTGCGTTCCCGCGATCGATATTCCCGCCGTCAAGAAGGCGCTCCGCGGCTCCAAGATAAAGCTGGGCGCGCAGAACGTGCACTATGCCGAAAAAGGCGCGTTCACGGGCGAGATCTCGGCGGACATGCTCAAAGAATACGGCGTGCAATACGTCATCATCGGGCACAGCGAGAGAAGGCAATATTTCGGCGAAACGGACGAGACGGTGAATAAGCGCACCCTCGCCGCCCTTGCCGCAGGCCTCACCCCCATCGTGTGCATCGGCGAGAGCCTCGAAGAGCGCGAGGGCGGGCTGACCGAGAAGGTGCTCTCCGCGCAGATCGAAAAGGACTTCGCGGGGATCGACGACTTCTCCAAGATCGTCGTCGCCTACGAACCCATTTGGGCGATCGGCACGGGCAGGACGGCAACGGACGAGCAGGCGAACGAGACGATCGGATTCATCAGAAAGCGCATGAAGAAGGTCTATGCGGGCAAGCGCGTCGGAAAAATGCGCATCCAATACGGCGGTTCCATGAACGCCAAGAACTGCAAGGGTCTTATGGCGCAGCCCGAGATCGACGGCGGACTCATCGGCGGCGCCTCCTTGAAGGCAGCCGACTTCGCCGCGATCGTCAATTTCGATAAGTAAAAAATATAAAAATTATAATATACGGCGGGGCGCTATGCGCTCCGCCGTATGCGTTTTTATTGATCCCTTACGAATGTTTCCCCAGACAAGCAAAAGTACAGTATATTTCGTTATATGCGCTGGTGTCAAAATAATAACTGTATGTACATAGCGGAGCACGATGATCCTGCGTGTTATAGTAAAATACGTCCGCATACCAGCATTTGCGGAAAATCATTTTTAAGCCGCTGAAATCCCATTCGCTGTAATCGGTGTATGCATAAACTCTGAACGCCAGACCTTGCGAGCTGAATCTCTTTACGGTGTTTTCGTCGCATTTAGCGATTCCCGCAAGAGCCAATTCTTCGTTGAGCGTCCTTCCGTTCATGCGTTTCAAAAATTCCGTTTCCTGTTCATAGCCGAAATTGCCGCCGCCGTTCATAATCGCGCAGCCGTTTAAGTTCGCATACGATTCGTAGAGTTTATTATCGATCACATCGCCGGTTACAAAACAATATTGATATTCGGAAGTTCCGTGCAAAACGGCATAATTGTTATTTTCCTCCAACGCCGAGGCGGTTTGACCGGGCAAAACCCAGAAATCGTCCTTTGCGTCGTCGGTTATATTTACGGTCAAATCTTCAAACTTCTTTAATGCCGCCGCCGCGCCTGTCTCATTGTCCAGCGAGGGATTTTTAAAATTACAGCCGTACCAAAGCGCGATATTCGCAAGCGCACCGCGAAGGGCGTAATCTATATTCAGCCTCTGCGCCAATCTGGACGCATACGCCTGATGCGTAAAGTTATAAACAGTCGTGCAGTATTTATCGAATATCGCCATAGGGTTATTGGAGCTGACGTTGTTGACTACGTCCGTAATGTCTTTATATGTCGCAATCAGGCTTTGATAGTTCTGTTTGAAACCCGTGAAGGTGGAGTTGCCGTCGTCTTCGAGTTTTTTTATGCCGTTAATAAGTTTTGTCGCATACTCTTTGCAAGCCGTCTCGTTTTTGGGGTCGGGTTCGGCAAGATTGAGTTCCTCTCTGCCCTTTGCGAGATAAGACGATATGATTGCGTTGGTGTTGTTGAGAGACGTGATACTTTCCTCGAAATTTGCAAGCGACATATTAAATAACTGTCCCTGAATTTCCTTCATCATGTCGATTTGCCGGTTGACGAGGGTAAGCAGGCTTTGAACGTTCTTTTGAACGTCTTTTAATATGGAAAGGGTCTGCGAAGCCTGGCTGGGGCATACTCCCGTTATGTCGAGAATCGTCATAACTGCGCTTACGCCGGTGATCGCTCCCGAAACTACGCTGGATATAGTTCCGAAAGTGGTGTTGCCGAAGCCGCCGACGATATCCTTTATCGTATCGATATCGGTGTTGCTGAGGTCTCTGCCCATGCTGCTCTGCGCGTAGTTGCGGGTATACTCCGCGTCCTCATCGGTGGGAGTGCCCCAAATATTTTTGAGCGCGCCCGCGGCAATGGTTACAGTGCCGTCCATATCGAGGGATTCCTGATTCTGCCCCTGTGAAGGAACGGTGAATATCAGCTCCGCCGTAGTGTCGCCCGTGTTTTTAACGGAAACGTCAGCCGCATCCGCGAAGTCGCCGCCGAAAGTAAAGTCGCTTGCGATCAAGCCCCCGACAAACTCGCCCGAATTGGCGTACAGTTCGAGGGTGAATTCAAGTTTTGCGCCGTTATCCTTCGTATCGACGTAATCGAATACGGGATAGAAAGAAGCCGAGCCGAACGAAGCCGTAAACTCGTAGTCCTTGATTTTTACAATCTTACCGTCGAGCTTTTCGGCTACGGCGTTTTTATCGCTCGCGTCCGCAACAGTTAAGGTCAGAAGAAGGGTCTCGCTCCCCGTCTTTCTTACCGCCGTGCAGGAAATATCGCTTGCAACTTCTATACCGCTTTCGAATTCATTTGTGCTGCTTTCATCGTCAAGCGTTATCTCTTTATGTTTATAGAAAGTTATATCGCTCGCTTTGATTTGGTCAATCGGCGTACCGCAATCGGCCACATGCAAGGGTACAAATACGTTGCCCCAGCTCACTTCGAGCCTGTCGGCCGCAAAGTAAGCCGACTGTTCCTTTATGGGGATTTTAACGGAAACATCGTCGCTCGCGTCCTTTATCGCGCTCTCGTCAATATCGATTATGCCGTCCACATAGGAATTGGCGGCGGCAAGCATTGCGGGGCGACCTTTCAGTTGCAACGTCAAGTTTTTGCCGTTCGAAGAAACGCTCTCTACCGTCATTTTCGAGAACGAACCGCGCAGAGAGATCGCGCCTTTGGGGGCGTTCGAAACGAACTCGCCCTCATCGAGTTGCAGGGTTATTTTGTTGGTTGAGGAGGAGGCGGACACGCCGTCCACGTCGGGGGTTACGGTAAACGGGGTAAATTCGACGTCTACTACCCCATAGGTAACCTTGTCGGGCAGAAGAACAAGATAGCCGTCGGTGCGGTTCTCGCTTGCCGAGGGATCATAGAAATTGACCGTAAGGCTGTCGCCGTTCAACGTCACCTTGTTGACTTGGGCAGTCGTGGCTTCGGAATAGTCATTTCCCGAACCCGCCGTATCTTGTTGTGCGTTCGGAACCGCGGCGTTGTAGGCTTCCGAATCGAAAACCGCGTAGTAAACCGCGATGTCGGATTCGCTGATATTGCCTATACGGTCGCCGTCGACAGTTAACGTCGTGGTGTACATGCCGTCGTCGCGAAAGGTCACGTCGGTTGCCTCGACCTCCCGACGGGAAGTAGAAGCGCTGCTTCCGCAACCGGCAAAAACCGCCGAAAACATGCAGACGGAAAGTGCGCACGCCCCTAACTTAACTGCAAATTTTTTCATGTTGTTGCTCCTTGCTTATTTATCAATATTATTTCCGCTTTCGTTGTGTGATTGAAAAAGGAGTTATAAAACATAGATATGGTATCATGATATAAAAGAAATTGCAAACTTTTATTGGTAAATTTTTTGGAAAATTTCTGAGAGTGATGGGGTTGGACTTCTAATCACGTCATACTGCCCCGCCCGCACGTTCTATGTTGCCGAAGGGCGGCACGAGCCGTAGGCGAAGTAGCGCAGTCGAAGTATCACCCTATTCCTCATTCCGAGGGCGCAGCCCCCGCCCCGCCCGCACGTTCTATGTTGCCGAAGGGCGGCACGAGCGCGTAGCGCGAAGTAGTGAACCCCTACTCCGTGAGGGAACAAGGCCTCGTTCTCCAAGAGGGGATCTTCTCCGCGCCTACGGCGCGTCGAGATGAGGACACTTGTCGCCCCTGTAAGGGGAGATGTCGAGGCGTAGCCGAGACAGAGGGGTTATAACCCTTTCCCCTGCTTACGCGGGTACTTTCCCTTACAGGGACAGCAGCCCCCCCTGTCACGTCGAATGCGGGCATGGTATCCCCCTCGGCGGTCTGAAAAAGGAAATGCGCCCGAGGGAACCTCGGGCGCAAATTACTCATTGATTTTCTTTTATCCACGGCGTCGGCTCGTTCGTTGCGGGGTCGTAGTGCCACCAATAGTCATAGTTCGCCCACTCCTCCGCCGTCGGCGCGTCCTCCGTGAAGTAGTACCGTGTAGCGGAAGTGAGGGCGGAGTTCTCACTGTTGATCGAAATATTCCCCCACGCTTCGGCAGTCCCTTGATAGTAAACCGTTTCTAGGCTGCTGCAACCACCGAATGCCGCATATCCAATCGAGGTCACGCTGTCGGGGAACTCAATACTTGTCAGTCCGCTACAACTATCGAACGCCCTATCTCCGATCGTGGTCACGCCACTCCCGATCGTCACGCTTTCAAGCCCGCGGCAACCCCTGAACGCCCAATCTCCAATCGAGGTCACGCCGTTGGGGATTTCAATACTCGTCAGCCCGCTGCAACCGGAGAACGCATAGCTTCCGATCGAAGTTACATAATCGGGTATGATATATTCGTCTTTGGTTTTATCTTTTACGCCCGTAATCTTACAGGTTGTCAAAGTGGAGGTAAATCTGAAATCCGCCATAGCGGAATCTACCGACCATCTTGCCTCGTAGCTCACATTTTTCTTTCCCATTGTGATCGTGCGTTGGAAAGAAGGTTCAGTTGAAACTTTTTCGTCATCTTGATACCAACCGCCAAAGATATAACCTTTATTGGTCGTTGCGATCGCGGTAAAAGAAACTTCCTCTCCCACATCGCACGGTAGCTTGGTTGCCGTTGTGCCCTCGAACGCGACGCTGCCCGCATTTTTATCTGAAACCATCAAAATCACAGCATATCCGCGCTCTACCGTCTCCTCTTGGCTCGGATTGGAGATCAGGTAATCGCGGTTGCTGTCGAAGGCCGTCACGGTTACGACGATCGCCTCAGTATCTCCCCAGCTTGCCGACGCACGGTCAAAGGTGTAGAAATCTTTATCGGTCACGCGGTGTTCTTCCCCGTTCAGCGTCACGATATAGGTATCGGCATGAAGCACGCTTTCCCAAGATACCGTGTATTGGATACGATTTTCGTTGAGCGCCACCTTGATCTTCGGCGTTTTGAGCCGCTTCTTCTCGATTGTCTCATTGGCAGTGGAAGATTGATAGCCGCCTCGTTTTGCAACGATCGTCACCATATGGCTTCCCGCTTCAAAGTCGGAGAGATCGTAAGTCGTATAGGTTAACGTTTCTACTTCCTGTCCGTCGATGATCAAATCGTAGGATGTCGCATTGCGGACGGCCGTCCACGTCAGGATCGAAGTGGAAATATCGAAGGAAATATTCGAGACCAAGCTTAAAATGCGATGCCCGTAGCTCTTGGAAACATAGGCGGAATTGACGGTCGTCTCGCCGTCTCCTATTGCGCGGATTTTGATGGTGTAGTAACCCGCGTCATAACTGCTCGGGAATGTCCAACTCGTACCGGAAATCGTATTCCGCATTTCCTCGCTCTCCAAGCCCGATTTGTAGACGCGCACGTCGTAAGATTCGGCTCCGGGGATCTCTTGCCACGAGAACACCTCTCCGTCTATGCTCACGCTCGGAGCAGGGAGTTGGGCGGAAACCGTCGATTCCTCGACCCATTCCGCGACCAAGACCAACCCCTTCTCCGTCACCTTTTCGGAAGTATCCCATTTTTGCGCAAGGATATAATCGCCGTTTTCCGTTTTTCCGTCGCTCAGCCACCAACCGTTGAAAACATAATCGGCGCGCTCGGGAACGTATGTGACAAGCCCGTTTTGGGTGGATTTTTTGACGGAACCCCCGCCCATATAGTTCAATATGAACGTGACCTCATATTCTTGGACGGAAGGCGTATCGCTCTCACCCGAGCCGCCCGTTGAGGGCGTGCTGCCCTCTTTACAGTATGTATGCGTGATACCGAGCGAGGAGATCGTGAGAACGCCGTCTTTCACCGTACCCGTCGCCCATTTTACATTTCCGCCAAAGACATTTTTTTCGTAAAATGAAATTTCACCGCCGCTGAGCTTATAATCTCCCTGTTCGCCCCCGCTGTCCTTCCATTTTCCGTCTTTGAGTTCGTACCAATCGGATTTATCCAACTGTTCGGATTCGTAGCGGTAATAGATGCCGTTCACGTCCGAATTTTCTTTGCCGCCACCGCCGCACGCCGATAAACCGAAGACGAGGCAGACTGCGCTCGCGATCGCAAGCAAGATAAGCAAAAGTTTCTTTTTCATAAGAATACCTCCGAGAATTTTGCGGGCAAAAAATAAGGACGCCCCACATGGGGACGCCCGCTAAGAAGTATCCCGATGTGTTGCGCCACAACTTTTTCGCATGAAACGAGATATACGGAAAAAGAGGATACAACTTGCCGTAGTTGTAGCCATATATCTCGCTCAAAATTCAATTGTGGCGCAATTTCATTATAATGTTGTTTGTCAAGTGTTTCGGAGGCATTTTTTGAAATTTTCTCAAAAAAATTTTTCCGAGCCCGAGAATCGGCAT
>CANRDX010000037.1 GCA_947629485.1 uncultured Clostridia bacterium
ACTACTTCGGCGCACCGAACAGCCACAAGGCGCACGAAGTTTTGCACACCACCTACAAAGCAGATCCTCGGATCTGACGACCTCCTTTGGAAAAACGCCGCCCCTCACGGGACGGCGTTTTTCTATGCTGAATAAAGCGCCCCCTCTCCTCATTCCGAACTTCCGCCCCGCGCGTTCCTCCGAACCCCTCCTCATTCACTCACTTCCGCCCCGACCGCGCGTTGCGCGGTCGGGGCGGAAGTGAGTGAATATTTCCAAACGCAAGCCGCCCGCGCGTTTTTCCACCCGCTCGCGCGAACGACCTCCCCCCTACCCCCCTCCCCGCGGCTTCGCCACGGGGAGGGGGGTAGGGGGGAGGGGTGCCAATATGCTAACTCGATTTTTTTGCCGCCCGCGCGGAACGCGCGGGCGGCAAAAAAATTTTTTCAAAAAAGTTGGCATATACCCCCGAAAGGGCAAAAATTTTGTGGTACCATTACATTGTGAAGAGAAGAGTGAACGCCAAAAGCGCGCGCCTTTGCAAAAAAACGCTCCCCGCTGCAACGCGCGCGGCTGCCGCAAGGGCGGCGGCAGCGCGCGGCGCAGCGGGGAGCGTTAAAAGCGGAAAATTTTTTATATTGCCAACTTTTTGCGCAAATTTACGGCACGATTTCCAAGTAAAAACTCACAGGCCGAAACCCGTCATTGCACGAGATCATCGCGGAATGCGGGTCCTTCATCCAGCCATCGTAAAAATTTCCGCCGCCCGATGAAAGTTCCCTTACAAACCGTTCCATGCTCTCCCATGCGCCGTCGCAAAGGTCTGCGGGCTTCTCGCCATTTTCGGAAACAAACACCTGCCCGATCTTGATATCGCAGGCGTGTTCCATGGTGTTCTCGAATTTCTCCATGAGGTCGGGGTATTCGCTCCGCCGCATGGCCGTGATCTTCACTTTCATGCCGAAATTATATCACAACCTGCGGCGAAGGTCAACCACTATCACGATCGGCGCGGACGAACTTTATTCGCCGTCGGGCTCCTCAATGCCCGCGGTCTCTTCGGCGGGCTCCTCGGGCTCCTGCGTAGGCGCGGGGCGGCGGCGCACTTTGGTCATCTTGATGAGCCCGTCTTTGAGGAGCGCGTCCTCTGTGCGCGCGGGCACATAGTAGTCCGCGGGCGCGCGTTCGATGGCGGGGACTTCGTACGTCTCCATGAGCATTTCGATGAGTTCCTTTGCGTGCTTTTCCTTGCGGCTCCCCGTGAGACGAAGCATGCACGGCGTATCCTCATAGGAACTCAGCTCGGAGACATCCTCCACGTGATACTTTGTGCCCTCGAAGGGCGCAGGATCGAGCGCGAAGTACATGCAGAGCGTCTTGCCGCGGAAAGAGAACCGTATGAGCGCTTCCCTGCCGTGGTAGAGGGTCTCGCGCTTGAAGCCCGTGCGCGAGCGCATCTTCTCGTAGGCGAGGGCGGCGTTCTTCACCGAGGCGTAGCGCGCCTTGACGTCGTCGTCCGAGAGAATGTACTTCGCCATGAAACTCTTGACAGGCCGCCACTCGAACCCCTCTTCGGGCACGGGAACGGCCACGGGCGCGGGTTCGGGTTCGGGCTCGGCGGGCTCCCGGATGGGCTCTTGAACGGGCTCTGCGGGCGCAGGCGCGGCGGCGCGGGGCGCGCCGGGGCGGCGGCGCACTTTGACCATCTTGATGAGCCCCTCTTTGAGGAGTTCCTCCTCCGGGCGCACGGGCAGGTAGTAATCTTCCGGCTCGCGTTCGATGGCGGGAATTCCGTACGTCTCCATGAGCATGGCGATGAGTTCCTTTGCATGCTTTTCCTTGCGGCTCCCCGTGAGGCGGAGCATGCACGGCGTATCCTCATAGGAACTCAGCTCGGAGACATCCTCCACGTGATACTTTGTGCCCTCGAAGGGCGCAGGGTCGAGCGCGAAGTACATGCAGAGCGTCTTGCCGCGGAAGGAAAACCGCATGAGCGCCTGTCTGCCATGGTAGAAAGTCTCGCGCTTGAAGCTAACGCGCGAACGCATCTTCTCGTAGCCGAGGGCGGCGTTCTTCACCGAGGAGTAGCGGGCCTTGACGTCGTCGTCCGAGAGAATGTACTTCGCCATGAAACTCTTGACGGGCCGCCACTCGAACTCCTCTTCGGCGACGGGAACGATCACCGGCTCGGGTTCAGGCTCGGGCTCAGGCTCGGGCTCGGGTTCAGGCTCGGCCGTCGCGGCGAGTTCTTGCTGTACTTCCGTCGGCTTCTTGCGGTGCAGAACGTAGATCATGAGCACCACCAAGAGCACGCAGATCACCGCCTCGGCGATCAAAAGGATCGTCATGAGCGTATCGTTGCTTATAGAAAGTTCAATTCCGAAAAACGAAGCGTTCAATGCTTTCATGTCAGTTTTCCTCCTCTGAATTTGCTTTTTCTTCTCTCTTCTTCTTGACTGCGAGGCCGAACACGGTCCCGAGCAAGACCACTTGCGCGCCCATGAGGATCAGCGCGACGCCCGCGTCGAAATCGTCGTCGCCGCCCGTGCCGCCGCCCGAAAGACCCTGCGTGAGCGTATAGACCGCGGTGTTGTTTGCGAGCGTGTTGTTCTTCGCCGCGTCGCCCGTGAGGGTGACGGTGACGGTGTACTCGCCCGCCTTCGTCATGCTCTCCACCGCCGCCCCTTTGAAGGAGTAGGCGAAGGTGTAGTCGGCCGAGGCGAGGGCGACCGCGTTGCCGTTTGCATCCGTGAACACCGCGTCCACGAGTCCGCCCGCACCCTCCGCGGGGTCGAGCGAGAAGGTGAGCACGCGCGGAACGATGGTGAGGGTCGCCGTCGCCGTGACGGTGAAGGGCTCGTCGTTGACGTCGCCCGCGTAGACGGCGGTGACGATGACGCGGTATTTGCCAACGTTCACGGGCGCATCCGAAGAGGAGGCGTACGTCGTGCCGTCGATCCCCTCATAGGAATAGATGAAGGCGAGCCCCAAGCCCTCCGGCAGACCGCTGACGGCGGGACGGAACGCACTGCCCGTTTGACCATACGTCGCCTCGATATCCGCCGCGGTGATGGTGAGCGACGCATGCGCGCGCCTTGTCACCGTGAACGGCAGGACAAGTTCGGTACTGCCGCCCACCCACTGGCAGTCGGGGTCGGTGAGGGTGATCTTGATCGAATAGTTGCCCGCATTTACGACCTCGGCAAGCAGGGCGCCCGTGCCGTCGCCCGACGCGTAGAAGGCGACCGACATGATGGCGGCATCGTAATTTTGGAGAGCGGCCGTCACGGCGCCGCGAAGGTCCGCGCCCGTGTACGGGAAGGCCACCGTTAAGAGGTACGGCAGATCGAGCGTCGACCCCTTGATGATAAACGTCACTTCGGCGCTGCTTCCGCCCCCTTCAAAGACGTAGTTGCCCGAGGCAAACGTGACCGTCACGGTGTACGTGCCCGCTTCGCGCGGCTTGGCGCCCGCGCCCAACGACACGCCGCCCTGCGCGTAGGAAAGGGTGAAATCCGTGCCCTCGAGGAGCACGATATGTTCATCGGGCAGGCCCGCAAACGTGATGGCGGGCGCGTGCTCTTCCCCATCGTAGGCGACGTTTGCAACGCTGTTCAGCGTGAGTTCCAACGGCGCGATCGTGTAGGTGTACGCCTTATCGAGCGTCACCGCGTAATTGGCGTTGCCGCACTCGGCTTTCACGGTGTATTCGCCCGCGGCAGAAACGGCGCTGAGCGAGCCGAAGGTATCTCCGCCGAGGACAAACTCGTAGGAAATCTGCGGGTCGTCCTCTACCCCGCCGCGGGAAACGATCGCCGCCTTTGAAGGGTCGCCCGTATAGGCGTAGACCGGCGCGGCCTGCCACGACATATCGGGCGCGTTGAAATAGGTGTGCCCTGCGATCGTGCCGAGGGAGACGGTGATCGGGCGCGGGATGATGGTAAACTTGGGTCTGCCGCCCGCCCACGTAAAGTTAATGTATTGGTTGGTCTCTTCCTCCGAGCCGAAGAGGGGCCCGTTGTAGCGCACATAGAGTTCGTATCCGCCGACGTCGAGATAGGTCTCCGCCGTCTCCTCGATATCGTACTCCTCCCCATCCTTCATGAAGTAGAAGAAGAAATACCTTTGGTTCAGCGTTTTCGTCCGATCCTCGGACATGGTATCGCCGCCGTCGCCGCCCTTGGCGGTGATGCTCTTGATGGCCTCGAACATCGCGGTGCGCAGTTCCTCCTGCGTGTGCTTGCCCTCGCCGTAAACGACCTCGCTGTCGAGCCCGCTGTTCAGCGTGATGACGAGTTCCTCGTTGAAGATATGGAGCGAGATATAATTGTAATAGACTTTATGGTTGGGAGCCTCCACCTTGACGTAGGCGCAGTAGCCGCCCGGCGTATTCACCTTGAATTGTTCTTCGGTATAAGGGAACCATGCGCCGCTGAACACATCCTCGCCCTTATTGAGTTTGTCGATATTCCCGTCGATGGTGTCTTCGTCGTGCCCGCCCTCGACGTGCTTTTCAAGGTGATAGGTGACGATGACGGAGTTCGTCCCGGGCGCAACGATGATGAGCGGATAGTCGCCGTCCGCGGGGTCTTCGGGCGTCAATTTCAATTCAACGCCCGGATCGTCCGCGCTGAACAGTTGCTTCCGCTCCCATTCGAACTTGCTCCCCGGATTTTTGACGATGACCGCCTCCTCGATATGAACAAGGTAGTAGGCGACCGTCTCATCCGTGCCCGCAAACAGGAACGGATCGTTGAGGGTGACGATGACGCCGTAGTAGCCCGCATCCACAATGGTCTGGGGCGTCACCTCCTCGCCGACAAAGCCCTCGCGGCTCTCGGGCTCGGCGGCAAGTTTGACGATCTGATACGTCGCCTCTGCCGTGGTCGGTTTCCCTTCCGTGAAGAGTGCGTCGAGGCCGCGCGATACGGCGTCGTACGTCCTTGTGAGGGTGACCCAACCGTCCGACTCGTGGGAGCCCTCGGGCGTGCCGAGGTCCGCATTGAACGCGGGGTAGGCCTTCTCGCGGTCGTAGCCCGCATACAGGCGTACGGTGACGTAGTAGTTATCGCCGTGCGATTCGCCCATGGTGGAATCCCACGTGCAGTTTACGGGATCGGTGAGGCGGAGGAGAACATCGTACACGCCCTCCTTCGTGATGACGGAAGCCCACTGCCCCGTCGCGCTCGCCTTGGGTATCTCGGCCCCCTCTTCAAAACTGTGCTCATGGTAGCCGACGACCTCATAGTCGCCGCCGATGGGCGCGGCGAAGGAATAGAGCGAGTCCGCATTATAAGGCGCGTAGGAGTCCGAGGGAACGCGCACAGGCTTCTTTTCGACGAACACGGTAAAGGTGAGCGTATCCCGGTTGTGCGCCGTATAGCCGCCGTCTTTTGCCGCCCAGTAGTCGTCGAGCGTCCAGCCGTCCACATTATCGTTCCCGGTATCCGTACTGCTTTCAATCACCGCGGAGCCCTTCCACCAGACGTAGCCCTCCGCGGGGGTGATGGTGACGGTATATTCGCCCGCGTCCTTGATTTCGGTGACGGTTTTCCCGTTGTGCGTGACGGTGTAGTCGATGGAATTGGACGAGAAGATCCCGTAGAACGCGTCCTCGATGGAGACGGGCGCCCCGTCGTAGGTGTACGACCGCACCTCGGGGTTGAACACCGAGAGAGGCCCGTCGAACGTGACGGGAGAGCCGTCGGGTTCCGTACGGGGTCTCCAAGCGTTCGCCTTGTAGTTCCAATACTCCCATGTAAACGGTTCGTCGCCGACGATGAGGATCGTGACGCACCTGTTTTTCTCGCCCTCATTCACGCGCATCAACTGTTGGCGGCTGTAAGACGTCCCCTCGAATTGCAGGTTGGGGGTATATACGGGATTATCGGACGACGTAGTGGAAGGCTCCAGATATTTCGGATCGTAGAGCCTGAGCGAGGGATTGTAACTCCCCACTTGGTAGGGAAGTCCGTCCGTCCCCAACGGCGCACTGCCTTCGTATTCTTCGACGATGAGATAGGGATTATCCTCCAAGAGGGTGAAGCCCTGCCCCGTGTACTGCATGGCATAGAAGTCGGAGAGCGGAACTTTGCGGGGCTCGATGTGGAGAATGAAGGTGAATTCCTCCGCGTCCTCCTCCGCGCGCTCGCCGTTATAGACGCCCGACCAGCGGTAATTGTAGCCGCTCCCTCCGGCGCTCCCGGCAAACTTCACTGTGATGCGGTAGTAGCCCACGTCGTAGGGCACATCTCCGTTGCCCGTATCGAATTTCATTTCGTCGTAGATCTCGGCCGACCACTCCCCGAATTCACGGGGATACCACTCCCACGCTTTTCCTTCATATTGGAGATCCAGGCACGCCTCGTAACTCACGGTCATCGCGTTGCTCTTGAAGTTCTCGAAGATACGGCTCATCGGGAACCCGTTGTAGTCAAACGTGACGTTGAGCATGGGGACTTTCCATGTATCGTCGGGCTCGATATACTCGGTGGGCAGGGAGTTGCAGGTATCCTCGCCGTAGGTGATCGCGCCGATGTTCTGGAAGGTGGGCACGTCGAAATCGATCCTGCTCTCGCGTGCCTCGGACTTATTTTTCAGCGTGACGGCAAACGGCATGGTCTTGATGGTCACGTTTGCCGTCTGCGGGTCACGGAGGGAGCCAGCGTCCTCTACCGTCTGACCCGTCTCGGTGATGCCGTTTACGCCGTACGTCTCCCTTACGACCGCCGCATAGTGCGTCCGCGCGCGGTTTTCATAGGTGACGGTATTCACTTCGCCGCCCGCCGTGCCGCCGAAGAACGCGGTAAAGTCGTCTGCGGAGGCGGACGTCACCACTTGCGTGTCGCCAAAGTACCAATCTCCCGAAGGAAGGACGGCGTCTTCATCATAATACCACCCGTCCGCGGCGACCGACCAAGGAATATCGGTGGGAATGGTATTCACCTGTTGGACGGTATTCCCGCTGATGCGCCCGAAGTAGACGGGGGCGTTGTTGTCGTAATTCTCGGAGTAAGCCGCCCAATCCGTCGTCACGTTCGCCTTGACGAAGTGCGCGTCCATGCCGTAGAGGAAGGTGCGCGTCTCACTGCTCACCACCGCGTCGCCCTCACCGTATTTCAGGAAGTTGACGGAAATTTCATAGGTGAGGTAAGGCGTGTAGTCGTAACTCGCGTCCTTTCCGCCCAAGTCCTGGAAGCCTCCCGAAACACTCTCGGCGTGAATGGGGAAATAGTTATAGTTTTCATCATCAGGCGCTTTGGGATCGTCGGTCAAGGGAAACAGATACCCCTCGTACGAAGCGCGCGACGGGGCGATGAGGAAGAAGTTCTTCTTCCCCGCCGTGTACACGGTCCCATTCCCGGGATCGGCGTCCGCCTCCTGTCCGAAGGCGTTGAGCCCGACCTGCGTGCTGTCGGGAAGATAGACGGTCTGCAAATGTTCGGAGAAGCGGAACGCCGAGGCCCCGATCTTTGCGATGCGGTCGGGAATTTTGATGACCGTGATGAAGGTATTCTGGAAGGCGTTGGGGCCGATCTCCACCGTCTCGTGATAGGCGAACTCGAAGGAGTTGACGTACTCGCTGACGGCGCTATCCGCGCTCTTTGCCTTTGCGGGCATGGAGACGAGGATCTGATATTTGGAGACGCGCTCCTGCGTAAATTCGAGGTGGGGCGGGTTTTTCGGCTGCCCATTATCCGGCGGGGTATACATGGCTTCGATGTCGGGATAGAGGAATTTGCCGTCCGAAGGAATACTACTGCGGCTGTCGCCGGTATCACCACTGAGCCTGTAATCGGGATCGAAGACGTTGAAGTAGAGATATTCGGTATGCCCGCTCGCCGTAAAACGGAGGACAAGCGGCGCCGAATACTCACGGTCGTCCGGGGTGAACTCAAATGTCCACCAACCGTTCTCGTCCGGCGCTGCAGGGATCGACGAAACATCCAGCATATCATCCGTTCTTGACCATCCGTCCACCTTCTGCCAAGCCCAGCTGATGTCCTCGGTGGTGACGGTCTCGCCCGCCGCCGTGAGCGCCCGCATTTTGACCGTCAGTTTGTTCCATTTTGTAGGGTTAATTTGAACGCTGTGCAACTTGGGGGTCTCAAAACTTGCTACTGCTGTATCGCCCTCATTCGTTACTTGCGTTTGGAACTCGAAATCCGCCACTTCCTGCTTTTCGGACGGCGTGATGACGATAAAGAGAAGTTGAGCCAAACCGCTACTTACCGTATCATCGGAAGGTTGCCCTAAATAATATGTCCCCGACGACAAATCGCTCCCGATGAGGGGCGTAATTTTATCGCTTTCGCTCCCATCCACCTCAATAACGTCACCGGGATTTGCAGACAATGCGGCGCTTGCATTCGCGGCTTTCGCTTCATACTTATTGCCGGGGTTTTTGAAGTTTGCCGCTGTAAACAATCCCATTCGCGGATGGGCCGTGCCGTCCGCTTCTTCCCCCGTGTAACTCCCTACGAAATATGCGCGGATATCGAAATTGAAATCTGTTTCGATTTTCAGATACCGATGACTTGCATTTTTGAGCTGTAATTTGTAATTGTACGTCTTTCCGTTGACCGTATATGTTCCCGTATTTCCGCTGAACGATGCGTTGCCCGTGGTTATGGTCGCTTTTTTCCCGCCTTGTGTAAGAGAAAATGATTTTGACGCAACAGCCGGATGGAGTATCCCGGACGTGATATTCCCCTCGGTCAATGTCGCAAAGTCGTTCGTTCCTGTGCTGTCATTCTGTACGGCGTCGAACACAAAACTGCCCTCGGGAATGCCGATACCGATATTCGCATCGCCGTCGCCCTTTTCATAATACGTCGCTTTTGTCCCCGTGCTCGCGCCTTCGAGCGTGCCTTGGAGGTCCCCCCCTTCGTCCGAGAAGCGGTTTTTATCGGCGCTCCAATCGTCGAAAATTCTTCTGGGATAGTACGCGAAGCCCATCGAACTTTTCATGGCAAGGCCCCACGCTCCTAAATCTGCGCCATAGGTTACTCCTTTGACGCCCTGCCCGCCCAACTTCCACCATTCGTAGACGGCTTGGGCGTCGTTTTGGTCCATATAGGAATAGGAATAATTATTGGTATAGAGCGCGCCGTCCGCCCCCACCGTGTAGAAGAGGGGCGCCGCCGCCGTCTTTTCGTCGGCAATCGTAAATTTTTCCAACGCGGAACTGCCTTGGAACACGCGCGCGCCGTCTTCGAGGTACACGCCCGCAGACAGGGAAATTTCCGTGAGCGACGTGCAGTTTTCAAACGTGAGCGGATAGAGGTGCAGAACTTCCGATCTGCCCGTGCAGAAGTACACGCTCTCCAAGTTCTGGGACTTGGAGAGAAGCCCGCCCTGCATCTTGGGACGGTCGGCGTTGCTATCCAAAACCTCTTCGCCGTTGAAGATATTCACGACGTCGGGCATGACGACGAGGTTGGTATACGCCGCGCCCTTTTCCCCCTTGAAGAGGTATTCGGCGTAGCGGTAGGTGGGCTCGCCGTCCTCAAACCTCTCGTCGCCGTCCGTATCGATCCACACGTTGGAGGGAAGAATGAGCGTTGTGATCCCGCTCCCCGTTTGCGGCTTGAAAGCGGTGAAGGTCGCCGTTTCGCCGTCCGCGCGCGCGTACGAAGAGGCGTTGTCGAACTTAAAGCGGTCGCTCCCGTCGATCTGCCAATACACCGAGAGCGGCATATTGATGTCGATGATCTTCATCGTACATTGGGCAAACGCGTCCTGCTGCACAAACTTCAATGGCTTCCCGTTGTGCTCCGCGGGAATGTTGAGGACGAGTTTGGATACGCCTTGGGCGCGCAGGTCTTCGAGTTTTTCGTTGTGGATCCCCGTGATATAGGCGTACGTCGCATCGTCTTTGTTATTATTATCGTACCCCCAACCGTAGACGTCGCCCGAGCCGTTCGTCTCCGCGGTGTCCGCGCCGTAGGCAAGCGATGAGGCGTAGCTGTACTCGAAATCGTCTCCGGTGAGCTCTGCCGTATCGCCGGCAAAGCGCCCGCGGCCGGGCAAAAAGGCGACAAGGAGCCCCGCGCCCAATACCGCCGCAAGCAGGACCGCGAGAAGCGCGACCGTGATCCGCTTGGACCTCTGCTTCATAGTTGTTCCTCCCGTTTTTGTCAATTTTGAATGCGGAGCGAAACCGACGTGTCCGCTCCGCGCAAAATACGTCGGTTTTTGTCACTATTATACAACTTACCCCCCCCCCGTTTGTCAACAGTTCGGATTGAAAAATTTTTCAAA
>CANRDX010000038.1 GCA_947629485.1 uncultured Clostridia bacterium
CTCGGCGACCGTGATCCTCGCGATGGGGGCGGGCAAGGCGGCGGCACGTTCCATCGACGCCTACATCCGCAATAAAGAATAACGTATTTCGGAATATTGCAAGTCAGAATGCCGCAAGTCAGAATGCCGCAAGTCAGAATGCCGCAAGTCAGAATGCCGCAAGTCAGAATGCCGCAAGAGCATTCTAATCATGTCATTTCGACCTGCCCGTAGTTTCTTAATTTGTCATGTTGAGCGGAGGCGTAGCCGAAGTCGAAACATCTCCCGCAGTTTTATTGTTTATATTCCGCTGTCATTTCGAGTGAAGTGAGCGTAAGCGAACGGAATCGAGAAATCCCCTTGGTCGTTGATTCGTCATTTAATACAATAAGGGAGATTTCTCGACGCGCCGCTTACGCGGCTTGCTCGAAATGACATATTGGGAATGCCTATTCGCTTCCAAATTTGTCATGTTGAGCCGTGCGCCCGCGTCGAGGAGACGCAGGCGCACGTGTCGAAACATCTCCCATATTCTTATTGTTTTTATTTCGGTGACATTTCGACCTGCTTTTTCTGTCATTTCGAGTGAAGTGAGCGTAAGCGAACGGAATCGAGAAATCCCCTTGGTCGTTGATTCGGCATTTAATACAATAAGGGAGATTTCTCGACGCGCCGCTTACGCGGCTTGCTCGAAATGACATATTGGGAATGCCTATTCGCTTCCAAATTTGTCATGTTGAGCCAAAAACCCATGCCGAGTAGGCATGGGTTTTTGTGTCGAAACATCTCCCATATTCTTATTGTTTTTATTTCGGTCGAAATGACAATATAGTAGCCGCCTGTTCAATGACAATAGGAACGCCTGTTTGAAATAAGAAGCCGCGCGCAAGATGCCTTATTCGTAGAAGATCACGGAAAACGCCTCTGTGTTGTCGATAGAAAACCGCTTTGTAAAGCCACGCAAAAAACGCGCGGTTTTTTCTTTTTTTCGATATTGTTGAAAACTCAAAAGCAGAAAACCGCCGAAAGCCGATTTGTCATATAAATTCGTGACTGTAAAAAATTGACAACGGGGGGGGGGTGAAGTGTTAAAATGTAACTGTATATACCTTTTCGGCGACGTCGAAAAATGCCGAAAAGTGTGTAAAAACCAAAAACGGGGTCGGAAATCCGCCCCGCAAAAAAACAGGAGAGAAAGAAAAAAGTCAATTGCGGCACACTGATGAGAGGAGGGGCTCATAGGGGAGAGCCGCAAAACGGAGAAAACTATGCTGGAAGTGATTGATTTTTCGAAAAAATATCGAAACAACAAAAACTATTCCGCGCGTCACGTCAATTTTACGGTAAACGCGGGAGAGGTGGTCGGGCTCGTAGGGAGCAACGGCGCGGGCAAGTCTACGATCATTAAGAGCATCATCGGCGTTCTGCCGTTCTCGGAGGGGACGATCAAGGTTGGCGGGTTCGACGTCACCAAACAGCCCGAACAGGCGAAGCGGCTGATCGGCTATGTTCCCGACGACCATTCCGTCTATGAGAAGCTGACGGGCAGGGAATACGTCAATTACATCGGAAGTTTGTACGGCGCGACCAAGGCGCAGAAAAAAGCAATTACGGGAGAGCTTGCCGAACGCTTCGAGATTACGCAGGCGTTGGATATGCAGATCGCGGGGTATTCGCACGGCATGCGGCAGAAGATCTGCATTTTGGGTTCGCTCACGCACGCGCCCAAGCTCTGGATCTTGGACGAACCCATGGTCGGCTTGGATCATCAGACCATGAATCTCCTCTGCGAGTTCATCCGCGGGTATGCCGACGCCGAGCATTGCGTGCTGTTCTCTTCGCACAATCTCGAAGTCGTGCGTAAAAACTGCGATAAAGTCGTTTTCATACGGCGCGGCGAAGTGGCGAACATCGTCGATCTTACCGCCGAGAAAGATTTCGATCTCGATGGTTATTACATGGAGTTGAACGAGGTAAAGCCCAATGCGTGAGTTTATCCGTTTACAGCTCAAATTGAAGTGGGGGTGGAATCGCAACAACAACAAAACGAGCGCGATCATGACGGCTTTTGCCGCGCTGATCGCCGTTTTGATCGCCCTTGCGCTCGTCGGGGCACTGACGTTCGTTTTGCGGTCGAGCATTGCGGTCACGGCGAAGCGTCTCTCCGTGCTCTATCTCACCATCATCATGTTCGGGCTCACGGTCGCGGCGACGGGAATGCAGATCAAGCGGCTGTACCGCCCTGCCGATCTGCTCATTACGGCGCGTTTCCCGTTGAGCCCGTTCAAGCTCTTTACGGGCTATCTCATTCTGAATTTTATCGATCTTTGTATTTACGCGGTAATTTTGACCGTTCCCGTTCTGCTCGTGTTCGGGGTTGCGATGAATTGCTTTACATTTGTTTACGTTCTCGGCGTATTGCTCGGCGCGGTGCTTATGCCGCTCATTCCCTTTGCGCTGTCGATCTTTATCGCAATCCCCGCGGTCTATCTCACGTCCCTGCTCGAAAAACACGGCATCGTGCGGCTCATCGCCTTCGTGCTCGTTTTGGCGGGAGCGTTTGTGCTATACTACTATATCCTTACGGTTTTGGCGCAATTCTTCATTCACAGGAATTGGGAGCAGGGGACGCTTGAAATCTGGACAAAGCTCCTTGCGTGGCTCGACGCATACTACAATCCCGCATACTATCTCGGCAACGTCGTCTTTTTCGATCGGTTTTGGCTCGGATTCGGCGTGACGGTCGGGGCGGGGGTTTTGCTCATCGCGGGCGGGATCGCCTTGGCGCGGGTCGTTTCGGCGAACCTGCGCTTTAAGGCACTCGACGGCGGCGACGGCATGTACACGCGGCGGACTTCGATCGACGGTTATAGCAGCGCGCGGGCGATTTTCCGCTATCAGTTCCAAGATATCTTGCGGACCAAAACCTATTCGTACTTTTACCTCGGCGTGGCGATTTCCACACCCGTCATGGTATTTTTCTGCCATAGGCTTACGACGATCGTCGGCGAAGCGCAGGTCGGCTCGGGCATCAACTTCGGCGTGGCGATACTTGTGGTGGCGGTATTTATGGCGATGATCAGCTCGTTCGCGGGCACGGCGATCAGCGTAGAAAGCAAAAATTTTTACATCACCAAGCTCGTTCCCGTCCCGTTCCGCAAACAGCTTCTCATCAAGGGCTTCCTCAACATCGCGGTGAGCGCGGTCGCGCTTCTTATCAGCTCGGTCGTCATCGGGTGTTTGGAATTTTTGAACGCCGCGGAGATGGCGGCGTTCGTGGCTACCGAACTTGTGTTCGCGGTGGGGCTGGTGTTCAACGGGATCAATCTCAACGTCGCCAATCCCAACTTAAAGCCCAAGGCGAACGGCGAACCTGAAGAGATCAACATCACCTATATGTTGCTTATCGGACTGGCGATCTCGGCGGTTTTGGGCGCATGCGCGCTTATTTTGCCGCGGACGTCGGTCGGCGCGACGGCGACTTTCCTCATCGGCGCGGCGGTCGCGGTCGTCTATGCCGCGGTCAACGTTCTTGTATTCTGGTTCACAGTCGATCGTAAGTATCGTAAAATCGAGTATTAAGGGGGATTTACCATGAAGAAGTTGATGGTTTCAACGATCATTTTACTGCCGCTTTTGATCCTTGCGATCATGCTGGTAAGCGGGGCGATCATCAGTTTGGTTACGCACATCTATGTCGAATCGGTGGAATTTGTCCAACCCGAGGCACTTATGCTCGTCATGACGGACGAAGCCACGCCGCCCGAAGAGCGGCTTGAAGTTACCGTTTTGCCGCTCAAAGCCGAGAACCGCGAACTCTTGTTCTCGATGGAGGATGAGAGCATCGCCACCGTCGACGAAAACGGCGTCGTCAAAGCGAAATTCTACGGCGAAACATACATCACCGTCACGAGCGAGGAAAACAAAGCGGCGACCGCCAAGCGCAAGGTCATCGTTACGGACAGCCGCGTACACGCGCTCACCCTGAACGGGGAGATCAAAACCGACCTTTACGAGGGCGAAACGCAGGCACTTTCGGTGACCGTCTATCCCAAAGAAGCGGAACGCAAGGCGGTGACGTGGACGAGTTCGGACGAGAGCATTCTCGTTGTCAGCGCGAACGGGACGGTTACGTCGGTCGGCGCGGGTACGGCTACGGTCACTGCCACGTCGGACGACAACGGCGAGGCGCAGGATTCCGTTCAAATCACTTGCCATAAGAAGCTGAACGACCTCGAGACCAACCGCAATTCCGTCGTCACCTCGCTCGCCGAGCTCGCGTTCCCTGCGGTTACGCCCGTCCCTGCCGACGCCGACGTCACATACGCGTACAAGACAAGCGATCCCGCTATCGCTACCGTCGACGCGCGGGGGAATATCACATTCCTTAAAGAGGGGCGCGTCACCGTCACGGTCACGGCGACCGATTTCGGCGGCAAGACCGTTGAGAAGCAAAAGGACTACACTTCGACGAACGGGTATTTCCTCCCGCCGCTCTTCGCGCAGAAGCAGTACACGTTCGATTACGACGAGTATAAAGATACAAACCGCGCGCTTCCCATTCCGTTTGCCGAGGTGCTCGAAGGCTCGTTCCGCAAATTCGTCGGGGTAGAGTACGACGTAGCGAACGTGCTCGATTTCGACGAAACGACGCGGGAATTCCGCTTCCAAGGACCGATGCCCGTGGGTCGCACGGCGTTGCATGCGACGGTCACGGCGGAGATCTACGACATTGATTCGGGCGAGATTATAGAATATATCGACGAATTTACATTGAATGTTTTGCGGAACGCGAAGAGCGTTGCCGTAGCGTATCAAAAGACCGAGGACGCCGCCGTCATCACGACGGCGCAAAAGACGCTCACGTTCGGAACGGGTAGGAGCGGCGCGGCATACGCGACGGTCGCCGTATCGCCCGCGAATCACACCAACGCCGTATCGTACACGCTTTCGGACGGCGCGGCGAGCATGACGAAAGACGGCGTGCTCACCTTTACGGGAGAGGGCGAGGCGAACGTAACGATCTCGCTCACGGCGGCAGACGGACACGTTACGGCGACAAAGGACGTCCGCGTGATCTATGCGCCCGTCGAGGAGAACGAAAAGGGATTCGAGATTGGGACAGACAAGCCGCAGCAGCAGAATTTCCTCCTTTCGATGAATGAAACGGAGAAAGAGGAGGGGATTCTGTTCTTCACCGAGCCCGCGGGCGCGCGTACGGACTATTCTGTGGAGGCGGGAAAAGACGTCGTTACGCTCGTTGCCGACGACAGCGGCGCATGGCGAATCGTCCCGCAAAAGGGCGGGTTTGCGACGGTGAAGATCACCGTAACGCCCGACCAAGCACCGCGCGCGTTTGCGATGACGGCGAATGAGACCGTAGAATATACGTTCGAGGTGTACATCGACCGTCCCGTGACGGCGGCGGATCTTACGGCAAAGCTCGACGGGGAAAGCCGCGGCGAGGTTTACGGCACGAGCGCGGCAAGCGTGGCGTTTGCCGCGGAGATAGCCGAGCGCGACGGTTCGATGGCGGGCAAGCAGATCTATATCAAGTACGCGGGCGCGGCGCAGACGGGACAGGAGAGCGAAAAGGTGTTTGCAGGCACGATCCCGTTCACCGCGCAGGGTACGCTTGCCGTAACGTTCGGCGTGGAATACGGCGAAAAGGCGAAAAATTTCGGCGCGAAGAGCGAGGCTCTTGCGTCGGTGACAAAGGCATACACGCTCACGCGCGACGCGAATGAGATCCGAGTGACCTATGGGGAGACCGAGCCGTCCGAGATCACCGTTCACGAGAAGACGTTCAACTTCTCCACGGGCGACAACAGCGGCGCGTTCGCCAAGGTCACCGTGCTTCCCGCCGACTATACGGGAACGGTGAAATACGAGCTCACAAGCGGCGGCGATGCGGCGAGCGTCACGCAAGCGGGCGTGCTTATATTCACGCAAGACGGAACGGCGACGGTACGCATTACGGTCGTTTCGGCGGCGAACGGTGCGGTGACGGCGGAAAAGACGGTCTCCGTCACCTATGCCTACGTTGCGCCTACCGACAAGACCGTCGACGTGGAGCATGAGCCCGATCCCAAAGTTCTGCTCACGATCGACGACCGCGGCGCGGCGCAAAAGGCGGCGATCCTGCTCACCGTGCCGAGCGGTCAGACCGCAACATACACGGTAGAGGACGGCGCGGGCGTCGTTACGCTCGACGACCAGCACAGGATCGTCCCGCAAAAGGGCGGCTTCGCGACGGTGAAGATCGCGCTGACCGACGCGTCTGGCGAAACGCAGACGGAATACAGCATCGCCGTTTACGTCGATCTGACTGTCGACGTCAACGCGCTTTCCGTTGAATTTGCGAATACGCCATGCCAAAACGACTATTACACGAGCGAAAACGCCGTCAATTTCATCGTACGCGCCGAGAACGGAAAGGGTGAAGTTGCGGGGAAGCGGCTGTTCGTCAAATACGGAAACGAGACGCAAAAGGGCAACGCGGGCGACGCGACCTTTGCGGGCGAAATCGACTTTGCAGCTCTCGGCGAGCTTGCCGTTACATTCGGCGTGGAATACGACGAAGCGGCGAAAGAGTACGGCGCGGAGCACAGTTATAATACGGTTTCGCGCAGGATCTTGCGCAACGCGACGGGGGCGACGGTGCGCTATCGCGGCGTGCAGACCCAAAAGATTTTGACCCAAAATCAAACCGTCCGTTTTGGCACGTCCGCGTCGGACGACGCAGTGATCACGGCGATCCCGTCTAACCATAAGAACGTGCTCTCGTACGTTCTGACCGATGAAAAGAGTATCGCAACGCTCACGGCGGGCGTGCTCACGTTCCGAGAGGCGGGGAGCGTGACGGTGACGGTAACGTATAAGACGGCGGCGGGCACGACGACGGTACAAAAGGAAATCACGGTCATTTACGCACCCGCGGCAAAAGCCGAAACGGCGATCAACGTCGGTGAGGGGGAGACCAAAGCCCTGCTCAAACTCGGCGACGGGGCGACGGAAGGCGTCATTTATTACACCGAGCCCGAAAGCGAAACGGTTGATTATACCGTGGAAGTTGGCAAGGACGACGTCGTCAAGCTCGAAAAGAAGAACGGCGTATGGCACATCATACCGCAAAAGGGCGGGTTTGCGACGGTGAAGATTGCGGGCAACACGGCGCGCACGGTTTCGGTGTACGTCGATAAGCCCGTAACGGAAGCCGATTTTGCGGTGTATTTCAACGAAAACGCCGTTACGGGCGCATTCGTCACGAGCCTCAATTCCGTGGAATATCGCGTGGAGTTGACCGACCGAGACGGTTCTGCGGCGGGAAAAACGCTCTATGCGTCGTACAATACGGGCAGCGCGAACAAAGACACGGCAAACGGCACGACCCTCACAAAGAGCATTTCGAACCTGCCCAATACGCTCACCGTCACGTTCGGCGTGGAATATGGGGCGGCGGCGAAAGAGCACGGCGCGTCGGGCGACCTTTCCTCCGTACAGCGTACCGTGCAATCGACGCACGGCGACCTGACCGACCTGCCCACGGTTACGGCGGCGGAGAAAGCGGGGGAAAGCAGAACGCTCAACGCGCAAGACGCGCTCACATTTGCGAACATCGGCGACACAATTACGCTCACCGTCGGAAAGAACTTCTCGCCCGCAGACTTTGTTCTTACCGATGACAAGATCAAGATGGACGGAACGGCGTATGTCGGCGTTGCAATCAAAGACGGCGTTGTTACGCTGACAGCCAAAGATCCCTGCACAAGCGACGCCATGTCCCTTTCGATCGGGAGCAAGACGTTCACGCTCACGGTTACGGTGTACGTCAAAGCCGAAACGGTAGAAGTGAAATTCGGCGAAACGCCCTTAAAATCGGGGCAAGAGTATCAAACGCTGTTGTCCGTGCTCACCCTCAACGTCACCTTGGCGCGGGCAGACGGCAAACCCATCACCGATCGAACGGTTTGTTATACCGACGGTTCTGGGCAGGAAAAAACGGCGCAGAGCGGCGATATTACCGTCCGCATCGAAGGCTTGCAAGAGCCCTATCAAATCATTTTCAAAGCCAAAGACGGCATAGAGACTGCGGAGTTCGTCCTCGAAATTCGCCAAGTACCGCTCGCCGACTTCGGGGTAAAGGCGTTCGTTGCCTTGAACGGCAACAGCGGAACGTCGGAACTCGCCAAAGCGGACAGCGTGCAAACGCAGAAGAACTTTGCGATCACCGTTCCCACCGAAACAATGGACGCTCTCACGCTTGAATTTACGATTTCCTCGGACTACCTCGGCGGATTCGGCTCGAAAGAGGACTTCCAAGCGTTGTTTACGCTCACGATGACCCCGCTCGAATGGGCGACGGATTACGATGCGACCAGCCGTCAAATCATCATCTCGCTCGCGTCCAAGAACTTCCACAATACGGTCACGCTGAAAGGCGGCGAGAACGAAGTCGTGTTCGTACTCTCCCGCGTCAACATTCAGCACCTCGGATTTATTGGATTCGACAGCGGAGATAAATCGAACGGCGGCGACGTGTACAAGGGCTACCAACAAGTGCGCGTGTTCGCAAAGCACAGCTATTATAAGTTCACCGAGGCAGAAGAAGCCGTCACATATAAAGACGTCAACTACTTCAAATTGCCCTACGGCGCATGGGCGGACGCCGCAAAGACCGATAAAGTTTACCCGCAAGACATTGCGGGGAGCTTCGGTTGGACGTTGACCCGTTACGTCGGCAACACGGCGACGGAGGAAAAGACCACGCAGAGCGGCTATACCGTAACCGTCGGAGAGGCAAAGTACACGATTGCCGACAGCGACAACGACGGGAACTATACTTTGCAAGACCAAGCGGGCAACGACAAGACCAACGACGTCATGTGGATCGACCCGTACAGCGAGAGCAAAGACGGGTTGGCGCGCATTTACTTCGGCAACTTTAAGGGGCTTTCCGAAACCGACGTGCAGAACGACTATTTCGGCAACTTCGACGACAATCCCGAATGGTCGCAACCCGAAACCAAGTATGCGTTAGCACCCAAAACCGCAGGGAAATCTCCCGAATTGGTTACACCGTCCGACGGCGCGTTCTCATTCCTGCGCGTCGATTGGGGCGACGGGATAGCCGAGAGCTCCAAGAATGTTCACTTCAATTTCAACGTTCTCGATGACGCTACGCTCGTCAATGTGTTCGACGCAACAAGTTATTATCTCAAGAAGAAAATTGTTTTGCAAGCCGATTTGTACGGCGATACCGAACTGGATAGCGTTCCTGAGTTGAAGACGAAGATGAAGGCAAACGACCAAATTTTGGATATTGTGTTGGGACATCGTTCTGCCTCGAGCCCTGATACGTTAGCCAACAAAACGGTTATCTATGGAAACGGAAATCAAATCAACCTTAACGTTCTGAACACGATGATCAAGACTTCCGGCAAGACGGAAGATGGCGGCTATATGTACCACGACGGAAAGGAAAA
>CANRDX010000039.1 GCA_947629485.1 uncultured Clostridia bacterium
CGTAGATCTACACCGCGGGATCTGAGCAAAGAGCAAAGCCCCCCCGCGCCGCGGCCGCCCGCAGCGCACGGCGCCGTGCGATCCCCTTCGACGGGGACGAAGTATCTTTCGGCCGCCGGAGATCTCGAAGCGCATATCCCCGCCCGCAGGGAGACTGTCAAAAAAGATTACTTGGGTAGTGCTTTGGGTAGCGAAACGAAAAACGCTCAAAAAGAGGCGCATTTGCAGCAAAAACCGCGTTTTTTGGCTGTTTTTGCAAGGCGGGGCGAGGTTAGGGACCAAGAGGTCGTGGGTTCAAGTCCCGTCACCTCAACCAAAACAAGGCACAGACGTTTTGTCTGTGCCTTGTTTTGTATTTACGGACACGTGACGGGACTTGATGGTGGAGGCGCGAGCGGGAGCGAGCGGTTTGCGGGCGAATAGACGGACAACAGCAAAGTTTGCCGCAAACTTGACAATTGATAATTGTCAACCGGGGCGCGCCGCCAAAGGCGCAAGTCCCGTCACCTCAACCAACAAAATCGCACGGACTTTTGTCTGTGCGATTTTATTTATGACCGAATGATGACAATATTTGAAGCTGACGGGCGAAAAAATTTCCCCCGCGGCGCTATGCCTGATGAACAAGTTCGACGATCCTCTCGATGGCGGCGTTCACGTCGTTGCCCACGTTGATCTCCACATCGCAGACTTCGCTGTTCCGATATTCAAAATCCAGCGACATGATGCGCCGCGTCTTGTCTTCGAGGTCGATATCCCTGCTGATAATGCTCTTGATCGCGTCGGCGCGGTCTCTGCGCGTAAAGACGAGCATGGCGCGCTGGCGATACAAATTTTTCAGCGTGATCGCCCCGCAGATATCGATGGGGATCACGGCGACGCCGCCCCTCTCGACAATGGGCGCAATCGCCTTTTCCGACGTGCCGAAGTGGTATCCGCTGTACACGGTGGTCTCGATGTAGCTGCCCGCCTTCATCTCGCGGATGAACTGCGCCTCGCTGATGAAGCGGTACGAATCCCCCCCCTCCGTCTTGCGGCGCGGGCGCGTCGTCGAAGTCAAAGGCTTCTCGAAGCCTTCGAGCATGGTAAGCCCGTTTGCGATCTCCGTCTTGAAGGAACCAGACGGCCCCACGAGGCAGAGGACGCCGCCCTCGGCGAGCCGCGGGAACTTTTCGGAGAAGGAATTGCTCACCATTTCGCAAAAATGCAAAAAATCGTCGTAGCTGTTCACGGAGAGCAGCCCCGAAAGATTGGCGTTCCACGGCTTGCGGAAGAGGACGGGGTACGCCGCGCGCGAGCTGGAAATATTGTGCGCGCCGTCGTCGAGCATGATGTCGAGCGAGATGATATCCTTCCGCCTGCCCAAGATGATGTTTTCGGCGGGGATCTCGGGGAAGTCTTGGATGAGGCGTTCCGCCCTTGCGCTCATGCAGGGAGCGGGCACTGCCGTGATGAAGAACACGTCCGCGATCTCGGAGAGCTTTTTCACAAACTCCGCGGCGCCCTCTGTGACGGGCTGCGTGCGCACGAATTCGGGGTCCGCATACAGAGCGATGCGCTCCTCGACGTGCCTTCCTATCCCGCCCCAATTCGTGATATCTTCCAATTTGAGCGGTTCCTCGTCCGGGTGGCGCTCGTTGATGATCGAGACGGCATAGGAATTGCATTCGTACAGCGTATCATCGACGTCTAACCCGACGCGTATCCGATATTTTTTCATAGACCGACCTCACTGACTCGTCTCCATTATACTTGAACGTCCCTTTTTTGTCAAGCCGAACGCGAACAGAAAAGCAACAGTTGACAAAGAAACAAAATTGTGTTAAACTGATTCTCTGCAATACGATGCAAAAGGGAGAAAACGAAGATGTTCAAAGACGCGCTGAAACTGATCGAAACGTACGACAGGATCATCATTCACCGCCATTCGCACCCCGACGGCGACGCGCTCGGCTGCCAGATCGGGCTTGCGCAGCTCATCAAGGATAACTTCCGCGGGAAGGAAGTCTACATGGTGGGCGACGAGGCGAAGCGTCTGCCCTTTGTCGACGTGAAAATGGACGAACTGCCCGATGAAGCCTACCGCGGCGCGCTCGCGGTCATTCTCGACTGCGGCTCCTCCCGCCTCATCTGCGACGACAGGTACAAACTTGCCGAAAAAACGCTGCGCTTCGACCATCACATCTATTGCGAAAAGATCGCCGATTTAGACGTGGTGGACAGCACCTACGAGAGCGCGTGCGGCTTGGTCGCCATGTTCGCCAAAGTCTGCGGGCTGAAACTCTCCCCCGCCTCCGCGACCGCGCTCTATATGGGCATGGTGACGGACAGCGGGAGATTCGCGTTCGATTCCACCACGGCGCGCACCTTCGAGCTGGCGGCGTTTTTGCTGTCGCAGCCCATCGACCTGAACACGCTCTACTACAACCTGTATGCGGAGGACTTTTCCGAGATCATCGAAAAGGCTGACAACATGCACAAGATCAGGTTTACGGGCAACAACGTGGCATATATCTACACTTCCCGCGAAGAACTTCCCGCAAGCGACGCCGCGCCCATCGTATCCTCGGGGCTTGTGGGGCTTATGCGCGATATCAAAGACGTGTTTATCTGGGTCAACTTTACCGAGAGCGACGATGGCGTTCACGCCGAACTCCGCTCCAACCGCTACGACATCAACCCCATCGCGGTAAAATACGGCGGCGGGGGGCACAAGAAGGCGAGCGGGTGCACCGTCCCCGATAAGGCGACCGCCATGCAGCTTCTCGACGATTTGAATGCGCTTGCCGCAACGACAACGGAGACCGTATGAACGAAGAGATCAAACAAAAAATATTGGAAAAAATCGAAAGCTATCACGACATCGTCGTTTCCCGTCATATCCGTCCCGACGGCGACGCATACGGTTCGACGAGGGGGCTTGTCCGCATCCTGCGCGACACTTATCCCGAAAAGAACGTCTACCTTGCCGACGACGACTTCTCCGATTATCTCGCCTTCATGGGGGGCGAGGATACCGTTCCCGAGGCGTTTTACGAAAACGCCCTGCTCATCGTCATCGACACGGGCACGGAGGACAGGATCTCCAACCGCAACTATAAGAAGGCGAAGGAGATCGTCAAGATCGACCACCACATCGACATCAGACCGTACGGAGATATCAGCTGGGTCGAGGACTTCCGCTCCTCCGCCTGCGAGATGATCGCGGATTTTTACGTCACCTTTAAGGATAAACTCAAAATGTCGCCCGAGGCGGCGGCGTGCATCTACCTCGGCATGGTAACGGACAGCGGGCGATTCCGTCATGAGGGCGTCACGGGCGAAACGATGCGTCTTGCGGGCGCCCTGCTCGACTGCGGCGTAGACTATGAGACGCTCTTCGCCAACCTCTATGTCGAACCCCTCGACGCGCTGAGGCTCAAAGCGTTCGTCTATGAGAATATCAAAATCACGGAAAACGGCGTCGCTTATATCTACATGAGCGAAGAGATACAGGATCGGTTCGGGCTGACGTTGGAGGCGGCGAGCGAGGTCGTGAGCGAGCTGAAAGCGATCCGCGGCAGCCTCATCTGGATCGCATTCATCTACAACAAACCGAAGAAGCAGATCCGCGTAAGGCTGCGCTCGCGCTTTTTGGGCATCAACGATCTTGCGATCAAATACCACGGCGGCGGGCATAATATGTCTGCGGGGGCGACCGTTTTTTCCGAAGAGGAGATGCGGGAGCTGATCCGCGACGCCGACCGTCTGCTCGGCGAATACAAATCCACACACGAGGGCTGGCTATGAAGATCCTTTTGACAAACGACGACGGCATCGAAGCCGAGGGGCTGAAACATCTTGTCGAGTGGGCAAAGACGCTCGGCGAGGTGACCGTGTTCGCGCCCAAGTTCCAGCAGAGCGCGATGAGCCACTCCATTCAGATCCACAGCGACGGGTTTGAAGTGAAGCGGAGCGGCATTTTCGGAGACATCGAGGCATACAGCGTCGATTCCACGCCCGCCGACTGCGTCCGCGTCGCCGTCCTCGGCATGAAGAAGCAATTCGACCTCGCCCTCTCGGGGATCAACAACGGCCCCAATCTCGGCGGCGATATCCACTATTCGGGAACGGTCGCGGCGTGCTTCGAGGCGGCGCTCCTCGGGATCCGCGCAATGGCGGTCTCCGCGGCGTTCAATTCCCTTGAGAACGCCGTCAAGAACCTCGACAGGGCATACCGCGAAATTATGGCGCGCAGAATGCTCGAATTTTCCGAGATCGTCAACGTCAATTTCCCCGAAAAAGGCGAGGAGATCCTCGTCACGAAGATGGGTCCCGCCATCTACACCGATTCCTTTGAATTTCTGCCCGGCGATCTTGTGAAGCCCCACCTCGTCTCCCTCTACCGCGGCACGAGCGATCTGACCCTCGATACCGACGCCGTCATGACGGGGCACATCTCCCTCACGCCGCTTCGGTGCGATCTGACCGAACACGCCGCATACGACATTCTCACAAAGAAAGTCGGCTGAATCCTTCCCCTTCCGAAGGGAGCAAGGCAACATTTAGTCAAAGGCGGCATATCGTACAAAAAACACGCCCGAAATTTCGATCGGAAATTTCGGGCGAAACGCTATTTTCAAGTTTTTGCAGGCGTACTCTTGACATAGATAAGCAACTTCTTGGTCGAAAGATCCTCACACCCGCGCTTGAAGGGCGAAAGAAAATCAACAACAATGAATTCGCAATCTTCATACCCTTTCACGCCGCGGCAGATTTCCCCCATATATTCGTTTCCTCTTCCATCCGGAAAATAGGGCGTTTCCTCATAGGGAGCCATCGCAATGTCGTAGAGAGACACCAGTCTGAACGTTCTGTCGCGCTTGCAATCCTTATAGCCCGCCGCTTTCAACGCTTTTTTGATCGTGCGCAGATTTACTTGTTTTACGATCTCCTGCAATGTTTCGATATCCATTTGTTTCTCCTTCCGCCTGAAAGACGGGGTTTCTCTTGTAGAAAATTCGGGGCGGGGCGGGGCGGGGAAAAGCCCTGCCGTTTTCCGCAGTAAATATGGCGCGCTACTTCTCTGCGCCGAAGATCTCGATCTCCGCGATGTCGTCGAAGGCGACCTCGAAGTCCTCGAAAATCAGCCTCCTGCGCTGTTCGTCGAGGCGTTTCGGCACGCCCTGCGCCTTCACATACGCGCCGCCTGCCTTCCCGCCGTCCTCCGCAAAATAGGTGATCTTAACGCGCGGCTTCGCGGGCGAACGCTTCAAGAGCAACAATACGTCGTTGATGGCGCGCATGCGATCCTCGTCGAGCACGCGCCGCGCATGCGTGACGCGCGCCGTCTCCCCAAGCTCTTCCTCATATCCTTTGAGCGCGGCGAAGGCGGAGAACTGCGCCGCCCGATCCCGAACGGACATGTGCGGGTGCACCGTCGAGCGGTGATGGGGAAGATGAAGGATATCCTCGTATTTTTCGATGCCGTCCATATTACCTCTTGTGCCCGCCGAGCTGACCGTTCCGTTCGATGGTCGTCGCGCCCTGCTGCAAATTCATGCCCTTTACAAGGGAATTCTTCCCGAATTTTTTATGAATGGAGACGACGGCTTCCTGCACGTTCTTCTCCTTTTCCAACTCCTTTTCCCGCTTTTCACGCTGCCGCTCTTCCTCCTCGTGATCGGTGAAGAGATCGAGCTGTTTCGGAGCGCATATCGCGGGCATGGTACCCTCGTCTTTCACGTGATTGGCGACGACGTACATTCTCCGCACGAGAAGATCGCGGTCGACGATGCGGTCGTACAGCTCCATGACCGCCGCCGCGATCGCCTTTGAGGAAGAGGTGTGCTCCCCGAGGTTGGCGGTGCCGTGCGCGGGCTTTGGAAGGCGCCGCCCGTAGTGATCCTCGACGATCTCCCCGCCGTAGCCGTTCGCGATCGCGGGGATCTTCAAATTCTCGACGTCGTACCCCACGGTGAGCGTCATCTGATCGGTTTTCAGCCCCTTTTCCACCAAGTCGAGCGCCAGAAGATCGGTCATTTCCCGCACGATGAGCCTGCCCATTTCAAAGGTGTAGGGACATTGAAGCACCTGCCCCGAACTGATGCTGTTTTCCTGCGGCCGATATGCCTTGATGTCGGCGATCGTGCACGGCTCCCACCCCCACGCGTGGTCTATGAGAAGCTCCGCGTTCACGCCGAACAGCTTATAGAGGAGATCCTCGTTTTTGAGCGAGCACCGCGCGACGTCGCCCATCGTCTGCAAGTTGTACGCCTGCAATTTTTCGGCGTATCCCCTCCCCACGCGCCAGAAATCCGTGAGCGGGCGGTGCGTCCACAGCTTCCTTCGGTAGCTCTCTTCGTCAAGCTCGGCGATGCGGACGCCGTCCTTGTCCGCGGGGATATGTTTGGCGACGATATCCATCGCAACTTTGGCGAGGAAGAGATTGCTCCCCACGCCCGCCGTCGCCGTGATGCCCGTCTGCGCCAGAACGTCGCGCACGATCTTCATCGCAAGCTCGTGCGCGGTGAGCTTATATGTCTGCAAGTAGTTCGTGACGTCCATGAACACTTCGTCGATGGAATAGACGTGGATATCCTCGGCGGCGACATATTGCAGGTAGATGGAATAGATCTTCTTGCTGTATTCAACGTACAGCCCCATGCGCGGCGGCGCGATGAGATAGCCGAGTTCGAGCGAAGGGTCGTTCGCAAGCTCCTCTTCGTTGCACGACCGCCCCGTAAAGGCATGGCGGGGCGCCCTTTTGCGCCGTGCGGCATTGATCTCTTTCACGCGCTCGACAACTTCGAAGAGCCTCGCCCGCCCGGGGACGCCGTACGCCTTTAAGGAGGGCGTCACGGCAAGACAGATCGTCTTTTCCGTTCTGCTCTCGTCGGCGACGACGAGGTGCGTTTGCAGCGCGTCCAACCCGCGCTCGGCGCACTCCACCGAGGCATAAAAAGATTTGAGATCAATGGCAAGATATTTGCGCTCCATCGCACCCTCCCTCTCTTATTATAACGCCGCGGCGCGCCGTTGTCAAAGTAAAATTTTTCCGCCCCGCCGAGCCGTCTTTCGGAACATAGAATCATGCGCCGCGCATATCATATTCCGAGAGGAACTATGGAACATCTTTGCGCATTTTATTTTTCGGGAACGGGGAACACCCGCCATATCGCCAAATTCTTGACGCAGCGGCTCTCCTCCCGCTTTGAAACGGAACTCTTCGACGTCGCCTCGCCGATCTCGGACGGGGCGCTGCAAAAGGCGGACGTCGTCTTGCTCGCCTTCCCCATCTACGGCTCCGCGCCGCCCATTCCCATGCGGGAATTCGTCGCGCGGTTCCGCTCCCATTGGGCGGGCAAACGCGTGATCATTGCGGAGACGCAATACTTCTTTTCGGGCGACGGCGCGGCGAGCCTCGGGCGGACGCTGGAACACTACGGCGCGCGCGTGATCGCGGCGGAACACTTCAACATGCCCAACAACCTTGCCGACTGCAAGATCTTCCCCATCCGCAACGGCGAAGCCGCGCAAAAGAAGGTGCGGCGGGCGGAGAAGCGCGCAAGCGCCTTTGCCGAACGCATCCTCGGCGGAAAGAAGCGGCGGCGGGGATTTCACACCGCGTCGCATGCCGTCGGATATTACTGCCAGAGAAAATATTGGCGGAAGAACGAGGAAAAGAAGCGGACGCAGCTGAAAATCGACCCGACAAGATGCGTGGGCTGCGGCGCGTGCGTTGAAAAATGCCCCGTCGCCAACCTCAAAAAGGAGAACGGGAAGACGGTGGCGATCGGCAAATGCGTGCTCTGCTACCGATGCGTCAACCTCTGTCCGAAGAGCGCGATCACGCTGTTCGGCTCCGCGCCGCCCGCCGTTCGCTACAAGGGCATCGAACACTGAAACAGGCCGTCCTGCGGGACGGCTTTTTGTTTGCGCAGATGCGCATTTGTACATCCTCTTCCCCGTTTCTTCAAAGGAGCGAACGCCGCTCCGCGCAAGAAGGCGCCGCGGAGACGAAGAACGGGCGCGGCGTCGGTGTGATGGGAAAAACATACAGCTGTGCAGTATTTCTGTGTTGCAATTTCATATAATACTACTAATATATGCAGTATGGTGCAGTATGAAATTATGTGAAGCCATCGCACTTCGAGTGAAGGAATTATTGAAAGAGCGGAAAATGACGCAGTATGCCCTCTCTATGGCGTGCGGCATTCCGCAGACGACGATCAGCGCGATCGTGCGCGCAGTGCACGAAAACCCGAGTGTTACGGCGATTTGGAACATCGTAACGGGATTGGGGATCGGCATGCGGGAATTTTTCGATTCGCCGCTCTTCGCCTACGAAAACATTCCAGACTGACCGAAAAAGATCTGCGCAGCAAAGATCCGTTCGGGAAAAGCGGCAAAAGCATAGGGGCTGCCGATCGGCAACCCCCTGCAAAGCGTCGCTTTGCGGCGACGTGGTGGAGCTAAGGGGATTCGAACCCCTGACCTCTTGAATGCCATTCAAGCGCGCTACCAACTGCGCCATAACCCCTTTTCTTTTCCGAAAGGAAGCAAGGGCTTGCGCCCTTGCAATGTCTGGTGGGGACAACAGGACTCGAACCTGTGACCTCATGCATGTGAAGCATGCGCTCTAACCAACTGAGCTATGCCCCCGAACACTGTAAATTTATTTTACACGGTTTGCCGCCCGTTGTCAATCGTTTTCGCACGGAGAAGAAAAATTTTGTTCCATTTTCAAAGATCGGGCGCAAAACGCGCTTGCGGAGAAGTTTTATGAAAAAATATCTCAACGCCGAAGAAACATTGGTCGCCATGATCGACTATATCACGGTCTGCCTCGAAGAGATCGCCTCGCTCGACGAAAAAGATCTCGCCTCGCAATTTCAGCGCGGGCAAGAGACCGCCCTCGTCGAATGCCTCGAACTCATCCAACGCTGGGAAAAGGCGTCGGAAAACGGCCTCGATTTCAATATCGAAGAGACCTTCCCCGTCTGATCCCGCGCACGCGCCCCCCTTTCGCCCTCAATTTCCAAAAAAATTTCCGAAAGGGGACGAAATCGCTTGCTTTTTTTCTCATTTGTGGTATAATCAAACCCAAGTGCGGGGATATAGCTCAGCTGGTAGAGCGATGCGTTCGCAACGCATAGGTCACGTGTTCGAGTCACGCTATCTCCACC
>CANRDX010000040.1 GCA_947629485.1 uncultured Clostridia bacterium
GCCGCGCCGTAGCTGACGCCCGTCTTTTCAAACATGCCCGCCGTCACCATGAGGATATAGACCATCGCCATGAAGGTAGTCAGCCCGGCGATCATCTCCCGCTTGAAGTTAGAACCCGCTTTTGTGATGCCGAAGTACCGATCGACCGTGCCCAAAAAGCCCTTGTGCGGGCTGTTCGGCTCGGGTTGCGGCTCTGTTTGTTCGGATATGATGTTTTCTTCCATTGTTTCCCTGCGGTAGTTGAGAGTATCCCGATTATAGCATAACGGGAGGGAAAATTCAAGACCTCGGGCGAAAAAAACCGCGCGCCGCCCCTTCGCCCTTTCCCAATAGGGAAAGAAGGCTTGACTTTTGCCCCCGCCCGCCGTATAATACAGTCATGAAATACATCGAACTCACCGTGCATACGACGACGGAGGCGAGCGAGCTTGTCGCCGATATCCTATGGAACTATACCGAGGGCGGGGTCGCCGTCTCGGATATCGCCGACGTCATCGCCCTTCAAAACGGCAAAAACGGCGTTTTTTGGGACTATCTCGACGAAAATTTACAGCGGCGCGGCGGCGACGTGCTCGTCAAGGCGTTCCTTCTTCCCGAACGGGCGGAGCTGATCCCCGGGATCATGCGGGAAATTTACGCCTGCCGCGCGCGGGCGGAGGGGGCGATCGACTTCGGGACGCTCGAAGAGACCAAGCGCGAGATCGACGGCGACGATTGGATCGACATTTGGAAGAAGCATTTCCGCCCCATTCACTTGGGACGCGTCGTCGTTGTGCCCGAGTGGATCGAATATTCGCCGCAGCCGAACGAAGAAGTCGTTCTTCTCGATTCCAATATGGCGTTCGGCACGGGAGAGCATGAGACGACGGCGATGTGCGCGGAGCTTATGCAGGAGTATCTGAAAGAGACCGACGCCGTCCTCGACGTCGGATGCGGGAGCGGCATTTTGGGCATTGCGGCGGCAAAACTCGGCGCAAAGCTCTGCTATCTCACCGATATCGACCCCATCGCGGTGGAGAGCGCAAGGCACAACGCCCAAAAGAACGGCGTTGCGGAGAAGATCGTCGTTACAAACAGCAACCTTGTCGACGACACCTCGATGAAAGCCGATCTCATTCTCGCCAACATCACCGCGGAAATTCTCCTCTCTCTCGCGCCCGCCGTTCCCGCGCACCTGAAAAAGGGCGGCACGGTCATTCTCTCGGGGATCTTGCCCGATCGAATGGAGAAAGTGAAGGCGGCGTTTCTGCACGAAGGGCTTTCGCCCGTAAAAGAAGAACGGCGGGGCGAGTGGTGCGCCCTCGTCCTCACCGAATAAGAGGTACCCATGTCCGCGCCGAAGCGATTTTTTGTAGAGAATATTTCCGAAGAAATCGTCCTCGAAGGGGGCGAATACCGCCATGCGAAAAACGCCCTTCGCCTCAAAGAGGGCGACGAAGTCACCGTACTCGACGGGAGTGGAAAGGAGTACGCCGCGATCGTCTCCCGCGTCGGAAAGGGGAGCATTCTGCTTCATCTCACAGAGCAGAGGCTCTCCGACCGCGAGCCGAGAGCGAACTACGCGCTTTTTATCGGCGCGCTCAAAGGGGATAAGACGGAACTTGTCGTGCAAAAGGCGGTGGAACTCGGGGCGAGCCGCGTCGTCGTGTTCTCTTCCCGCTATTGCGCGGCGTATATGAACGAAAACAAGCTCGAACGCCTCAACCGCGTCTCCCGCGAGGCGGCAAAGCAGTGCTACCGCACCGTCGCGCCCCCCGTGGAATACTGCGCGAGCTTCCAAGAAGCGCTTCTTCTTGCGGAAGAGTACGATACCAAACTCTTCGCCTGCGAATTTTTGAAGGAAAATGAACGTACCATGTCCGAAATCAGCGGTTCATGCGCGGTCATGGTGGGCAGCGAAGGGGGATTCACGGAAGAAGAATTCCGCAAGGCGGGGGAAGCGGGCTTTTCGGGCGTCACGCTCGGCAGGCGCATTCTCCGCGCGGAGACGGCGGCGATCGCCGCGCTCTCCGTCGTCGCGTGGCGCATGGGGGAACTCGGATGAAGGCGTGCGTGTTCACACTCGGGTGCAAGCTGAACGAAGTGGAGAGTGCTTCGCTCATGCGCGGGCTGGAAGATCTCGGTTTTGAGACGGTCTGCGAGCTTGGCTATGCCGATCTGTACCTTCTCAACACTTGCGCGGTCACGGCGGAGGCGGAGCGCAAGAGCAGGCAGGCGGTGGCGCGCATGCGCAAATTCAACCCGCACGCGCCCGTTCTCGTGTTCGGCTGCGCCTCGCAGAACGCGCCCGGGGCATTCTCGGAGAAGGAGGGCGTCGTCTATGTCGGCGGCGCCGCGCACAAGGATAAGATCTTGGAATATGCGTCGCGCCTCTCCTTTTCTGCCGAAAAGGAAGTCGGCGCGCTCGGCGCAGAGACCGCGTTTTGCGAACTTCCCGCGCCCAAACAGACCAAGACGCGCGCCTATCTCCGCGTGCAGGACGGCTGCGACCGCTTCTGCTCCTACTGCCTCATTCCCTATCTTCGCGGAAGGAGCCGTTCGCGCTCCGCGCACAGCGTTCTTTCCGAAGCGCGAAAGTGCGCCGCGAAGGAGATCGTGCTCACGGGCGTGGATCTTTCTTCCTACCGCGACGGCGGCTGCGATCTCGGCGGCCTTCTTCTCCTGTTGAAGGAGATCCCCGCGCGCATCCGTCTCGGCTCCCTCGAAGCGGGGGCGATCACCGAGGGATTCCTTTCTCGCATGAAGGAGGCGGGCAACGTCGCGCCCCACTTTCACCTCTCGTTGCAGAGCGGGTCGAGCGCGGTGCTTCGGGCGATGAACAGGCGGTACACGCGCGAGGAATACCTTGCCGCGTGCGAGAGGATCTATGCCTTCTTCCCCGAGGCGGCGATCACGACGGATATCATCGTCGGATTCCCCACGGAAACGGAGAAAGACTTCGCGGATTCCCTCTCGATCTTAAAGGAGGCGCGCCTTGCGCACGCGCACGTCTTTCCCTTCTCCGCACGAAGGGGCACAGCCGCCGCGCGCATGCCCGATCTTCCCGCCGAGGTCAAACGCGAGCGCACGAAGATCATGCTCGAAGCCGCCGCGCGCGCCGAAAACGAGTATATCGCGCGCTTCTTGCATACGGTGCATACCGCCCTCTTCGAGGAGAGGGGCGGGTACACGGAAAATTACATTCGCGTGTTCTGCGAGACGGCAAAAGAGGGGGGCATGTACGAGGTAAGGCTCGTCGAGCGCGTGCGCGAGGGCGTCCGCGCCGAAATCATAAAGGAGATTTGATATGGATTGTGTGTTTTGTAAGATCGTTGCGGGAGAGATCCCTTCCGTTAAAGTCTACGAGGACGGGGAGATCCTCATCTTTCGGGATATCGCGCCCATCGCGAAGATCCACCTTCTGTGCGTTTTGAAGGAGCATTTTTCGTCGATCGCCGAGCTTGACGACCGCCGCGCCGTCCTTCTCGGCAAGACGCTGAAAAAGATCGGCGAACTTGCGCCCTCGCTCGGGCTTTCCGAGGGGTACCGCCTCGTCGTCAATCAGGGCGAGAACGGGGGGCAGACGGTGCCCCACCTTCACATTCACATCTTGGGCGGCGAACCTCTGCCGTGGGCGTAAACGCGCAGGTATAAAACTTTTTTTCCTGTCCATAATCCTTCCGAATGTTCGGGAGGATTTTTTATGCGCAAAGTTCTTGCGATCTTAAAAGGAATAGGCGCGATCGCGGCAGTCTTCGTCTGCGCCCTCTTCGTCTGCCTTTTGCAGGCTTCCCCCGTCTTTCTTCCCGGGGAAGGGTACGAGTTCTCCCTCGGCGCGTCGTCCTCCGCCGCCATCGTCGCCTCCGACGACGCGTTTGCAAAGCTCACGCTGGCGAACGTGCGGGGCGAGAGCGTGCGATACCGCGGCGATCGGCGCGGGGAGCTTCTCTCACGCTTCCGCGCGCGGGTGCTCTTTACGGAAGTTGCCTGCGGCGTCACCAATTATTACTGCTATTCCCCCTTCCTCGACGACTCTGTCGAACTTTCGGGAGAGCTTGTCAACCTGCACATCGCGGTGGGGAACGGGCAGACCGCCGCGGGAACGCCCCTGATTTTCGGCGGATTTTGATTTTGCGGTATAAAAAAACGCGCCGATGTCCATGATTTACATACCAATTTTTCGGAGGATGATATGAAGGAAGAAAAGGCAAAAAGCAAAAAAAGTTTTATCTACTATGTGATCTTGGCGGTCTGCGCGCTGCTCATCATCGCGGCGACGGTGCTCACCGTCTACTTCGTGACGCAGGGAAGCGGTGAAGTCGCCGAAGTTCCCCCCGCAGGAGACGACGTCGATCCGCCTTCCGGCGGCGGTCCTTCCGGGGGCGAGGACGACAAGCCCTCGGGCGGAGAGGATACCGTGCGCTTTGTCGTGCCCGTGGATTGCACCGAGTACACGATGGAGTACGGCGAGATCTACGAGAACAAGACGCTCGGCTGGTACTATCGCCACAAGGCGATCGACTTCGACGTCGACGCGGGCAGCGAAGTGCGTTCGATGGCAGACGGCACGGTAAAGAAGGTCAGCCTCTCCGAGGAGACGGGTAACCTCGTCGTCATCGATCACGGCGACGGACTTCTCACCTGCTATCGGTTCGTGGAACCCGATCCCTCGCTCAAAGAGGGGAACAGCGTGAAGAAGGGTGATAAGATCGGCGTCGTCGCGGAGGCGTACGGCTCGGAGGAATTCGACGGCGCGCATCTCCACCTCGAAGTTTTTCTGAACGATAAGGCGGAAGATCCCACGCAGTACCTCGAACTCGTATTGGCGGAAAAGTAAAAGGGGCAGGCATTCGGGCAAAAGCGGCTCGGCGAGAATTCGTCGGGCCGCTTTTGCGCGTTCTCCTATCTTTCGCGTTCTAACCGCACGGGTCAACTCATAGAATACGCTGAAAGAGGTGGATCATGCGAAAAATATGGTACTGTGCGGCGGCGGGCATTCTGATCGCGTTGGGCGCGGCGGGGCTTTCCGCCTGCGGAAAAGGGGAGAAGAAGCGCGACTGCTACGAGATCAAGGCGGAGTATTTCGCCGAAACGCGCACGTTGGAAGCGGAGACGACGGCGACCGTCGCCAACCCCACGGCAAGTGAGACGGACGAGCTGAAATTCCAGCTCTGGGCGAACGCCTACCGCGAGGGGGCAAAGGCGAAGCCAGTCTCCGAGCTTTTCAAGCACGCCTACTACGACGGCGCAAGCTATGGCGGCGTGGAGATCGTCTCCGTCGAGGGCGCGAAGAGCTTCGAGGTGTGCGGCGAAGACGAGAACATCCTTTGCGTGCACTTGGGCGGCGGGTTGGAAGCGGGCGAGCGCGTAACGTTGAAGTTCACCTACACCGTCACCCTTCCCAAAGTCAACCACCGCCTCGGCGTGAGCGAGAAGGGGGTCAATCTCTCCCATTTCTATCCCGAGCTTTGCGCCGTAAAAGACGGCGCGTTCTGCGAGCGCCTCTACTCCTCAAACGGCGATCCCTTCGTGAGCGAGATCTCCGATTTCGATGTCACGCTCACGCTTCCCGAAGATCTTCAACTCATCTGCGGCTTTGCGGCGGAGAGCATAACGCCGCCCCAAGAGGGAAAATCGGCATACCATGTCCGCGCCAATGGGGTGAGAGACGTCGCGTTTGTCCTCGGAAAGGACTACGAGTGCGCGAGCGGCGAATGGGAGGGGATCGCCGTTTCCTACTACTACACAGACGACGCTTCGCCCGAAAAGACGTTGCAGACGGCGCTCGAAAGCCTCGCCTTTTTCAGCGAAAAATTCGGCGGCTACAAGTATCCAAGCTATGCCGTCGTCGAAACGGGGTTTGTGTACGGCGGCATGGAATTTTCCGCCCTGTCGATGATCTCTTCCGACCTCACACCGTCGGAGATCCCCGCCGTCGTCGCCCACGAAACGGCGCACCAATGGTGGTATTCTATGGTCGGGAGCGACCAATACACGTGCGCATGGCAGGATGAAGGGCTTGCCGAATACTCCGCCGCGCTCTTCTTCGAGGCAAACCCGGGCTACGGCATCGCCTATCGCGACATGATCGGCGATTGCGAGCGCTCCTACCGCGCCTTCTTTTCCGTGCATTCCCAGACGAGCGGCAGCGCGGATACGACGATGGAGCGCGCCCTCACCGAATTTTCGGGGGAATACGAATACCGCAGCATCGCCTACGATAAGGGGGTGATCCTCTTCGACCGCGTCCGCGGGATCACGGGGGAGAAGAAGTTCATGAATGCGCTCAAACGCTATTTCGAGGAAAATTGCGGCACGATCGCAACGAGCGAGGATCTCATCGTCTGTTTTGAAAAATCGGGCGCCAACGTGCGGGCGGTATTCAATTCCTTCCTCGACGGCAAGTGCGTGATCTGACGCTACTTCTTCATCGCGCCCCAAAAACCCCTTGCAATTTCCTTTTGCAAGGGGTATAATATTAAAAAAGGAGCGCGTATGCCCATTCTTTCCTATCGATGTCCCAAATGCGGATCTTCCTTTGAAGAACTCGTCAAACGACACGACGAAGCGGTACCATGTCCGAAATGCGGCGCCATTTCGGAGCGGACATGGTCGGGCGAGATGTACTCTTCCACGGGGAAGCCGCCCAAAAAATGCAACGGCAAATGTTCGGAGTGCAACGGCTGCCATTGAATAAAACCGCCCCCGCATGCTACATGCCTGCGGGGGCTTATAGTTAGGCTTATAATCAGTTGTCTGTTTTTTCGAGATACCAATCTCTGTTTGAGTATTGTTTCAAATAATTCGCTGCGGCGGCGCGATCCGAAAGCTCGGATTGCGTGAAGTGAACGTCCTCTTGCCCGACCGTATAGCTCTGTGCTTTCCAATTTCCGCCTCCCGTAAAGGTCGCGGAAGTGAGAGGACAATTTGCCAGCGCGCCCCGTTTGATACAGTTCAGTGCGCGGGGAAGAACGATTTCTGCGAGAGAAGTGCAGCCCGCAAAGGTATCGACTTGCAGCCAATCAACTTTTTCGGGGATCTCGATTTTCGTAAGCGCGGTACACCCCATGAAAGCTTCCGACTTGATCTCTTCCAATTGCGAGGGGAGAAGAATGTGTTCGAGCGCGGTGCAGTTTTCGAAGGCGTTCATGCCGATCACCGTCACGCTTTCGGCGAGCGTTACGTCCGTAAGGGAAGCGCATCCGAAGAAGCACATGGTGGGGATCTCTTGCAATCCCGCCTCTATCGTGACGGCTTCGAGTCCGCTCTCCTTAAACGC
>CANRDX010000041.1 GCA_947629485.1 uncultured Clostridia bacterium
GAATTTTGCGAAGAGCCCCTCGTAGCCGAGTTCTGTTGAATAGTTCAGAAGTTCGAGGGCATATTTATCTTCGCCTAAGTTCCCCGCTTTGAGTTGGATCTGATTGCGCGTAAGATCGTTATCAAAAACTTGTACGCGGGGGTTATATATGTAGACATAGAGCCCGTAGTCGTCTTGGCGGCTGGCATAGAAGGAGTAGCCGTATTCAACGAGGGAGATGATCTGCGGGTCACGGATATTGCTCTGTGTGAAATCGTCTTTGTTGAAGGTCTTCCCGTTCAAAACCGAGCCCTCTAAATCGTCGAGGACGTTGGTCTCGTTGATGCTCGAAGGGGGATCGGCGAGGTCGGAAGCGGCGGAAGCCTTCCCGCCCCCAATGGGGGCGAGAAGGGCCGCACAGAACAAAAGGCAGGTCAGGATGAAAACGGGGAGTTTTTTGGCGAAGTTTTTCACGGGAATTGCACCTCGGGCTTGTCCGTCTCCACGCCGTCAATGTCAACGGCAATGGAGAAGGTGATGGTGTAGATCGTCTTTTCGTTATAAGACGAAATGACGAGTGAGTAAATGTAGGGGTCTTGGAAGTCTCCTTCCTTAGGGGCGACGACGTCGGCACCGGGATAGAGCGCGGAGAACACGGCGGCAAGGTTCTTCGGAACGGTGAACGAAAAGCCGTTTTCGCCTTTTTGGAGGGAAAAGGCCTTGGCGAGGTCCTGTTGATCGCTCCAAGGGTATTGTCTGCCGTCCACGGTGTAATTGAAGCGGATGCCCTTCGTGGGGACGATATCGACGGTATAGTCATAGTTCCCGCCGAAGATATAATCGGCTGACACGGTGTGCTCGCCTTGCAAAAGGCTACGCCGCTCCTTGGTACTCTTCACTTCTTTGCCGTCTACGGTGACGGCGAAGGCGCGGAACTCTTCGGTGCCGCCATTGGTGCGGTCTAAAATGAACCATACCATGAAGCCGATGAGGGCGAGGAGCAAGAGGCCGAGGATCGCGCCCGCTATAAGGCGGGCCTTACCCGGTTTTTCGCGCGCAGGCGCGGCTCGGTTTGTTTTCTTCATGGCTCCCTCCTTTATACGAATTCTTCGTATTCGTATATGCAGATCGTTGTTTCCGGCTCGGAGCCGCCTTCGAGATCTTGAATGGCATCAAAAATGTGGTCGAAGTGCGCGGCCTTTTTGTAGGCGCACACCGAGACGCCTTCGGAGATGAGGTCGGAGACCATTTGCGCCTCGGCTTCGCGGACGTCACAGATGATCCACAGGATATCATCGTTGGAGATGCCGTGGCTGTCGAGCGCGGCCATCACGTCGGGAAGTTCTTTGGAAGAGGACAATGCGATGCAGTTGAAGGTACTAAAACTATTGATGATACCTTGCCAGCCTTCGTAATCCGAGGCGCTCCCTAATATGTTGTAGTCATTGCCATCTGCGATGCTTTGGATCATGCCTTGGTGATCTACGGTAAGATCGCCGGTGATGGCGTTGATTTCGTTATGTTGTTCTGCCCATGCTTGGAGCGCGCTTTCTATCCCTTCCGGCGCGAGCGTCTCTTCTACCAAAATGTAGCCGAGACTTGTGTCTATATCCATGTTGTAGAAAAAGCATTTGATCCCCGCGTCTTGCATGACGGAGACGTCGCCGCTCCCGGCGATCGCGTAGTCCTCGTCGAGGAAAATTGCATAGTCCGGATTGCGTTCAGCACATTCTTCGATAGTCGTAAATGCGCAGAAATTCACTTGCCATTCGCATTTTTCTGCGGCATAGGCGCGGAAATCGGTGAGCATGCTCTGATACTCTTCACTGCCATTCTCAACGTAATAGACGTCAATGCCCTCTGTGTCGGACGTTTCATACACACGTTTGGCGCTGAGTTTGATGCTTCCGATCCCGCGGAGATCGTCCCCGCGGTATGCGCGGGCGGTGAGCGTCGCAGTCCCGGCGAAGTATTGTTGCGCCGTCACGTCGGCGGCGCTCCCGTCGGCGTTCACCGTTTTTACGGAGAGGCCTTCCCCGCCGGTGATCTCCCATTCATAGCGCTCGGGGGTGCCGCCCTCCGGAAGCGTGCACGTCGCCGTGGCGCGCTTGGTGGAAGGATAACTTGCGGACGCGGTGGCAAGCGCGTATGCCCGGGCGCCGTTTTCAAATGTCTGTGCGGCGCTGATGGGCGCGGGTTCGTCCGCAAGCGTGATCGTCACGGGCGCGAGTTCCGCATCAGACTTGAACCATTCCGAGGGTTTCATCTTCTTTCCGTCGGGAGCGAAAAGTTCGAGCCCGCCGAGGGTGAGCCCGGCGGCAAGCATGAGGGCGAGGGCCACGCAACAAATGCGCAACCCTGTGTGCGAGTGATGGTAGTTCCTTCTGTTCGCCATATTTCCCTCCTACCTATTACGGGAACTGTATGTCGCCGGGGGTGCCGTCGTGCGTGATGGAGACGTCGCCGAGGGGCACTGTTTCATCGATGGCCGCCCATACGAGGTCGCTCTCGTAACTGTATTCGTATGAGCCGGAGGTGAGGGTCACCTTCATGGTCCAAAGGACCTTGCCCTTGTAGGGGGTGTTGTAATCTCCATTTTCGTTAAAATTTGTAATAAGGTCTTTGATCCTGTCTGGAGCGAAAGCGCCGGCATTTTCTATGTTATAGTTGTCGCCGCCCTCCCAACCAGCTGGTCCCGTATAGAATTTGAACTGTGTAAAGAGACGGCGGTCGAAATAAATGCTGTCTCCGATGACTTCTTCATCGGATGTATATTGAATGTAGGTTCCCCCTTGTGGGCCGCCCATGACGTAACTGAACGCGAGCCATTTTTGACTTCCGCTATTGTCGCTTGTTCCATGCGTAAGGCTTGCCGCGGCGGTGAACTCATTTTCGATCGTATAGACGTCGCCATAGACGGGCGTGACGGTCACTTTTCCGCCCGTGCCGCCATAGTCGCGGCGGATTGCGATCGTAATATCCGTATTCCCGCCTAAATTGACAGAGACGTCGCCGATCGAGACGCTCGCGCTCTTGACTTGCCGTACATAGTCCACATTGCACGTGGCAAATTTCGTCTCGTCGTCAACGGCGATGGCTTTGAGAATGATCTGTTCGCCAAAAGCCTGCGCGCACGAGACGGTGCACGTCTTGCTTTCCATGAGGTCGTCCGCATTGCTCTGCACGGTGACGTAATCGGCAACCTCTTTGCCCGTCGCCCACTCGGAGGCGTCGTCCTTCCATGTGAGTTCCCACTTGATCTTGGTGTTCGAGGCCTCGTTGTCCGGGGAGACAGTGGCGGTCACGGTCCTTGCCGTCTCTGACGCGGGTGAAATGCCGTATTCGCCATATTGCGCGACGGGGATCGCCGCGCTCATCAGCGCGATGCCATTGCTCTTGACGCCGCTGTCGTCCTCTTCTCCGTCCTCGACCTTTTCGGGAAGCGTCATGCCGCCGTTCGCGGGGAGGGTCGTCTCGTATTTGAGGCTTTCCTCCACGACGGCGGGCTCCTCTTTCTTGAACCAATTCGAGGGCTTTGCTTTGCCCTTGCCGCAAAGTTGCAAGATGCCGAGCGTGAGCCCGCCGATAAGCAAGAGCGCAAGGATCACGCAAAATACGCGCAGTCCCGTTGAGTGGGTTTTGTAGTTCCTTCTGTTTGCCATATTTCCTCCTTCGCGCGGTGCCCGCGCGTTAATCTATGAGTTCAAAGCCTATCGTCTCGAAAATTTTATAGACGTTTTCAATGGGGACGTTGAAGTAGCATAAGATGAGCATCATCTCCATGAGAATGGTGTCGTTGTTTGCATCGAGGCATTCCATGAACCATCGGATTTCCATATCAAATTTTTCGCTTGCCTACTTGGCTTCTTTTTTCAACCGGCGGAAAATTTTGATTTTTTGGATCGGTTTTAAGTGTTCGTATTTTGCTTCTCTGTGGTAGTAAGCCTTGACGGCGTTATAGAAGCGCTGTATGTAAGTTTTTCGGAGTTGCTTCATCTCTTCGGGCGGTCCTGTTGTTTTCACACTTCGTGCACTTGTCCTTTGCATAGACAAATGCGGCAAAGACGCGGCAGAAGATCCTGCCGGTTTTTTTCATCTCCTCGGGGTCATGCCCGAGGTGTAATTCGTTCGTGGGATCGGTCATTGGTCTGCGTCCTCGGAATAGTTAAATATAACTTTTTTGAAACATTGTATCATTCAAATATAACTTTGTCAACGATTTGAGTTAAATTTAACTAAAATAAAATTGGAGAAATTATGAGAATAAGAGAGTTAAGGGAAGAAAAAGGGCTTTCGCAGGCGGAAGTGGCGCAAGCGGTTGGTGGTACTCAATCAAATTTAGCGAAGTGGGAGAAGGGGACAGTGCAACCGTCTGCCGATTTCGTAAAAAAACTTGCCGAATTTTTCGACGTTTCGGCGGATTATTTGCTCGAGCGGACAGATGAACTCGGCGTGCTTGTTATGCCCGGCCATGTGCCTCCACTTTCCGCTGATGAGCGCGAGGTCTTGTCTCTATATGCCTCCCTCTCTCCTTCTCGGAAAGAGGATTTAAGGATCTATTTACGAGCGCTTTCCGGTGCGGGAACAAAATCCGAAAGGAAGAAAGCGTAAGGAGATTGCAGATGAAAACAAAGCGACCTGAGCCAATGAAAGCGATCACTTGCCCGCGTTGCGGTAGTACTTCTGTGGAATTTATTACGGAATACCATAAGTGTATTTGGTTGAAGTTTTTTCGAAATCTATGTTTGATTACGGCGATTGCGCTTTTTGTTTTGTTCTTGGTTTTATCTCTGGATAATATGAAGTTTGATTTTGCAACCATAGTTCGTGCAGTGGGGGATGCAACGACGGATATACGGAAAGTATATGACCGAGACGGTTCCGTTGATATATTTCTATATATCTCCGCGGCTCTTGTGGTCGTTTCTTTTGCTATGCAGACCGTGGTATACTTTGCTGAACGGAGAACGCACGTGCAAGGGATCTGCCGCGATTGCGGAAATATTTGGCGGTTAAATTGAAAAGTATAAGAATTGAGGCGTAGTCGTTTTTTGCTACGCAAAAACCGACTAAAAATATTGAATGTTCTGTGATATAATTCCTGCGGAATATTTTTCGTAAGGAGATTGCAGAAGATGGATCCCGAACTCGTGCGAGAGAAACTTCGACGTATTGTGTGCTTGACTGCGGAAATACAGGCAATGTTGCCGGAGGAGCCGCCCCGACCATATTTGGTGCTTGTAAAGGACGGTGACTATGATATCGGCGATGATTTGCCGAATGTGGCGAAGCCCTCCCGCGCGCGGGAGGGCTTCCCTATTTTAAGAGAAAAGGAGGTGGTGCTGCAGAGGATAGAACGGGGACAAGAGGAAAGAGAGGCATTTTTCGCTGAAGAGGAGATAAGAAAAATGCCGAAACAGTTTAGAAAATTGTTCAGAACAAATAAAGTGAATGCGCACGTTCGGCGTAAGCCGAACGGCGTATATGAAATTCGGGCGCAAATCAATGGTATTAAGTTCGCGGCGTCGGGAAAACTTCTCGAAAGAGCAAAAGAGCGCTTTATAGCGAAGTTATCGGAAAGTGGAATGGAGCGCGGCGCGGAAAAATTGAATTCGCGCATGCTTTTTGTCGAGTACATGGCGAAATGGCTTGAAACGGTGCGCAAACCTCGTGTAAAAGAAGAGACTTACGATGATTATATGCGGACGTTCAGAAATAAGATTGAACCGAATTTTGCGGGGCAGTCGATTGCAGAAGTGAACGCTTTTGATTTGCAGGATCTCGTTTCCTGCTATGTGGACGAGGGGAAGGATAGAACCGCAAAGAAAGTGTATCAGCTTTTGAAATCGTGCTTTGAATATATCGTGAGTGACGGCCTTCTGATGCGCTCTCCGATGAGTAAGATGATTTCGCCGTATTACGAGCCGGAGGAGGGTGTTCCGCTTTCGCTTGAAGAGGAGACGCGGCTTGTCGCCAATTTGAAATCCGATCCGTCGCTTTTCAATCAAGCATTTGCGTTTATGCTCTATACGGGGATCAGACGCGGAGAACTTGCGTCGGTGAATGTCGCCGATGGCTGGGTGACTCTGATATCTGGCAAAGGACGAAAGGGGAGAAAGGTCAAGCGCCGTGCGCTTCCGGTCTCGCCAATGCTGAAAAAGGTTTTGCCGTTTATCGACGTGGAAGCGATCAAGACGTTGAAGGCGATTTCTTTGACGCATGCCTTCAAGCGGCGGTTTCCGGAGCATCATTTGCACGAACTTCGCCATACGTTCGTTACTCGCGCGCAAACTTGTAAGATTTCGCGGGAACTCGTCAGTTTTTGGACAGGACATAAGGCGGATAATTCGGTTACGTCTGCGGTGTATACGCATTTTGAGAAATGCCCCGAATATCAAATAGAGTTAATAACTCTATTTGACTATGAGATTTAGTCCCAATTTAGTCCCAACTTTTGCCGAAAAAATTTTGCAAAAAAGAAAAAGGCGCTCTCTATCAAGCCCTTTTTGAAAGGAAAAAGCCCCTAAAAAGGGGCCGGTGGAGGCGCCACCCGGATTTGAACCGGGGAGTCAGGGTTTTGCAGACCCTTGCCTTACCTCTTGGCTATGGCGCCA
>CANRDX010000042.1 GCA_947629485.1 uncultured Clostridia bacterium
TTTCAACGGCAGTATAAAAAGAATCCCGCTAACCTATTTCCCGAGTTTTTCGCGAAAGTTGAAAAAAACCGATGGCGTTGTGCCATCGGCGGAATGAAACATGCCAATGGCATGTTGTTTTCAAAATTGACCATACTCTAAACCCGTTTCCGGGTTTGGAGTATGGTGTTTTTTGCATGAAGATCAGGCTGCGTACTTGGTACGGTCTTCAAAGAAGAGCGTAAGGGTCATTATAGTAGTTTGTGTTGGAGTTTCCCAAACAGTTGCGTTATCTGGAGTGCTGTCACCGTTGTAATGCCATGTCCCAACGAAATAATCACTCCATTTTCCGAAATCAAAATTTGCGCCGGGATTGGAGGAAGCAAATGCATAGCACTTACCCTTGATAGAATCGTTATCGGCCAAGATGAACGCACTGATTCCACTGATCTGCGAATACTGTCGCGCAAAATAAACCGCTCTGAGAGAAGGACAGGAAGAAAAATTAGACGCACTGATTTGATAGAATTGCGTATTTAATAAATAGACATATTCCAGTGAAGTGCAATTTTTAAATACAGATCCCTTATCCAACATGACAATTCCTGTTCCAACAACGACACTATAAAGGTCTACGCATCCCTCAAATATACTACCTCCCATCTCCTTAACCGAGTTAGGGATTACTATTGATTTGATGCTGGAGCCAGCAAATGCGCTGCTCTTTATGTTTATTATGGTGTTCGGTATCGTCACAGAAATGCCCAAATACCCGTCAAACCCATCCAGCATCTTAAGCGAAGGAGAGCCGCCCCACATGACGTTCGCCTTTACGCCGCTGAACGCAGAATGTCCGATTGAGGTCACTGTATCTGGAATACCAAGAGTACGGATGGATGAGCAATCCTTGAACGCACTCTTGCCGATTGTGACAAGGTTTTGCGGCAGGCTAAGCGTCTTGATTTCGGTATGCCCCTCAAATACGCCGTCGGCAATCCCTGTTACAGAAGCCGGAATCCGAACTTTTTCAGCCTTTGCGTCAAAGCGCGTGAGCACACCCTCCGAGATGTCGAAGAACGTGAATCCGCAATCCTGGCACGTGGATTGAGTGAAATCAAAGAAACCATCATTCGCCAACGGAACAGTGTGCGGCGTGATTCCTGTGTTATAGTCGCAATCTTGGCATTTCGTATAGTGTCCGGCAGGATCCGTATTCGTCATACTCCCCTCAAGCGCATGTTGAGCTCTTCCTTCCGTGAAGGTGCATCCTTCGTCCGTGCACTCCCACCAATGTTCGTCATCATTGAATTGCTGTGCGAGATGATGCTCAGAGACGACCGTGATCGTTACAGAAGCCGATACTTCCCCCGCTTGACAAGTTACCGTGATCGTAGCGTCATTTGCATGAGGGATTTTGACTACCGAAATGGAATACGTCATGGAGTCGCTATCGAAACTCCCGGCAACATATCCCTCGTCGTTCCCTTCGATGGTCCAAGTAAATCCGCCAGCGGGCACATCCGCAAACTTCGGCGCTGTGGAGACCGTAATTTGAGCCGTGTCATTTGCATGAAGTTCTGTGGCGGATGAAGCCAAGTCAATTCTGGAGAGCGGCGTATCCGCTTTGTTGATGCACCAACTCGGTGTGGAGGTGGAGAGATCGACCTCAATGATATAGTCGCCCTCAACCTTTACGCGCACGTTTTTGTCATGAAAATCGAAATACAGCGAAGAATTGAAGCTATCTCCGCTTCTGGATATCCTCGAACTCCACTTTGCATCCATTCCGAGGAAGACAACCTGGAAACCATACTCCCAGCCACTGTGAACCAAACTATCAAGTTCTCCGTTGAAATGGTATTGGAGGCGATAGTAAGTTTCGGTAATTTGCGTGAACTTGGTACTGCTGTGCGTAGAATCGAGCTCTCCAGCCGAAGGATCGCAAACTTTATAGCCATCTGTTTGCCCATTGAACTCCCCGGTAAGATAGAAGGTGTCCGAAAAGAACGTTACGGTACATGTCGCTTGGATCGCTTCGTTTCCGACGGCAGTCGCAAGGATGGTAAATGTGCCAAGTCCGGTCGCCTTGACCAAACCGTCTGCATTCACGCTTACGTTGCCACCACCCAGAACCGAATATTTGACTGCTTGGATCGTAGCGTCGGGGTTGACGACAGCCTTCACCTGAAGTTGCCACGCCTTTCCGCCTCTCACATTGACGGAATCGTACCGGGTCTTCCCCTCGCCGTAAACGAAGGATATCTCCGTTACCGGCGTTTCCTCATAGCTTTCGGGGTAAACGGATACTTGTTCGATCGCTTCCAACTCTTTGAGTGCGACTTTGATCTTCAGCACAAACGGAGCAGTGAAATCCCCTTTCGCCGTCACGGTGATTTCTTGGGATTCCTTATCCACTGACCATTCGACATATTGCTTGTAGTCGGCAAAATCGGATTGGATATCGATCTCCCAATCCTCTGCCTTATAGGTTGCAGATGCAGGGGTGCATGAGAACCCGAAAACAGCCGTCTCGCCCGAACGCAGCATGGTAGAACTGCTCTTGCGCTCGATAGAAACTCCTGTCACATCAACGGAAACCTTGTTTATGAACACTTTTGCGCTTGTGCCGGTGAGGTCGAGCGTTATGGTATATACGCCGGCTGCGGTGACGCAAAGCTGGCTAAGTTCTTTTGTACTGACAAAGGAGCGATCGGAGCGAGTCGCGTCGTAATAAGTGGTGTTCGGAACCATATCCGAAGGAATATTTTTGTTCCATTTGTCTTCTCCCGAAGTGTCATCGTGTTGCGTATAGGTTGCGACCTTGGGGAAAATAATTTGGAACCCGTTATCCGGAGTAAGGTGCCGCGTAAGCTTATAGACCCCTACGCTATACTCATCGAAAAGGATATCCGCTTTCTCCGCAGCATTCCTGTCGGAGATATAATCTTGATAATCCCAATCGTATGCGCCGAGACCATAGCCGTAAATGAAATAGAACTCGTCCGCTACCAACACATTGCAAGTAAGGGTATGCTCGGTTCCGTTCGCGTCGGTCACGTTTGCCGTAACTGCAGTTGAGCCGAATTGCAATCCATGCACGACCGCGTTATTGCCCTGCTGCGTGAGCGAGACAACATCCTCATCCGCAACGGACCAAACAACTTTTTGAATTGTAGAATTGTCGATTTCAGGCGCAAGCGTGATGTCCTCATCGATCATGACCCGTTCATTTTCGGGCATCGCAACGATGACGCTGCCTTCGGCAAGGACCGAAATTGTGCAGGATGCCGCGATTTCGGAATCAAAAGTAGAAAAGACGGTAAGGGTTGCATCACCGGCGCTCAGAGCCTTTACTTTCAGCGTATCATTTTCTGTCTTGCTCACCTCGACAAATGCTTCGCCGCTGTCCACGCGGAAAGAAAATTCTCTGTCCGTCGTATCGGAGGGCGAGAACAATACTTCGATTTCCTTCTCATCTCCGACGGCGATCGAGAGGTTGGCGGGATCAAGCCGCAGTGCCGTGGCGTGCTTTACAACGGTGACTTCGCACTCGGCGCTGTAACCACCGTTGGCGGTCGTGACCGTGATGATTGTCTTGCCATAGCCTACGGCGGTGACGACTCCTTCCACCGATACAGTAGCAATGTTCTGATCCTTTACCGACCAGAAAACGCTCTTATTTGCGGCGTTCTCGGGTTCAACCGTCGCAATCAATGCAATGCTTTCGTCCATTTCGAGCGAAACTTCTGTTTGATCGAGATGAACCCCTGTAACGGGAGCGCTGTTCTGCGTGACTGCAATTTCAACGCTGTCGAAAAGCTCTCCTGCGGTCGCAGTGATCTTTGCGCTCCCTTCCGCAAGGGCGGTCACCATACCGTTTTCGGCGACCGTGCAGACGGCCGTGTTGTCGGACGACCATGCGACGTCGCTCCCCGTCGTGCCGTCCGAATAGCCGACCGTGGCCCCGAATCTGTAGGTGTCCCCCACGGACATGGCGGCCTTGGACATGCCAATCGTAACCGACGTGATCTCGGCGGCGTATTCGTAGGTGAGGTCGTTTTCGACGTCGAGAAGGAACGAATATGTGCCCTTCGCCGCGACTTTTACGCTCCCGTCTTCCCCGGGGACGAGCTCATCGGAGATGGTAAACAGCTTGGAATAGCCGAATTTCTCCTCCGAGCCAAGCTTGTTGATCGTAAACTGCTCGTTTTCATCCAATGAGACGGTGAGTGTATAGATACTTCCCTCGGCGCCGTCCTGTTTGAAGCGAAGCCTTTCGGGAATGTCCGTTTGCGAAGTATAGGTTTGCCAATTTTCGGAGGCGAGCGACAGGTAGTATTCCCCGGTAGCGCCGTCTCCTCCTTGGCTTCCGCCGCAGGAGGCGATCGCAAATGCCATCAATACAAAGAGCATTGCGGAAAGAACGGCCAATGCGAGCCTGCGGATGGATAATTTTTTTGCGGATTTGCATCCCTTGTTCAAAACATTCATATCAATTACCTTTTTATGAATTTCTTACCGATTGCGGGGATCCGGCGCCGACATCGCTGCCGACGTCGGATCTTCCTTGCAAAAAAGTTACTTGTATTATGAGGAGAAAAACTTATGAAGAAATCTTATATCAGAACAAATTTATTGCCGATCACCGCGCAGTGCGCAGCCGAGGAGCACCCGAACGTTATACCCCGTAGGACTCATCGATGACGATGATCTTGCAGGTCGCGGTGAACATGTGATCGTTGGTCGTGACGGTGATGTCCGCTTCGCCCACGGCGATAGCGGTAACGAGACCGTTTTCATCGACCGTTGCAATGCTCTCATCGCTGGATTTCCAGGTCACGTTCTTGTCCGTTGCATCTTCGGGAAGAACGAGCGCCTCGAGTTGATAGGTCTCTCCCATGTAGACGATACGGGTTTCGGAATTGAGCGTTACGCCCGTGACAAGAACGGCTTCGTCCGAAACGAGAACATTGATGGACGCAGACAGTTCGCCCGCCGTAGCGGTGATCGTCGCATTGCCTTCGCTCAGGGCTGTTGCGAGTCCCTCTTCGATGTAGATGACATCTTCATTGCTTGAAGACCAAGTTACTTCGGTACTCGTAGTACCATCTTCGTTCGTGACCAATGCCGCGAACGTGAATTCTTCTTCCACTCTCATGACGCTCGTGTACGAAGTGAACGTCAAGGTAGAGGTCGGTTCTTCTTCCTGCGCGTTGGCAGTAAGAACGAGGGTCCCGCACGTAAGGCATGCGATGAGCATGCAAATAAGCGCGGTCATTACATAAGATTTCTTAAAAACCTTGCTCATAATACGAGCTCCTTTGAAAAAATATTTTTTGTCCGTCTGTTCCGGACTGTCTTTCCCCAAGGCAACGCCTTGGGCGCTGGCACTTCCGTGCCGAGTTGCATTGAAACCATCGGCTTTCATCTTTACCGATTTTTGCATATTACCTATTCCATCGGAACCACCCCCTGTTCTTAATAAAATTTTATCGTCGTCAATTTTGGTTTGATATAATGTCTTAGCGTTTGCCACATCCATGTAATCATCAAGTCATCGGACTCACCTCCTCAAACATTCTTTTAATCCCACAGCACTGGAATCATATTCTCGGCACCGTCTTTCCAATGCCACTTTCCGGCTTCGTTTGTAGGGCTATAGATATAAACATTGCTCACACCATCCAGTACTGTTTTCGCTTTCCCGTTGTCCGTATTTACCTTATCCATAAGTGCATCCCATGCATTTTGAGTTCCAACATAATAAATGGTCTTTAGCGTAGTAGGAATGGTCTTATCTGAAATGCCAAACGCATTTTTATGTATAGTAGTTATCGAGGCCGACAACACGAGCGCGGAAAGAGATTTGCAGTTGTGGAAACATTGTTGCGGAAGTTCCGCTATGTCTGCCAATATCACTGCCGAAACGAGGCTTGAACATCCATTAAACGCACTGTTCGGCAAAGATGTAATGGTTACGGGAACAATAATGTCGGTAATTGTAGTATTGCCTCGGAAGCCCATATTGCCAGATGATGCAGCACTTATCGTCTTCACTGCAATACCGTTTATCTCCGCTGGGATCTTGATTTTTGTATGTTCAGCATCAGCCTTAACTGTTAAAATCATTCCCGTCGCGTCAACGGTGAAAAGCAGGTTTTCCTTTCCGCAAGAGCAAGAGCCGTCGGTGTAGCCGTTTGCGTCTACGACGAGCGTATGAGTCCCGACCTGATGCCCGCATTTGCATGCCGCGCCATCGATCTCATGCTGCTCATCGGGAAAAGTTTTCTTACATACGGAACATGCAACGGAGTGAACAGAGTCGTCCTTATCCGTATAGCTGAGAACGTGTTCCTGAGGATCAAACAACGTTTCACAATCTTTGCACTTCGTATAGTGGTGATCGTCGTCCCCCGATTTTTGCGCGTACTCCGTGCCGCTATGAGCGATTGCCTCGCCGTATGCCTGTTGACATCCCTCGCAAAGATGATAAT
>CANRDX010000043.1 GCA_947629485.1 uncultured Clostridia bacterium
GCGCCCACGGTCGCGCCGTCTACGCTCTCCCCCCAAATGATGACGTCGTTGTAGACCTGCGCGGGGTTCGCCGTCTCTTCAAGCCCGAAGAACGTCTTGCTGTTCTCGTTGAAGCTCCACATGACGGGCTTTTTATTATCTTCGAGATCATCAGAAGAAGCATCCACGCGGAGGGCGCCTGTGCTGTCATACCCTATCCACCCAGCGATGATCGCATTGAGATCGAGGAGTACTTGCCCGTAAGTCCCGCCCATTGATGTCGTAACGGTTTTGGGCAAAAAGCACATCTTGAACTTTTGCTCGGGTATCACCTTTCCATTCCTGTCCGTATAAGACTTAATTATGATGTCGTTCTTGTTGTAGTAATCGGTAAATACAGGTGTCACGCCGTCAATTTTTTTAGTGTAATCTGTCGTCGGTTTGTGGTCGTAAATCGAGAGATTTAATATGCCCTGCATTGCCTCGAAGATGTTCGGACGAATGAATGTAAATGACCCGTCGGGGTTATCCTGCCGCTTGACAGCCACCTCATAGGTGTTTCCGAGGTTGCCAAACAACGTGCCGTCGAGATATGCCCACTTGTCTACAAGCTGATATTCCGTCGTTCTGCTGTTAGGCCTCCAACCTGTCTTTGGGGAGTTGAAATAGAAAATGCCCTGCGGAATGTAGTATGGCGTTCCGTCACTCAAGATAACACCCTTGGAGAGCCGTACACGCCGCCCGAACCACAGCCTGTTGAGGTTATAGTCGAAGGCGTTGTCGAGGTTTTCAAACCGCACGGAAGCCGCCCTTCGTTGCCCGTTATTGAGGGAAATGTTGAGTGTCCCGTCCTGTATGAATGCCCTGCTGTCGGGGTAGCCGTACCCGCGCTTGTAGTTGCCGTCTACGGCATACGCTACCGTATCGTCGGGGTTGAGAAATTCGAGTTTTGTGAGCGGCACCATGCGGTCGGGGTTTGCGACTATCTTCAAGTAGTCCTTATACCGCTCCTGCGGATTGAGATTTGCCATGCTGTTACTTCTCCCCCTCCGCGTTGACTTTCGCCGTTGCCGTGAGCGTGCCGTCATCGGGCTCTTCCGCCGTCGTACTCAACCCGAATTTCGCGGGCGTCGCGCCGAGCGGCGTCTTGGCGGCGAGAATTTCCTTTTGCGCCCCTGTGAGATAGAACTTCGTTCCCTCGTAAGGCTTTGGGTAGGTTGCCGTGAGAATGCCCGTTTCGGGGTCTGCGACAAGGCGCACGCCGAGCACTTGGTTGTCGTTGTTCCACCCGTAGTCATCGGGGGTCTGAATTATGGTGACGTCGCTTGCGTCCCCCACCTCCACCCACGGGAACGAAATAGTGATAGACTGCTGCCTCTGCTTCAAATTCGGCGTCATCGAAATCGCACCGTTCGTTGCGATCATGCGAAGGTGCCCCTTCATGTCCCGCAGGAAGAGCTGATACGGCGCTACGGAGAGGTCGTAGAGCTCTTTTTCGAGGTCTACGCTGTCGAAGTAATCGAGCGTCGAGGGCTTCGCCGTATGCTTGAAACCGCCTACCTGTTCCACAAGCGCGGGAACGGTATAAATCGCCCCTATGAGCCCTTGCAAGGTGCCGCTCGCGTAATTCTGCGTCGAGGGCATTCTTGTCGGGTACGCCGTGAAATTCGCGTTCAGAGTGGGCGAATTGTTGTTCCCAACACTCCCCGCCGAAAGGTTGAGGGCGAAGAGGTACTGCTTGCGGACGTGATACGCGTCGTTCTCGCTGTCGTAGTCGCAGACGAGAAGCGAGTAGTTCTTGAAGCAGGTAGAAACGACCGTATCGCCGTCAACGGATTTCATGAATGCTTGGTTGCTGTCATACGCATAGAGGGAATACTTGTAGGATTTGCGGCTTCGGATCCCATAGTCCTTTAAGGAGGTCTGTGTTGCGGGGAGCGAGGCGATCGGCGTGAGAATATCACTCCCTATTTCCTGCCTGTAAACGCGGAAGCCCACCCCCGAGGCGGAGCTTGTCCCGCCGTCCAAATTCCCGTTGAAATTTGCGGTCATGTAGAGCGTATAGCTCTCGGAGTTCCAAACGGGCTCGAAGGCGGGGTCCTCGTAAGCGGACAAGATGTCGGAGCCGTCTCCTTGATACACGGAAACGCTGTCCACGGTCGCGCCGCTGTCGCCGCCGAATATCGCCACGGAAGTCACGGGCTGTTGCGTATAGGTCACGGGTGCGGAGGTCTGCGAGAGGAGCCCTTCCGCGCCGTAGAAGTAGGCATACGCGGCGGTCGGCGTTAAGACCACGGCGGCTTCGGTCGTCTCTGCGGGGTATGTGAAGTTTGCGAGCGCGCCTGTGCCGTTCCGCACCGTCAAAACATTGTCTGCCGCCGTCAACTGAACGTCGCTCCCTTGCACCTCGAAGAATTTGCCTTGCGGGTAGTAGGAGTAGATGTAAGCGGGCTGTATGATTTGGGAGAAAGTCATACCCGAACCGCCTTCGCTCAAAATGGCGACTTGGTTCATTGTGGGGTTCCAGCTTATCGCGGTCACGTTTGTCCAATTTGAGGTCGCAACCTTCTTCTCGTAGTGGAGTTCGCCGTTTTTCACGCTGTACAAATTCACAAATCCCGTTCCGCCGACGAGTAGGGCATCCCCGTCGGGAGAAAACTCAATGGAGCGGGAAATTCCTTGATATATCGTTCCCGTATCGGACAAAACGCCGATGAGCTGCACGCTCGCGCCGCTGATTTTGAATTGATAATCCGCCGTCTGCCCGCTTATGATGAGCATATCCGTACTCTTTTTCTTCGCAAAAGCGACGTTGTATGTGTAAGAAACGGTCGGAAGTTTTTGCGCGGAAGAAGCCCCGCTCCCACTGAAGGAATACAAATACGCCCCGTCCGAACGCCCCACGCAAATGAGGCTTCCGTTGTAGTTAAAGTCGATCGCGGGAGCGATCGCCCCCGAGGATTGATTTTGCAAATCGCAAACGGAGACCATGCGGTTGCCCGAGACCCTGTAAACGCGCGACCACGCATTCGGAGAAGCGGAGCCCGCCGCCAAATAGTTTCCGTCCTGCGAAAACGCCAAAGATTGCGCCCCATTCTCTATTTGTGCGGGAAGGGTATCCAAAAGCAGGAAAGTCCCATTCGCGAATGAATACAAGGAAATCGAGTTGTTTGTCCCGACTGCGAGGAAGTTCCTCTCTTTGCTAAATGCGAAGTCGTTGACGAATAGAGCGGAATACGCCGAGGACTGATTGGTGATTGTCCCGTCGGCAAGGACCCACCCTTTGAAAGCGATTCCGCCCTCGGAGACGGTGTAGAGCTTCAACCGCTTTTCCGCGAAACGATAGTAGAGCAGGTGCTTCCCGTCGGGGCTGTATTTGAGGAGATAACCGTTCCCGAAATCGTTATTTTTCTGCACGGAGGAAAAGCCCTCGATTTCCGCGCTTGTTTGTCTGACCCGCCCTTTCCATGCGGCAGACCACGGCGCGGAAAAGTTGAGTGCGGTTTTTTGCGGCTCCCCACTTTCGCTGACCGAGACCCGTTCCTTCCACGCTACGGAATACTCGTTTTTGCCCGCCGACTTGGGAAGCGTGAGCGTGCCGTCCAAAGTCGTAGGGTTGAACCCTCCGGGGGTGGTTTCGGGCGGAATGACCTCGATAGCCTCCCACTTCAAGAGGGCGGCATTTTCCCGAGGAAGGCATTGCACCGTGAAATTGCCGCTGTATGTCCCCTGCTGCTCGGGGACGTCTGCGGTGAAATGTGTCCACCCGCTGTCAAAATCCTGTGTGCCGTAGGTTTGGTAGTCTGCCTCGCCGAAGCACCGCACGGCGTATTCATTTCCGATAAAGAAACCGTTAAACTCGAATTGAAGCGTAGGCGTATCAACATCGCCCGTATCGGCGAGAATATCACCCGCCGCGCCGTCGACCCACGTTGCGACCTGCCATCGCGCCTCTCGCACGGGCGCATCCTGCGCTTGACTGTAAATGGCGACGAAGTACCCGATAGACGCGGGGAGCGTGCTGCCGCTCGGGAAGGCTTGCAAGTCTGAAAACTCCGCGTTGCCGCTCCTTTGAATGGAGAGTTGCGGCGTATCGCGCATGATGAATACGTTGGGTTCGATTTGTGAAACAAAAAGCTCGTCCAAGTTCTTTTTGGCGATAACGCCGTCCACCTTTTGTGCTCCGAGCGGCACCGTCCCGTCGGCGACCCGATAGCCGCTTCCTACAACAATGCGGGAACGCGTATCTACCCATGCGCTCCCCGTCGTATAGCTGAAATAAATATCGTTGTTCCCCCCTGCGAGCGTTTCGGGAGCGGTGAAAACGATGATCGCCGCGCCGTCTTGCTCTTGGAAGTAGTATGTTTTTCCTTGCTCGAGCGAAGTCGCCGTTTCGCAACTGATAACGCTGTCTTGCCCGCTGTACCACTGCGTGATTTTGAACTTATACTGATTGCCGTTTACAAAGGCGGTGTTGTAGGAGTTCCACTTTTTCCCCGCTGTCCAAGTGAACATTTTCGGCTGCCCGAAGCGGTCTGTACCGTAGAAGCCGCCCGTAGGAATGCCGTCCGATATTTTTCCCGTCCCCGCGCCCGCGATCGGCGTAGAATTTGCGTCGTTTTGGAAAAAGTCGATTTGATAGGAAGTCATGGGCGAATTGCCGTTGACTTGCCACGAGACCTGCGCGTTGTTCTGCGCCGCGTCCACCACGCCGACGGTGAAAGAGGAAGGTATGATATTGGTCGGTTGAAAGAGTGCCATGTGTTACTCCTTATACATTCGGGATAATGCCGCCGAGGGCGAGGATTTCATCAAGACTTGCGCCGCGCTTGTCTGCACCGATCGAAACGCCGTTCATGATGACCTGCCCGCTGTTATTCACGCTGTTGTCCGTATTTCCGCCCGCTCTCTCGATGACGGGCGATTGTGCGTACTGCCGCGCCGTCTCAAAGAGGATTCCCATATCGCGCACATATTGGTGGAATTGTTCGTTTGAGACGGGCGAAAGTATCTTCGCTGTGAGGTCGGGATTATTGACTGTCTCGGGACGGTCGGTCGCCTTCGGCATATAGCCCATACCGCTTGCGATTCCACCGCTGTCGTATGAGCCAAATTCGCTCGTTGCAGCATCGGAAAGTGCTTTATAACCGCTTTTCGATTTGTCCCCATAGCTGTTGGCGCGGGCTTGCAATCTGACAATGCCACCATCAAGAACGCCATAAATAGAGCCTTTGTAGGTAAAGATTGTCCTGTCGGGGAAACCGAGTTCTTTGACAAGTGCTATCAGCTCGCTATCGGTTACTTCACCGCCGTTCTCGATTCTGTACTTTTTGCCGTTCCACTCAACGGAGCCGTTGTCTCCAATGTTTTCTTTGTCGATTCCTTTGCCCGTTGCATAGGAACCGTCCGAGTTTTTCAAGACATGAATGTCTTGTGCTTCGGGTTTTTTCGACGTAGTAGAGGACGCGTTCTCTTGCGGGTTGCTCTCGGCGTTTGAGGTTTCATTGACGGGCTTATTGAGGTCAACGTTTGTGCTTCCCAAAATTGCGGCTTTTATTGCCGTAATAAAGTCATCGCCAAGAAATGACACCAACCCGTCGAGCAAGTTGTTTAAGCCCTCATTTGTAGCCGTATTGTTTTCGAGTTGGTCAATGATTGTTTTGTAGGCTTGTTTTTCAAGCTCATCGCGTGCTTTTTCAAGGCTTTTCTCGGCTTCTGCGATTGCTTTTTCGTCAGTCTGCCACTCCCACTGTCCTGTTGCCTCGTTGTAGCGACGAACCGTAGCCTCGTTTCGCGCATTTTCCAATGCCTTCTGCGCTTCAAGAACCGCTTGTTTACGTTCTTCGAGTTCAAGGCTTTCCTTTTCCGCGTCACGGAGTTTTTCAAGAGCTTTGATGAGATCATCGTACTCATCCTT
>CANRDX010000044.1 GCA_947629485.1 uncultured Clostridia bacterium
CACCCCTCGAAGGGGTGGGCAAGTTGGGGCGGGTGGGACGATGAGGCGGGAGGAAACAAAAAAATCTCACGGAGAACCGTGAGATTTTTTTGTTTTGTTCTTGGCTTGCGATCAATCGGCGGCGGCGTGCGAACGCGTCAACGTGAGTTGCGCATACGAACTCAAACACCCAAGACCAAGGATATAGGAATCCGCGGCAAATTCTTGCCCGTCGGCGGTAGAGGTGATGGTATAGGTTTCCGTAAAGGTCTTTACCGTATCCGCCACCGTTCCCGTAACCTTCATCTCGATCTTGATTTCCTTCTCGTTCGTCCAATCAATCGTAAATTGAATTGTGTGGTCTTCTTTATAGAGCGCCACCAATTCTGTCCAAGGATTGCCAGAATCGGTAAAGCCGTCGCACACAAAGTTCCTTGCGATTGCCCATTGCTCGGCGGTGCTCGCCGCTCCTTCGCTATCCGAACCATTCACAGCGTTATCGACACGGAAATGCTTTGTGACTTTCCCGAGAGAGAAGAGCTCAATGCCCGTTGAGGCATCATTGACGCTGCCCAACGAAGCCTGGGAACCAGCAAAGACGAACTTTTCGCCCTTTCTGATTTCCGACGTCCAACGCAATTCCGTATAGCCGAGCGATTTATCGGACTCGCCGATGACGAGCTTATTGCTATCGGTCGGGTTCTGATTTGCGGAAATCGTAGTTGTCATGGTATAACTTGCTTCTGTAACCGAGGTAATATCGGCATAGAAGAATTTGATACCAAGGCTCCAAATCGTCACACTGCTTTGCGCCTCATATACTGTGGTGCAGACAGGGTTTTCCATGGTAGTATCCGTCGAGGCGTAAACATCGTACTGATAGGTCAACTTGTTATCTTTCAAAGTAGCAGTGACTGCGTGGATAACTGCGGTATCGTCAGACGTGTACAATGCCCTATAAGTTGACGCATTGAAGTTGCTGGACTTTATCATCGCCTTCAATGTGTCATTGGTGTTGCTATCATTACTGTCAGCCGTCGCAATGAACTTATCTACGCGGAAATGGAGCCAGAAGTTCGTTCCACCTACTGTCATATTCATATCGGGGAATATCGTAGACCAATCTGCCAACGTCCCGCTAGCCGCAGTCATTTTAGCCACAAATTTCAAAGTCATTCCTTCGGTCAGGATAACTTCTGTCGCGCCATCAGTAAACCAATGCAACATTGTATACGCGACCGGCTCCGTCGCATTTAGCGTCAACGTTTCCCAAACAAGGGTGATTTCGACGGTAGCCTTATGGGCAATGCCCGTGATCTGCTCGCCGGGGAAGTAGGTCGTGCCCGCGTAGGTGTAGCCGCGGAAATACTTGCCCGCGGGAGCCGTGTAGACGGTGTTCTCGGGCAGGGTGATATTGTACTTATCTTCGGAAGCCACAAATTGGAAGTTCAAATCTCCGCTACCCGTGGCGTCGCCCGCCTGTACGGTGACCGTGGGAAGGTTGCTCTCCCACTTGGCGTAGAGCGTGATATCCGCGTCCGTGATCGTCACGGAGCCGTTCTCGGGATCGCCGTACTTATAGACGGTGCCGCTCCCGTCGGGATCGGTCGTCCAGCCGAGGAAGTCGTACCCCTCGCGCGAAGGTTCCGCTTGAGGAATGGCGTAAGCGCCTGCAGGCTGATCTTCGGCGTTTTCGGGGCCGCCGGTCGCACGCACGTCGCCGTCCGTATCGTTCAAATCGAACGTTACGTCATACGTGGTAGGCGTAGGGGTGCCACCCTGCTTGGTGAGTTCGAACGTCCCGTAATTGTATTCGGTCGCGTAAATTTTCGAGCCATCCTGATAGATGATGAAGGTCGTAAAACCATCTTCTAACGCGATGATGACATATTCGCCGACGTTCACAACGGTGCCCTGACCCTCTGTGGTCTCCTCAGCAGCCGTCGTTTCAATGGTGACCGACGCGCTATCAATCTCGCTCAGGAATTGGATCGTAAGGGTCGCAGAAGAATTCTCACCCCTATATGTGCCGTCAAGCGTAAGACTTCCGGTTACGGCGGAGGTCTTCGTATATTCCCCGACGCCGGTGATGCCTTTCACGTGGAGCGTGGTCCCGTCGAAAGTGAGCGCGAACCTACCCGAGGTGAAGCCGTTTGCGCCGGCCGTGACCTTGTAATATTCGTAGTCAAACGTGCCTTCCGGCCATCCCTCACTCTTGACGACTACGTGGAGCGCCGTCTCATCGTCTTCATCGGCCACAACGGTGATGGTAGTGGTATCCAACTGCCACACGCCCTCATAGTCGGAAGCGGTGCTGCTGGCGGGCTCTTCGAGCGTAGCCTCTTGACCTTCTTCATAGGCCGCAACATAGTCGCTCCCGGATTTGTAAATGACGAGCGCGTCATTGCCACATACTACGATGATATATTTGTCAACATAGACGGGCTCAAAGGTGCCCTGGGTGGTGGAATATAATCCGGTCTTCTTATACGAACACGTCGTATCAAAGGTGAGGAGGAACGTAGTGGTTCCGAAATCGGCCACATAGGCGTCGTTCGGGATCTTAATAGTATCGCCGAGCGCGGCGTATTGGTCGTATTCGGTCGGCTCGCCGTCCATGGCCATGGTGAGTTTCCCGCCCGCAACGGAAAAGGTAACGGGCGCGTACATGATCGTAGCCGTGTAGTTATCGGTACCCTTGGTGAGCGCGAAGTAGGTCATGTTGCCAAATCCGTCGATCATGAGCCCATGGCCCTTGTTGCCGTCCGCGTCGAGCGAAATGATAATGGTGCCGGCCTCCTCATTCTCCGCATTCGTCCAAATGCCCGTATAGGCGTCCGAAGCGGACTTCCAGCGCGCGGTAATGGTGATCTTGCCGTCGCTACCCGCGTCGGCGGCTTTCACCGTATAGGGGCTCGTGACCTTCGTATCCCCAATGTACCAACCGTCAAACGACCAACCTTCGGCGGCGTCGGGATCGGCGAATGTCACCTGCTCGTTTGCCTTCTTGGTCCCATCCACGGTGGGTACGCTTGCACCGCCCGCGGCGTGAGAGTTGGTACCGAAACTGAATTCTACGGTAAATTCCGCGTCGGCGTTCACAGTCCACTGCGCAACGAAGTAGAGCGTTCCGGTATCATACGACTCTTCGCCCGTGGGGGTGTAGGACTTGTGGTCGTTGTCGTCCTTTTTGTAAACGGTATCGCTGACTTTCGTCAGCTCTTCCGACATCATACTCGCTTTCGTATACAACTTCCAACCGCCAAAGGTGTAGCCGGGCTTAGAGGGCACATCGTCGGTAATATTAAACGCCGTTTCCGAGAACACGGTGGAAACATCGCCATACGTCGTGCTATCATCCGGCTGCCCGTCTTCCGTCGAGGAGATATATTGGACATAATACAACTTCGTCCAAACCGCGGTAAACGTGATCGAGTCGCCCCAGTCGTCTTTGTCGGCGGCCTTTACCTTGTAGGTTCCGCCGGCTGTTACCTGCGTTGCATCCTCGCCCTCGCCGACGATCCAGTACTTGAACGTACGGCCTTCGGGATCGGTAGGCGCGGAGGCAACGGTCACGTCATCGTCCACGTTATATTTCGTTTCGTCATCTGCTTTCGGCATACCCGTCGCACGAGAGGCGGCACCTTCGTAATAGTAAATGACATAGCCCTCGAAAGCCGTGGGCGCCGCCGCGGTGAGCGAATTCGATTCGTCGGTTTCCGGGTCGATGGTATAGTAGAGAACACCGTCCCTATAGACGGCGGTTATGAACGTTTCGTCCTCGGAGATGATGAAGAGATATGCGCCGACGTTGATGGTCGTCATGCCCTGCTCTTCGCCGCCCTCTTCCAAGGTGATCTTGTTCTGCGCAAAATCATAAACGCGCCCGGTGTATGCGGCGCCGTCCTTTTCATACTGCTTGTTCGTGAACTTGGGCGCCGTAGCGGTAGTAAGCGCGGCGCACGCCTCGGCCGTTGCTGACTTCGTCTGCCCTTCGCTTACCGTCCGGGTCACAACAAGTTTATTTTGATCGTTGATCGTCAAGGTATAGGTATCCCCGTCATCGGTAATCTGATAGGAACCGTCCCCTTGCTTTGTGAAGACCTTTACGGAATAGGAAGTATAGGTCTCGTAGGAATCGCCGGCATCGGGCTCATCGGGATCGGGAGGGAGTTTGCCCTCATAGGTGGCCTTCCAAACCGCATACGCCTTGGTGCCGTCGCCGTTCAACTTTGCGGTAAGCTCGATCTCAACGTCAAGCATATCGCCGTCGATCTGGGGGTTCTCCGCGGCGTCTTCAAAAACGATGCCCGTCCAAATGCCCTCTACCGTCGCGGGCTCGCCGTCCTCCGCCCATTGCGCGGTGAGCGTGATGGTGCCCTCTACGGCGTCGGCCGCGGCAACCGTGTAGGTCGTGCCGCTTACTTTGCCGCTCTTAGCGCTCCAACCGTCGAACTTCCAATCCTCGGCGGCGTCGAGCGTGGTGAGCGTAACGGTGTCGCCGACCTTCTTCCCCGTCTGCGACGCGGGCGCGGTGACGCCCTCTGCGGCATGGCTCGGCGAGCCGAGACTGAACGCCACAGTGTAGGTTACGGGCGGATCTTCTTCTTTCCCGTCGCCGCAAGCAGCCATTACGCCAACCCCGAGGCATGCCATCAGCATGACCGTGAGAATACGCAAAAAGTGCTTTTTCATGTCATCCTCCTAACAAAAATATGTTTGCTTTCTTGCCCCGTTTTTATGCGCCGCCCGCCGCGCAACGCGCCCACTTTCCGCGCCGCCCGCCGGAATTTGCATACAATGAGACAATTATGTAACGATTATACTACAATCACCCCCCCCCACGTCAAGCAATTCGAGGGTTTTTTCTTAATTTTTTGACGAGTTTTATGCGATTTACATAATTTATTGAATAACATGGGTGTATATATTCACCCGCGCGCATGAATTTTATAAATTTATAAGGAAGAGGGATAAAACAAGGAAGGCTTCCTGCGGCCCCTCCCCCTGTATCCCCCTCCCCGCGCCTTCCGCGCGGGGCGGGGGACACAGGGGGAGGGGCGGGGCTTAGCGGCG
>CANRDX010000045.1 GCA_947629485.1 uncultured Clostridia bacterium
CGGTTCATTGGTATTCATGCGTCTCCACGTTTCGCGCGGCGGCGCACCGCCCCGCGGATGATTTCAAAGATATTGATCCCGATCCCCGAGAGGATATAGAGATAGTAAGAGAAGAGCCGCCACACGAGTACGATCCAGCCGATGAGCGGCGAGAGGCCCGTATATTTGACGAGGACGGTCGCAAAGATGATGGAGGTGGTGGTTTCCAGCGCGCCGCTGTTGCCTGGCGTCGGCACAAGGGACGCCGAGTAGAAAGCGATGAGGCTCAATAGGAGCATTTCGAAGAACATCGCCGTCGTCGGCACGACAATATAGCGCGCCAGCGCGAGCATGACGAAGAATGGCAGAGAAAAGCTCACGAACACGTCGAGGATGCAAATGACGACGAGGGGGAGGATGAGCCACCAACGCCGTATGATCGCTTTGAGCGAGGCGCGGTATTCGTCGATCTCATAGATGTATTTGCGCATGGTGGGGTACTTGTGCTTGACAAGGTGCATGCGGTTGAGCAAGCCCACCAGCTTGACCGTGAACTTCTTTCCCGCGCGGGGGAAGAGGGAGGCGAGGAGCATGGCGACGGGGATGAGGAGATTCCCGAGCATGGAGAGCCACGCGATGACGAGGAGGGTCGTGCTTCCCCAGCCGACGGGCAGCACCGCGGGGGCGATGCCGAAAAAGACCGCCGCAACCAGACAGACCACAATGGTGCTCACGATATATTTCACGAGCGGGACGGCTGTTGCAACACCCGCGGGAATGTCTTTTTTGTGCAGATAGTAGATCTGGAACGGCTGACCGCCCGTGCCGAGCGGGGTGATGCCGTCGTAATACTTGCCGAGGAACATCACCTTTACCGAGTTGCGGAAGCGGAATTTGCCCGTGGAGATTTTGAGAAGATAGCTGTATTTCGCACTTTCGAGCAAAATATAGAGCAAAACGACGCCGATGAGCAACGCGAAATAGTTCCACGAGATGTTGCTCACCATGCGTTGTAAGCTGTGCATGCTCTCGCCTGCAATGAGGTCGGTGATCCCGAACAGCAGCGCGATGGAAGCCGCAATGAGCACGAGGAGCAAGATTGTCTTGATCCACCACTTGCGGCGTTTGCGCTTGTTGTCGTCGGCGTTGCGTTGCTCGATCTCTTGGGAAAGCTTTTCTACTTCCTTTTGCTTGGCGGCGGCATAGGAGGCGACGAAATCGTCGTCTCGCTGTTTGGATGATTTTTCATTCGCGGGCGGTTGTATCGGTTGCTTCTCCGGTTCCATTCTACCCTCCGTACCCAGATTATACCATACTTCGTCGGGAAAAGCAACGAATAATCCGACCCAAACGTCCTTTATCCCGCTTATTTTCGCGGCGTATCATTTATTATATGTCGCGCGCGCGGAAAATCAAACCGCAAAAGGCGATTTTCCTCTTCTTGACGAACGGGACGCGGCGTGCTATAATAAAGGTATGAAAGACGTGCGCATTACGGCGGTGAGAAAGGCGAACTATCCCGACCTCTCCGTGCGGTACGAATTGCCGCAAGATACGCCCTGTTCGGTGGAGGAGGGGCAGACCTTTTTGTCGCGCGGCGGCAGGAAGCCGCCCGACCTGTGCGAGAGCGCGTGGGAAAGCATGCGTCCGTTCGTGGAGGAGCTCGCCCGCGGCGGCGGGAATTTTTTCGGCGGCTGGATGAAAGATCCCCATACGGCGATGATCTCCTGCAACGACGGGTTTCGCCCCGTGAGTTTTTTGCTCGAAACCGTCGAATGAAAAAAAGTCCCGAAAATCGCTTGACAGGGCGGGGGGACGCTGTTATAATAGGAATGTACTTTGCAAGGAGCGCGGCTTTGCCGCGGGGGAACATGAAGAATTATCTTTCCCACAATCAAATGCGTATGGCAATCGCCCGGGCGGAAAAGCGCGGGTTTTTGCCGAACGCCTTGTAAGGCAAAAACCAAACACGTTTCGCCCGGAGGGAATCCCCTTCGGGCGATTTTTTATGGAGGAAAAACCGTGATAGAGCTCATTCACCTTGAAAAGCGATATCCCTCGCAAGACGGCGAGATCGTCGCCCTCGAGGACATTGATTTGAAGATCGGCGACGGCGCGATCTTCGGCATCATCGGGCTGTCGGGCGCGGGCAAGAGCACGCTCGTAAGGTGTATCAACCTGCTCGAACGCCCCACGTCGGGACGGGTGATCATCGACGGCGAAGATATTACGAATGTGTCAAAAAAGCGGCTGTTACAGATCCGCCGCTCGGTCGGCATGATCTTTCAGGGGTTCAACCTGCTCGAACAGCGCACCGTGGAGGCGAACGTCCGCTTCCCGCTCGAGATCGCCCGCGTCCCCAAAGAGGAGGCGAAGGCGCGCGTGCGGGAGCTATTGGAGCTCGTCGGGCTCTCCGAAAAGGCGCGGGCTTATCCCGCGCAGCTCTCGGGGGGGCAGAAACAGCGGGTCGCCATCGCCCGCGCGCTTGCCACCAAGCCCAAATATCTGCTCTGCGACGAGGCGACGAGCGCGCTCGACCCCAACACCACCGATTCCATTCTCGCCCTGCTCAAAGACGTCAACCGCACGCTGGGCGTCACCATGGTGATCATCACCCACGAGATGCGCGTCGTCGACAGCATTTGCACGGACGTCGCCGTCATCGACAACAGCCGTATCGTGGAGAGCGGCAAGGTCGCCGACGTGTTTTCCTATCCGCAGTCGGAGATCGCAAAGGAGCTCATCATTCCCAACCTCATCCGTTCGGTGCGGAGCGCGGGGGGGAAGAAACTTCGGCTCGTGTTCAACGGCGACGTGTCGGACGCCCCCGTCATTTCGGGGCTCGCGCTCGACTGCGGGGTCGCCGTCAACATCCTCTACGCCGACACCAAGAACATCGACGGGCGCATGTTCGGGCACATGGTGATCACGTTGCCGCAAGGGGAAGAGGACGCCGCGCGCGTCAAACGCTACCTCGCGCAAAAGAACGTTTCGTTTAAGGAGGAACTTTAATGCTGCTTCTCACCAAACTCTTTACCCAGCTCGGCGCGGAGGGATTTTTGCTCGGCGTTTGGGAGACCCTCTACATGACGGCGATCTCCACCGCCGTCGCCTACTGCATCGGCTTGCCGCTCGGGATCTTGCTCTGCATCACCGACAAAGACGGCGTCAAACCCATCGTCTGGCTGAACAAGATCGTCGGATTTCTCGTGAACATCCTGCGGAGCATCCCGTTCATCATCCTTATGGTCGCCCTCATTCCCGTCTCCCGCGCGATCATGGGGACGAGCATCGGCAACCGCGCGATGATCTTCATGCTCATCGTCGCCGCCGCGCCCTACATCGCCCGCATGGTGGAGTCCTCTGTGAAAGAGGTCGACAAGGGGGTCGTCGAAGCGGCGCGCTCGATGGGGGCGAACACCTTTGAGATCGTTTGGAAGGTGCTTCTTCCCGAAGCCAAGCCCTCGCTCATCGTGGGCGCGGTCATCTCGTCGGTCACCGTGCTCGGGTATTCCGCCATGGCGGGCACGATCGCCGCGGGCGGGCTGGGGTCGATCGCCGTCACGCAGGCGCGCCCCTCCAACGCGCAAGACGTCATTTGGCTGTGCGTCGCCCTCATCGTCGTCATCGTGCAGGCGATCCAGGAGCTCGGCATGTTCCTCGCGAAAAAAACGGACAAACGCGTCCGCGGAAAAAATAGAAAGAAAACCGAAAAAGGAGAACAATCATGAAAAAACTACTCGTCATTCTCACCACCGTCGCCCTCGCATGCGGGCTCGCCCTGTCGCTCACAGCTTGCAACACGTACGACGCCGACCACACGATCACCGTCGGCGCGAGCCAAACGCCGCACGCCGAGATCTTAAAAGAGATCAAGGGTGACCTCAAAGCTGCGGGGTATCGGCTCGTCATCAAGACGTTCGACGACTATATCACGCCCAATACCTCCCTCGAAGAGGGGTCGATCGACGCGAACTACTTCCAGCACACGCCCTATCTCAACGAATTTAATGCCAAACATAACACCCACCTTGCCGCCGTCGGGAAGATCCACTACGAGCCGTTCGGCGTGTACGGGAACAATGTGTCGCAAACGGAGTTCGACACGGTGAAAACGGGACGTTCCATCCTCGTCCCCAACGACGGGAGCAACCTCACCCGCGCGCTGTTTGTCTTGCAGGACGAGGGGTACATCACCCTCGCCGCGGACGCAAAGCCGACGGACACCCTCACCGTGCAGGACATCGCCGACAGCAAGGGGAACACCGTCAATCCCGTGCAGGCGGAGACCGTCGCCCAGCTTCTGCGCGAATCTCCCAAGGGGACGATCGCGGTCATCAACGGCAACTACGCCCTGCAAGCGCAACTCGATTCCGACGACGCGCTCGCCTTCGAGAACGCGCAGGGGGACGCCGCCCAGCTCTATGCCAACGTCGTCGCCGTGAAAGAGGGGAACGAGGGGAGCGAAAAGACCAAAGCCCTCCTCGCCGCGCTCAAAACCAAAAAGGTGTACGACTACATCACCAAGACGTACGACGGTGCCGTTCTGCCCGTGTTCACCCTGTGAGCGAACGCGCTTTCCTCTTCGCCGTTTCGCCCCGCGCCCTTGTCATTTCGACCAAACGAACGTAGTGAGTGCGTGGAGAAATCCCCTTGGTCGTTGATAGGGCTTATAATAAGAATAAGGGAGATTTCTCGACTTCGGCTACGCCTCCGCTCGAAATGACATAATTGGAAACGCCCATTTGCTTCCAAAATTGTCATGTTGAGCCGAGCTTTCTGTCATTTCGACCAAACGAACGTAGTGAGTGCGTGGAGAAATCCCCTTGGTCGTTGATAGGGCTTATAATAAGAATA
>CANRDX010000046.1 GCA_947629485.1 uncultured Clostridia bacterium
GCATAGATCGGCACAAAAACTCTTTCAATGAGCTGTTTATCCATTTCGCTAATCGGAAAGGCGTTGGAATTATTATAAACTTCGTATAGCCGTCTGTTCTTTTTGATGAACGTTAAATACGGCACAAGGTATTGCGGTGAAATAAAAATAAGTTCCTCCGCCGACATCTTGGAGAAGTCCGCCGCCCCGAAGGAAGCATCGAACGCTTTGCAAAATTCTACAACGGCGCGTTCCTGCGTCTCCTTCAAGAGGTCGTAGAGGTTACCATAATGCGCATAGAAAGTGGAGCGGTTGACGCCCGCCTTTTCGCAGATATCCATTATGGAAATATCCTTGAACTCTTTATGTTCGAGAAGGGCGACAAGCGCGTCGTCCATTTTCACGGCGGTGTTGTGGAATTTAGCTTCGGATTTGTTCATGCCTCTATCATACGCTTTCTTGGTATAAAAATCAACTCTTGTTCGGTTAAAAAGAAAAAGAATTTCTTGAAACCGACACTTTTCGGGATTTTTGTTGTGCAATTCGGGCGGAAAAAGTTTTACAATAATTTTGCATGGAGGCAAAAATGAACGCAATCGAAATACATGATCTCACAAAAAGTTTCCGCGGAATGTATGCGCTCGACGGCTTGAATATGACCGTCCCGCAAGGCGCGATCTACGGCTTTATCGGCGAGAACGGAAGCGGAAAATCAACGACCGAAAAGTGTATCTGCGGGCATCTCGTTCCCGATAAGGGAAAGATCACGCTGTTCGGAAAACCCTATACCGACGCGGGCGTAAGGGCGAAAGTGGGTGCGCTCATTGAGAATACGGGGTGCTTCCCCTCTTCGAGCGTCTATTCCAACCTCATGATGCAGGCGATCAATTTGGGGCTCCGTGACAGAAGCAGTGAAATCGGGCGGGTACTCAAAATCGTCCGTATGGAGGACAACGCGCGCTTGACCTTTAAGAAGTGTTCGCTCGGCATGAAGCAACGCATCGGTATTGCAATGGCGCTCCTCGGCGATCCCGCGCTTCTCATTCTCGACGAGCCGATCAACGGACTTGACACCGACGGCATGCGCCTCATGCGGGAGATCCTCGTGGATATTACCAAAAATTACGGCTGTACCGTCCTCATTTCCTCGCATATCTTGGGCGAGCTCGAAAAGATCGACACGCACTACGGCATTATCCGTCAGGGCAAGATGATAAAGGAGATTGCCGCTTCGGAAATGGACAGCCGCTCGCAAGTCTATGTTTCCCTGAAAACAAGGGACGACCGAGCCGCGGCAGACCTCTTATGGCGCGGCGGGTGCAACGTCAAATTCGAGGAAGGCGAGCTTCGCATCTATGACGTGGACGACACGGCAAGGCTCTCCGCCTATCTCATGCAAAACGGCATTACGCCGGGCGAGCTGAAAAAGCATAAGATCGGGCTCGAAGAGTACTACATTTCTCTCATGAGCGGAAAGGAGGCGGTATAACATGGAAAACACGAAAACATTGCAATTCGAGAAGCCGAGCTTTTTTGAAAGGCTCAAAGGGATGCTCGGCGTGGACTTCTACCGCCTGTTCCATACGCCGCTGTTCTACATATTTATTGCGATTGCGGCTATCATTCCCGCGCTTGTATCTATGGGCGCAATGGGCGGCGAGGGCGAAACGGCGGGAATGTTTACAAACGCTTGGCAGATCATCGCCGCAAACAGCCCGCTCTATATCGTCCACGATATAGGCGAGTACGCCAACATGAACATGGTCTTTATCTTCGGCGGTATTATGGTGTCTATCTTCATCGGACACGATTATCGGAGCGGGTACGTCAAGCAACTGTTTACCACCCACGCCAAGAAAGAGGACTACATGATAAGCAAAACCCTCGTTTCCGCGTTCTCGATGGTGTGTATGTGCGGAACGTATCTTGTCGGCGGAATGATTGCGGGAGCGGCAACGGGACTTCCGTTCACGATCAATGCGGGTTCGCTTCTGTGCGCCATTTTTGGAAAAGTCATCATGAGTCTCGGTTGGGCGAGCCTCTACACCTTTATCAATATCATCTTCCGCAGGAAGTTCGGCATCTCGATTGCCCTCTGCTTCGTCCTCGGCACGGGTATTCCCGTCATCGGTGCGGCGGCACTCGTCGGGAACACGGCGGCACTCAATATTTTCCTCTACGGTTCGTCGGTGCAGGCGTGCCTCTCCGCGAACTTTGCATCCGTCCTCGTGTGCCTTGCCTGCTCGGTGATTTGGGCAATCATCTATAACGTCCTCGGCTCGGTGATCTTGTATCATAGAGACGTGTATTGAGGTGATACCATGAACGCGATCGAAATCAGAAATTTAACCAAAACCTTCCGTGAGAAACGCGCGGTGGACGGCTTGAATATGACCGTCCCGCAGGGCGCGATCTACGGCTTTATCGGGGAGAACGGCAGCGGCAAATCGACGACGGAAAAGCTCATTTGCGGGCTTATCCAACCGAGCGGCGGCGAGATAAAGCTCTTTGGCAAAGACCATAGGGATCAGGGCGTCCGTTCGCAAATCGGCGTTCTCATCGAAGCCCCCGGGTGCTTTCCCAACTACACCGTCTGGAACAATATGAAACTGCAAGCCGCCAACTTGGGACTGAAAAACGAGGACGAAGAAATACGGCGCGTTTTGCACCTCGTCCGCATGGACGGCGCGGCGAGCAACAAGTTCAAAAACTGCTCGCTTGGTATGAAACAGCGAATCGGCATTGCCTTTGCCCTACTCGGAAACCCCGCGCTCCTCGTTCTCGACGAACCCATCAACGGGCTCGACGCTGACGGTATGCGCATTATGCGGGAAATTCTGTTGGGTCTTTCCCGCCGCGGCACAACTGTCCTCATTTCCTCGCATATCTTGGGCGAACTTGAAAAAATCGCCACCCATTACGGCATTATCCGCAATGGGAAGATGCTGCGGGAGATGACCGCAGCGGAACTCAACGCCGATTGCCCGACCTATGTTGCCCTCAAAACGGATGATATGGAAAAGGCGCAAGCGATTTTACAGCGGGCGTTCGGACGGGCGGACATGGATAAGCAGACGGGCGAAATCCGCGTTTACAATGTATATGCAGAAGATGTCGCAAAATATCTGTTTGGGAATTTCGGGATAGCCGTCAGCGAGATCCGCACGGCAAAGATCAGCCTCGAAGAATACTATATCGATCTCATGCAGGAGGGAAGGAAATGAACGAAAATGTCAAAACAGGCGACTTCGGAAAACGCCTGAAAACCATGCTCAAAGTGGACGCGCGCAGAATGTTCACCATGCCCGCCGTCTATATCATGCTCGCGATAAGCCTCGTCCTCCCCGTCCTCATTCTCGTGATGACGTCCTTTATTGGCGGAGCCGATCCGACTACGGGGGAAGCGGCGGCGACCTTCACAAGCGTCTGGCAGGCGATCGGCTCGGCGGGCGGAAACGCCATGAGTATGGATATTACAAGTATGTGCAATATCAATCTCCTGTACTTTTTGGTGGCGATTTTCGTCTGCCTGTTTGTGGGCGATGATTTTAGAAGCGGCTACGTCAAAAACCTGTTCACGGTGCGGTCGAAGAAGCTCGATTACGTCCTCTCCAAAACGATCGTGCTGTTTGCGGCGTCTGCGGGAATGTTCCTCCTCTATTTCGTCGGCGCGATGATCGGCGGCGGGATCGCGGGGCTTTCCTTCGACGTCGCGGCGATAGACGCAAGCGCGGGCGGGATCATCGCCTGCATGATAAGCAAAGTGTTCTTCGCACTCGTCTTTGTGTCGATCGCCTTGACGCTTGCGACCGTCGGAAAGCAAAAACTTTGGCTCTCTATCCTCGGCTCTCTCGCGGCAGGAATGTTGCTCTTTACCATGATCCCCATGATGACCCCGCTCAATTCTGGCGCGTTCAATGTGGTTTTATGTGTCTTCGGTGGACCTCTGTTCGCCGCAGGGCTTGGGGCGGTCAGCAACGTCATTTTAAGCAAGACGAGTTTGGTATAATATTATCACCGTGCTCCCTCTCGGCTCTGCGAGCCTCGGAATAAGGGCGGGGGTGGTTGTTTTTCGGGCAATATCCAATATTTTGATTGCAAGTCACAAAAATAGAAAAAATTTTTCATAAAAACCCTTGCAATGGCG
>CANRDX010000047.1 GCA_947629485.1 uncultured Clostridia bacterium
GAACTTGACGCTGAAATAGTACGGACTTTCATCGAGAAGATTTTCGTCTATGAGGCGGTGCAGAACGGCGAGGAACGAGAACAAAGACTCAAAATTGTCTATAACTGCGTCGGAGTTATCGACATCCCCGAGGGGAAGCGCATAGCGGCATAACTTCGGTTATGCCGCCAAGCGGCGGGAAAAATCCCCAAGCCTATTGAATGGGCGTTCTATTGTTGTAGTGGACTTGGAAGCATAGAAATTTCCGACAGCGTGACCTCAATTGGGAAGATTGCGTTCGGTGGTTGTAGCAGTTTAGAGCATATCACAGTCGCGGCGGGGAATTCCGTATATCGGAGCGAACAGGATTGTTTGATTGAAAGACAGTCAAACACTTTAATTTTAGGCTGTAAAAACAGCGTGATTCCCGATGGGATAACCTCGATTGGGGATGGGGCGTTCTATGGTTGTAGCGGATTGAAAAGCATTGATATTCCTGACGGCGTGATTTCTATTGGATATGATGTGTTCTATTGTTGCAGTGGGCTGACAAGCGTAACGATCGGAAATGGAGTGACAGCGATAGTGGAGGCATTCTATGGTTGCTACGGACTGATGGATATTCAATTTCGAGGTACCGTGGAAGAATGGCAAGCAATAGAGAAGGAAAGTCATTGGGATGGGGGGACCGGCGATTATATTGTGACATGCACGGACGGGACGGTGGATAAAAAGGGGAATGTGACGTATTTTGAATGAGGTAGAGATGTCTCCACGCGCTTCGCTTGGTACTTCGTGCGCCGACACGCGTCGGGCGAAATGACATTATTACAGCATTACAGTGCCCCGCGGCGGGGCGGTTGGGTCATGCTTTTTGGCTTGATGGAAACGGGCTTGGTGCGACGCTCAACGGGTCGCTTGCTCCTCGCGCGCTCCCGCTTGCGGTCCTCCGCATTGCGTGAGGCTTCAAAGGGCGAAACCTCACGCAACGCGGAGGCTCATCCGCTCCGCGGGCGGGGGTGCGGCAGGAATGGGCGAGGATGATTTTTTCAAGCAATGCGGGAAAAATGCCATACCGTCTTTTTGTCGCTCTTGCGGCGAGCAAGGATTTTGGAGAGGCGGTGGATAAATGAGTGCGACGATTGGCGGGTCGCTTGCTCCTCGCGCGCGTCGGCACGGGGCGAATTTCGCAAGCGTTCGCCTACGGCAAACGCTTTGCTTGAACGCCCGCGCCTCCTTTTTCCAAAAAATCTTGCTTCGCAATCTTTTTTGGGAGCCCTGTTGGTGCGGTTCTCCGCATTCGTGTATACGGCGTAACGCATACGCGAATGCGGAGGCTATTTCGCTCCGCGGGCGGGGGTGCGGCAGGAATGGGCGAGGATGAAAGAATTTTACCGTTGGCGGTATTCAAGAAAGATGGAACGGGGGATAAGAGCGGGAAAGTGACTTATTTTGAATGAGGTAGAGATTTCTACTGCGCGGCGTTGCCGCTTGTGCCGCCCTTGGTCGAAAATGGTGCGGGCGGGGCGACTACGCTACGCTTCGCTCGAAATGACATTTTGTGTGGGCGGGGCGGCTATGTTCCACTTCGGTACTTCGTGCGCCGCTACGCGTCGGGCGACATGACATTATTACAGCGCCCCGCGGCGGAGCCGCGGGGCGCTGTATTGGAGAGATAGAGGCGTATCCCCACCCCCCTTCCCCCCTCCCGAGGAGGGGGCGAGAACAAGGAAGGCTCTCGAGGAGAGGGCAAATTGGGGTTATTCGGCGGGGGTGTTCTCATCGTCCGAGGCGGGCTCCTCCGCTTGTGAGAGGGGCGCGGCGGACGGGACGGCGGGGGAAGATTCACTCGCCCGCGGTGCGGGCTCGGAATGAGGGACGGCGGGCTTCTTCGCGCCCACAAGTTTGAGAGCGGGGATCATGAGGCCGCCCAAGGAGTTCCCCAAGATGACCAGCCAAATGAAGAGGAGCGCTTCGCCCGAGGCGATGCCCGAGGCCGCGAAATAGAACATATCGGCGATGGAGTGCTCGTAGCCGCTCAAAATGAAGGCGGGAATGCAGAACACCACGCCGAGCGGCGTCTTGTGGTTGCGGTAGATATCCACGGCGAGAAAGACGAGAATTCCGCAGAAGAACGCCCGCACGAGCGTTTGCCACCACGCCTGCGACTGCAACTTGCCGTTGCAGAGCGTGAGCGCTGTTTCCTTCAAAGAGGGAATGGCGGCGGCGAGAAGGTATCCGCATGCCACGGTGCCGATGAAGTTCCCGAGGAGCCCCAGCAGCATGACGGAGAGATCCTCCTTGGAGTGCTTTTCGAGCACATACCCGATCTTCCCCGTGTACAGGGAGAAGCCCTTGATGCAGATGCAGAGCAGCGCCGTGCAGAAGAACACTGCGCCGACGTATTTGCCGACGGGGGCAAGGGTGCCCGACCATTCGCCGGAGCAGGCGAGAAACACCGCTCCGCCGATGGAGATGAGCGCACCCGCGAGGAAGCCGTCGATGATTTTTTTGAGAATGTCGAGGGCGGTTGCCTGCGCGCCGCCCTTCGTTTGCTGTTCTTTCATGGTTTTGCTCCTTTTTTCGCCGTTTTTCGCCCAAAATTATAGCACAACGCCGTGCGGCTGTCAAAGGAAATTTTGAGAGGTAAATGGGGACGGACGAAAATGAGGTGGGGCGGTGCATTATGTATTTTAGACTGAAGTGAACAGGCTTGGTGCAACGCTTGACGGGTCGCTTGCTCCTCGCGCGCGTCGGCGCGGGGCGAATTTCGCAAGCGTTCGCCTACGGCAAACGCTTTGCTTGAACGCCCGCGCCTCCTTTTCCCAAAAAATCTTGCTTCACAATCTTTTTTGGGAGCCCTGTTTGTGCGGCCCTCCTCATTGCGTGAGGATTCAAAGGGCGAAACCTCACGCAACGAGGAGGCAATTCCGCTCCGCGGGTGGAGCGGTGCACCATGCTCAACAGCCCAGTGGGCTGTGCCCCGCGCGCACTATTCGTTTACTAAGCGCGGCACGAAGTAGCGCACCGCGACAGGAGCGCTGGCGGGCGCGCCCCGCCCGCACTATTTTCGACCACGGGCGGCACGAGCCGCAGGCGAAGTACGGGGTTTGCGGCGGTTCCTGCCGACGCAAACAGGAGGCAGCGGCAAAAGGGCGGGGATGATTTTTCAAGGGGAAGTGTATGAGAAATACATAGGTGCACAAAAAAGCGGCGCAGGGGTTGTATTTGTCGGCGGGGCGTGCTATAATTGTATCACGGTGAACAAATGAAGATCAAATGGCTCGGGACGGCGACCCTGCTTTTAGAGAGCGGCGGCACGCGCATCCTTCTCG
>CANRDX010000048.1 GCA_947629485.1 uncultured Clostridia bacterium
TCCAGGCGGAGAACAAGGCCACGGCGTTTGCGCTCACCAAGGCGGGACGGCTCAACTACACCGTGAACGTGCCCGAGATCAACGCGTTCACGCTCGGCGAACTTCTGTATTACTTCGAGTTGCAGACGGCCTACGCGGGCGCGATGCTGAATATCGATACCTTCAACCAGCCCGGCGTGGAGGCGGGCAAGAAGGCGACGTTCGCCCTCCTCGGCAAGCCCGGCTACGCCGAGCAGAAGAAGGCCCTCGACGGCGCCGCCCCCGACCCCGCATATATCGTATAACGCACATATGCACCGCGGCGCGGACATTCGTCCGCGCCGCTTTTTTGCGCTCCGTTTACAGAAAGTGCGCCGCGCGGCATATGCTGCGCGGCATATAAGATATCCCCCCTCCCCCCCCCGCGTCAGCACGTGTGCGCCGTCATGCCTTATCCTCTAATATGATCCCCCCCCCCGCGACGGCATGTTTATACTGTCACGCCTTATCCTACATAATATCCCCCTCCCCGCGCGCTACGCGCGCGGGGAGGGGGACACAGGGGGAGGGGGTACGCCTTTCTATTCGCTCCACCCCCATACACAACGCGCCCCTTTTTCACTCTACTCGCAGTAGAATTGTATCGTCATCGCCCATTTCGCTACACCCCCACCCGCGGAGCGGAATAGCCTCCGCGTTGCGTGAGGTTTCGCCCTTTGAAATCTCACGCAATGAGGAGGGCCGCAAGCGGTAAGCGCGGGAGAAGCAAGCGAATTGTTGAAAGTTGCACCGCGCCTGTCAACGATAAGCCCAAAATCTCGGAGCAAGCGACCCGCCGAGCGTTGCACCGACTTCATTTCCATCACGCCAAAACGCTTATACAATCGTTCCGCCGCAGGCGTACTCTCTCGTCCTCATGCGTTAAAAATACGTCACATTCCCCCGTCTATCTACCGCCTCTCCAAAGTCCAAAATCCTCGCTCCCCGCAAGAGAAGCGAAAAGGCGATATGGCATTTGTTCCCGTAATTCTAGAAAAAATCATCACCGCCTTTTTACCGCCCCCCTCCGCGGAGCGGAATAGCCTCCGCGTTGCGTGAGGTTTCGCCCTTTGAAACCTCACGCAATGCGGAGGACCGCAAGCGGGAGCGCGCGAGGAGCAAGCGACTCGCCAAGCGTTGCACCGACTTCATTTCCATCACGCCAAAACGCTTAATACAAGCGACCTGCCGAGCGTCACACCACCCCGTCCACTCGGCATTGGCATCCGTCTGGGTCAAGATTTTGCATCTGTCAGTTCATATTTCTCCGTTTCAAGGGGCATAAGGCTTGTATATGCGTAAACCGTTCCCCCTTCCTTGGAGATGACGATCATCGTGTCATACCCATCGTATCTTCCCGTAAGCAATTTGTAGGCGCCGATATCAAAGATCTCCACATCGGTGAAGAACGCTTCGCCGTACTTGACGGTGGGCACGGGCGTGGCGTCAAAGTCGATCTCTACCGCAGTTTCTCGGTATTCCGTATACTTGATGCCCGAAACATCGGGTGCCGCGGCGGGCTCTTCCTTCGCCGTAAAGTTGACCTCAACGCGGCTCTGCGGGAAGAGGTCGAGGATCACCATTTGTAACTTACCTTCGATCATCCTGAGCTCATACGTAATCGTTCCGCCGTCATTTGTCAACTCACCCCTATAAGAGCCGTCCTCTTGCTTTTCAAACGAAACATAGTCGCACACAGCAATATCGCCGAGTATTTCATCTTCATAGACCGAAATGGAATAAACTACTTTCGCCTGTTCGCCGTCAAGAACAACGGTCGCGGCAAATTCATGGACAATAATTTCACCATGATCATAGTCGATCCCCACGGTTCCGCCCGTCCAATAGCCCTCGATTGGCTCCGTGGCAGGCGGGTTGGGCGCGGGCTTCGTGTCCGATAGATCGACTATTTTAGATATCAAGCCCGTAACAACAACATACGCCTTGTTCGCGGTGCCATCCTTGAAGGCGATCACCGTAGCGTCATCCTCATCGTATTTCGCCGTAAAGACTTTGTAGCCGCCGACGTTGACGAGTTTCACGCCCGTGAGCGCATCTTCGCCATACTTGATCGCGGGCATAGCGCCGAAGTCGATCTCCGTAACGGCGCCCGCGATTGTCGCATATTTCGCGCCTGTAATGTTGAGCGCGGCGGGAAGTTCTGCCTTGATCGGAAAAACCGTGGTTTGCGCCTCGGCGCCCTCCGCGGAAGCGGGAGGTACAACCGTATATTCGAGTTTCTTCTCCGCACTCACCTTGATGGTGGTGGTGGAGGCACTGTTTCCGCTCCCTTGCGTCATGGTGTAACTTCCGTCTTCGGCTTTGGCGAACGAGAAATACACATACGTCGTTTCCTCGTTCCTCACTTCTTTCATAACCATATGCGCGGCGTTTCCGTCTACGTCGATCGTAATGGTGGCATTCGCCGCCTTACCTGTCGCGCCCGACCAAGTGCCCTCGACAGATCCCGTCTCCGCGGGCGGATCCTTGGGCTTTTCGGGATCGTCGCGGCACGCCGCAAGGCCGAGACAGAGGCAGAGCGCCGCTACGAGGGACAGAAGAACCGTCAAAAATTTGTGTTTCATGTTTCCTTTCTCCTGTAAAATATTTGCGGGCAAAAAAATAAGGACGCTCCAATCACGGAACGCCCGCATTGAGTATCCCGAGATTGTTGCCACACAATTTCACCGTGCAAACGGGAAAAGGGATACACTAAATGCCAGTGTAGCCGTTTGCACGAAAAATATGAAATTGTGTGGCACTGTCAGTATATCACGCCCGCAAAAAATTTGCAAGATTTTCCGCAAAATTTATCCCCGCACCCCTGCCTTCTCCTTGCCCCGCGCGCACGATTCGTCTACCAAGCGCGGCACGAGCCGTAGGCGAAGTAGTGTATCTTCCCCGAATAACAAAGTCCTCCCCCTCATACACTCACGCGGCGCCGCGGCTCAAAGAGCCGCGGCGCCGCGTGAGTATATCTTCCCCGAGCAACCGAAATGCCGCCCCCTCTTGGGAGGGGGATAGGGGGTGGGGCAAAAAATTTTTCCGACTTTTTTCAAAAAATATGTCACATACCCCCGAAAGCGCGAAAATTTTGTGCTACCATAACATTGTGGAAAGAGAAAAAGAGAGCGAGCGGGTGCGCCGTG